>SLPX01000286.1 GCA_007131745.1 Myxococcales bacterium
GGAGAAGAATGCGACGACGGCGAGTTCAACTCCGACATTGATCCGGACGCGTGCCGGACCGATTGCACTTTACCTTCTTGCGGAGATGGAGTGGTGGATTCCGGAGAAGAATGCGACGACGGGGAATCCAACTCGGATACTGAACCGGATGCATGTAGGACCGACTGCTTTCTGCCTGCGTGTGGAGACGGAGTTGTGGATACGGGTGAGGCTTGTGATTGCGGTCTCGACCCGGACAATTTGCCGGATGGGTGCACGATGATCAACTCGAATGAACCGGGAACGACTTGTTTGCCCGATTGTTCATTGCCTACTTGCGGAAACGGTATCGTTGAACCGGGCGAAGAGTGCGACTGCGGCGATGAAGAATACCTGGCGGCACACGGTTCTCCTCCTCCCGGGTGTGAGCATATCAATTCCGACACTATACCGAATGCATGCCGCACAAACTGCTTGCGGCCGTATTGCGGGGACGGAGTTGTGGACGCGGGTGAAGAGTGTGACGACGGGGGCGTAGATAGTGAGGATTGCGATGCTGATTGCACGTTTGCCGTTTGCGGAGACGGGTATGTGAACACCGCTGCGGGAGAAACTTGTGATTGCGGGGTGGATCCGGATAATCTCCCCGATGGGTGTTTCACCGTGAATTCGGATGAGATTCCCAATGCATGTCGAACCGATTGCAGTACTTCGAGTTGCGGCGATTGGGTTGTAGACGATGGGGAGGATTGTGATGAGGGGGGCGTTGATACGGAAACCTGCAACTTCGACTGCACTTGGGCCGAATGCGGCGACGGTCATCACAACGCCGTGGCCGGGCAGGAATGCGACGACGGCCCATTGAACTCCGATACCGAACCGGATGCATGTAGAACCGACTGCCGTTTACCGTGGTGTGGGGACGGAGTGGTTGATACGGGTGAGGAGTGTGACGACGGTCCGCTCAACTCGGATTCAATTCCCAACAGGTGCCGCACCAATTGCCTGAATCCTTATTGCGGAGATGGTGTCAAGGATGCCGGCGAGGAGTGCGACGACGGCCCATTGAACTCCGATACCGAACCGGATGCATGTAGAACCGACTGCCGTGTGCCGTGGTGTGGGGATGGAGTGGCTGATGCAGGGGAAGAATGTGACGGAACGGACCTGCGCGGAGAAACATGTGAGAATTTTGGTTATCACGGCGGTGTGCTGGCTTGCACTGGTTCATGCGATTACGATCTTTCGAGTTGCGAGGCAGCCGGTATGTGCGGCGACGGGATCAAGAACGGTCCCGAACAGTGCGACGGCGACGACCTGGGCGGAGAGACGTGCGAAAGCCTCGGTTTTTACGGAGGAACACTGAGTTGCACCGATTCGTGCGAATACGACTTGTCGGACTGCGAGGACGCGGGCATGTGCGGCGACGGGATAATCCAGGACCCTGAAGAGTGCGACGGTGAAAACCTGGGTGGAGAGACATGTGATAGCCTGGGTTATTACGGAGGAACATTGAGCTGCACCGATTCGTGCGAATACGACTTGTCGGACTGCGAGGCCGCGGGCATGTGCGGCGACGGGATAATCCAGGATCCTGAAGAGTGCGACGGTGAAAACCTGGGTGGAGAGACATGTGATAGCCTGGGTTATTACGGAGGAACACTGAGTTGCACCGATTCATGCGAATACGACTTGTCGGACTGCGAGGCCGCCGGTTGGTGCGGCGACGGGATAATCCAGGATCCTGAAGAGTGCGACGGTGAAAACCTCGGCGAAGAGACGTGTGAAGCGCTGGGGTTTTCGGGCGGGGATCTGTCCTGCAGTGACGATTGCACATTTGATGTTTCCGCATGCATAGATGATTAGGCTCAGCAAAAGGGGAAATGTTTCCGGAATGAATCGGCCGCGACATGTTTCGAGCGGAAGATTTTTCTCACTCTTGTATCATCAAGATTTGAATCCCATGTAAATAGAGTGTATCTTGAAAGGCGTAGTTATTGATTTGGAGGTTTTAAGATGAATTACAGAATTAGATTTGTTTTTTGCGTTTTAACGGCATTGTCCTTTTCCGCGTTCGGATGTGGATCCGTCAAAACCGGAAATGTTTTGTGGGATGCCGGGCAGAATAACAATAACGGCTACCACCACAACCACAACACCAACCAGAACCAAAATATACCCGATGCTTCTTTGGTGAATACTGTTGTATTTAAGGGAGTCACATGGTCACCGGGAGCCGATCTTGCCGACACCCTTGAAGATAATCGCTTTCCCATCCCGGGAGCGCTCGTGGCTGCGCATGTCAGCCCGCCGGAAGAAATGCCTCAGGAGATGTACTGCAATGAGTGCGTAGATGTGCCGACCAATATTCCTCACGTGATCTCGGATCCGGTGGATGGAAGCTTTGAGCTGGTACTCTTGGCGGAGCAGTCTTATTATCTTGTGGTTCAAAAAGGAGAGTTCAGGCGTGTAAGGGAGATTCATATTCCGGAGACCCCGGACGGGGTTTTCACCCTTGAACCTGATGCTCCCGGCGTGCCCAGGCCGGAAGAGACAACGTTGCCCAACAGCACGGATTTGGATAGGGGGGACAATATTCCCAAGATCGCCATTATCCACGGACAATACGAAGACATGAGCATTATGTTCGAGGCATTGGGGTTTGATTATGACGGCGAGTTCAGTGTGTATCGAGGAAGCAGTGAAGTAGGCCAGTTGGTGGGTTCATACGAGAATTTGGCCAAATACAACTTGATTATAGCTCCCTGCGGAGAGAGTTGGGTGGGCGGGCCGAATGATGTTGAAAACATAAAAGAATACGTGAGGAACGGAGGCAAGCTTTACATAGACGATTTTGCCTACGATTTTGCGGAGCAGGTCTGGCCGGAGTTTTTAACATTCTACGTAAGGGGCACCTTTGGAGGCCAGGGATCGGTTTGCGGCGATGGACCGAGTCCACCTCCTCCGAATGAATGCAATGACTGGGCGGGATCCTGGGATTTCATCGGAGTTCCGGGAGATGAAAATTTTGCGGATTGGATAGCGCTTCCCGATGTGAACGCGAACAACCCTATCGAACTCAAGGCAGCGTGGGACTCCATTTATGATATCAGCCCGGGCGAGGTGGGTATCGACCATGAGCACGGCACCGGGCCGAACGGTGAATTGTATCTGCCGCCCAGAGTTTGGATGTACGGCAAAGAAACGCCCGCGGGAGCGGATAAGCCTACCACCGTTTCTTGGCCTTTTTATTGCGGCAAGGTTTTATACACCGTCTACCACACTCACAGCGGATACAGCGATCCATACAGATTGCTGCTTCAGGAAAAGATAATGATGTATCTCATCATGGAGGTACAGGCTTGTTCAGAACCTCCGGTTGTTCACTAACCGTAAGTGAATAAGGAAAACCGGCTGCCCTAAAAATCCCCCGTTCCCTTTCACCGGCCGGTTGCCCCTGTTTATCAAACGACACTGAGCGGACTTGAAAAACTGTGAAAAATCCCCCGTTCCTTGGCTGCTGTCTGCCCCCGCTTATGGACGACACCGAACAGACAATGAAACAATGCTATCAAATAAGTTTTCCATGATCAACTTACTTTGTAAAAAAAAATGGGCCTATGAACATTTTTCGTTCTTGTAGTTGGGTTCAAGGTTCTTCCATGGCTGGGTTGTAGTTATTCTACAGTGTCGAAGTCTTGATTCCGGCGCTCTCGATTTTTGCCACGTGGATTTGCAAGCCGCGCTGTTTCTTCATGCCGGAAGCACGACACTATGTGGTCGTTGACCATTCCGGTGGCTTGCATGTGGGAGTAGACTATTATAGGGCCTACGAACCGGAAACCACGGGCGCGCAGGTCTTTGCTTATTTTTCGCGAAAGAGGAGTTTCGGCCGGGATATCTTCAAGCTGATGGTGACGGTTTTGGACCGGGACGTTGTCTACGAAACCCCAAATGTAATTAGAGAACGAGCCGAATTTGTTCGCGGTTTCACAAAAAGCCCGTGCATTTCTTACCGCGCTTTCAATCTTGAGCCTGTTTCTTATGATGGATGAATCATTTAACAGTCGTTCCACGTCCTTTTCCGTGAATTCAGCGACTTTTTCCGGCCGGAACCGGGCAAAGGCCCGCCTGTAGCCTTCTCGTCTTTTCAATATTTGCAGCCAACTCAATCCCGCCTGTGCTCCTTCCAAAACGATGAATTCAAAGAGTTTCGAGTCGTCGTATACCGGGACGCCCCACTCGTTGTCATGGTAAGCCGTGTAGATGGGATCTTTGACACACCAACCGCAACGAATCATTTCGATTCCTCCAGGTAAGCTCCTTGCAAAAACAGATCGGCTCCGCCCAGACACTGTTCCACTCCCAGTTTTGCGCCTTTGACTTCTCTCCGGATGCCCACGAACGCGGAAACGTAAAAAAGCGGAACCCAAGGGCGGTTTTCCTTCAAGTGGGTCTCCATTTGGAAAAAGATGTTTTTCCTTTCATCAAGATCTTGTTCGATCAGTGCCGAGGCCATGAGTTTTTCGTATGTGTCGTCATTGTACAAGGCCAGGTTGTATCCAGCGTTCATTCCTTTTTTGCTGAGAAGAAAATATACGTTTTCAGGATCAGGGTAATCCGGGATCCAGCCGAAGATTGCCAGATCGTGCTCCCCGCGTCCGCAACTTTCGTAAAACTTATCCGAAGAAAGGAATACGGCTTCAGCCTTGATTCCTGAGCGAGCCAAACCTTCAACCAGAATGCTTCCCATTTTTTCGGGGTCCGGCACGGATGAACGAGGTTCGGAAGGCAGTAAGATCTTGAGCGTGCGCTCCAGCACATCCTTTCCTTCCAGGGCTTTTGCCGCTTGTTCGGGCGAAAAAGGAGGAGGGCCGGCTCCCTTGACCCGCCCCGATAAGGCCATCACCGGGGGAAGTGATCCCGAAGCAGGGCGCGCTGCATACTTGTAAAGATCAGCCAAAAGGGTGTCCGTGTCGATGGCCATGGACAAGGCCTTTCTTACTTCCGGTGAGGCCAGATAGGGTTTGGTAGTATTGAAAAAAACGTATGCGGTTACATTTGTGGCCGTCTTGTAAACGTTTATGGGGGCCATGTTAAACAGTTCCAGGGCTGCAGCGGGAGAGATGTCTCCGGCAATGTGGGCGTCTCCCTGGATAAGCAAACTGGTCTGGGCCGAAGATTCTACCGCCACCCTGAATACAAGTTCTTTTAACCGGGGTGGTCCCAGCCGGTGATCCATAAACGCTTCCAGGACAACAGCTCCGATCTGTGCGTTTCTGGACTTGAACATGAACGGCCCCGTGCCGACGGGAAAAGGATCGTGTTCCAGGTGAATGAAAGCCGGCCAAAGCGACAGCCTCGTGAGAAATGAAGGGCTCGAACCGGCAAGCTTGATTTCCAACTGCATGGGCGCAACAGTCCGAACTTCTTTTACATCCCAAAAATAGGTTTTTCCATGAGTGGATTTCAAAGTTCTCTTGAGTGAGTTCACTGCAGTTTCAGCATTCAATTTTTGCCCATTGTGAAATTTCACCCCTTCCCTGAGGGTGAAAACATAACCGTCTTCGGATGGTTTCCATTGCTCGGCCAACCAGGGTTTGATCCGGCCGGTCAGCGGTTCGAATAGGACGAGAGGCTCGAAAACATTGATAAGAATGTTTATGGAGGGTGTGTATTCGACTTCGGTCGGGAGCAAGGATTCGGTGTCCCTCTTCTGTAGGATGACAAGTCTCCCCTCAGGCTCAACCGCGGCCGTGGGTTTTCCGGGAGGATCGGATTCATCTCCGCTTTTGGTTGCAAAAATCAATATCGCCAGCACAGCGGCTGTTGCCAGTGCCAGTCCGAACGAGAGGTGACGTTTCGACAAGCGGCTCCCGGCGTGAACGGGCTTATCCGCCGGTTTTTGCTCAACCGGGGCTGGGCGGGTACGTGAAAGACGACCTTCTGTTTCTGCAAAAATTTGTTCCAGGATTTCTTTTCCCGTGGTTCCTTCGCGGGGAAGAAATTCTTGATCTTCTTGGATTTGGGGTTGCGGCGGAAATCCCCCGGACAGCGTGTCCTCGAGACCTTGAACGAAACCTTCATGCGCGGAGATGTATTCTTCCATCAGTTCGGCAGCGGTTTGAAAACGTTCGCTCGGATTTTTTTTCAGGCATTTCAGAATAACTTTTTCCATGGCTTTGGAAATCAGGGGATTGCGCTTCCCGGGAGGAGGCGGCTCCTTGTTGATGTGGTCTGAAACAACATTGTAGACGTTGTTGGATTGGAAGGGCAATGTCTTGGTGTAAAGTTCGTAAAGCACCACGCCCATGCAATAAATGTCGGTTTGAGGTCCAATGTCGGATTGGCGCCCTGACGCCTGTTCAGGCGCCAGGTAAAGTGGTGTGCCGAGGATCGCCCCTGTTTGGGTCAGCCCGGCACACTCCCTGTTCATGAGTTTTGCTAAGCCGAAATCCAGCAGCTTCGCCCTCTTGTCCGAGGTAATGTGGATGTTTTCAGGTTTCAGGTCGCGGTGAATAAAACCGGCCTCGTGAGCTGCTTGGAGAGCGTCCAGGATCTGCTCCACGATTTCCCTCTTTTCATGCATGGTCAACCCGGGATTTTCGTAGATGCATTCCTTGAGAGATGAGCCGTCCAGGAGTTCCATCAACACGTAAGGTCGACCGTCTTCCATTTCCCCCTTGTCCAGGATCTTGATGATATTAGGGTGGCCGATCTTATTGACGGATTGGGCTTCGGTCAGGAACCGCTCCAGTTGTGAACGATCTTCCGATGCTGCTTCACTCAAAATCTTTATGGCGACGCTGCTTCCGATGTCGGGCTGGATTGCAAGGTAGACTGTTCCTGTGCCGCCCCGGCCGAGGCGCCGGATCAGAACGTAATTTCCGACACTCTTTCCGGCAAGGCTGTCGGTTGTTTCTTCAAGCGCTGCGCCGTCTTTGGGACATTTCTTGTCTCCGTCTCCGAAGAGTCCTCCGCATGTGGGGCATATAAGTTTTGGGCGCTCTTGTTTTTTTTTCGGGTTCATAAGACGGTCTGAGCAAAATGGATTTTCCGGCCCGCGGAGATTACGGTTGCACTCCAATCGAGCCGATCATGTTTTCAAGTCCCGAACCGGGCGATGTGACGCCCAGGTCGGTTATCGAACCGTTGCTTTCAAAAACCAGTTTACGGATACCCGTGTTTTCAGAAATGAACACCCACCCCGTAAGTTGACCACGATCGATCAAGACCGCTTTCGCAGGCAACGGCGGAGTGGACACCGTTGTTCCCAATGCAAAAGGGGCGGCCTGATTGTTCGGATCGTAGGTAATCGAAATCACAACATCTCCAAATCCGCTGATGACCATTGCAGCGTTGTTATAGGGTGATGTGACGATATCGAAAGGGTCTTCAACCGGACTCAGCAACTGGACCGGCTCAAGACCGGTTGCGCCGGTTTGCACTATGGCTACACTGTTGGGTTCCGCGGAAAATCCGCTGTTGTCGCCCAGAAGCACATAGTTTCCGTCGTTGGTGACCGCAAAGCTTTCAATTATGAAATCATCGTGTCCAAAAGCATCCACGCTGTCGATAACAGAAGGAGATGGCCCCCAAGTGAGCAGATGCACATTTCTTTCAGCAGGCGAGTTCAGGATGTCTTTAGCTGCGACCACTACCTTGGATTCCTTATCCGGCAGAAAAACCATTCCATAGGGAAGTTTGGCCGGGGCCCAAAGCCCTTCTTCTGTGAGAGTGCCGTCGCAGTTCACCCTTACACTGTATATTCCGCCTCCGTGTTCTCTCCACTGGGTGCTCAAAACAAAAACCCTTTGTCCTGCGGGATCCATGACCACTTTCGAGGCATAGAATTCGCCTTCGAAAGATTCATGGACAACGGAGATGCTTCCATCCGTATTGACACTGAACACTCCCAGAGATCCGTCTTCCTGGGCCACGATTCCGATTTTTCCGTCCGGGGTGAAAACTATCCTGGAATACGTGGATCTGGTCATGGAAAAAACATCTCCCGGAAACGCAAAGGTTCCTTCCACGGCCATGTCGAGAGCCTCGTATGCGTTTGAAGGATCGCCGTTTGATGTATACAGCTTTGAGACGACGACTTTTCTCTCCCTATCATCGGGGCCGGGATCGCGATTGCATATTTCACCATCGGGAATGGTTCCATCCGGCGCGGCGCCGTCTGCATGTCCTGAGTCGATCGGAGGTTGTCCATCGTGATCTCCGGAATCAAAACCGGGTTGTCCGTCCGTTTCAACCGATCCATCCAAATCGGAATCATCCTTTGAATCACGGCATCCGACCGATAGCGCTCCCAGTAAGAAGAAAACCCAAAATAATTTTATTACACGTTCCATGTTTTGCTACGTCCTTTTCCTTTTAGTAGTTAAAACTGATTTTGGCAGCGTTATACCACAGTCTTTGTTCGTAGAGGGTGAATTTGTTTTGTGGTGTGAGGTTCGCTCTATTGTCGGAGGGAAAGATTAAAGGACGATTACTACTTCATTGATCTGTTCGAGGTTCATTCCACCCGGATACCCATAGGACGTATCGGAATAGTAACCGTAGACCCAGATTCCGAAGGGGTGTTCCGACCA
>SLPX01000210.1 GCA_007131745.1 Myxococcales bacterium
AAACTATTTCGACTGATGTGTCGACCGATGCGCTTTCGGTTCCCCTCCCTCCCATGTAACATCCCGAAAATGGTAAGATAACCGAAAAGAGTATTGTGCAGGCTTTCGATCTCATGGTTTTTTTCCTTTGCAAACAAACAACCGATGTCAAAGCATTCGTCCTAAGGACTACGAAAAAGCCAATAACCTTCCAAAAAAATGAACACGATGCTTTTTTTGAGCAATAATAATGCCAAATTATACAGACTCAGCAAGAAGTAGCTGCAAGTATGGATTGAGACAACCACCACGAATCATTCCTCCACGCGGTTGTCTTATTGCATGTGTTCTTACTTACAAGCAACGCAAGATTCAGCGTGAACACCCATTTACAGAGTGAACGCCCGTTAACCCCCCCCAAATAGATTTCACTGCGAACGTACATCTTGTCCATCAGCCCAGTATCTGATAAAAGTACTCTCCATAAACAGAACCTGGCCGATAACGCGAACCCTAATGCTAACCAGTTAAAGCATGTTAAACCATTTGCGTACGAAACCAGGTTTAAAAGGCACGGTCACGATCAGGACCTGTGTCCAGGAATAAAGTGCAATTGTTTCAGGTTGTTTACGCAGAGAAATGGTGATTTCAACCGGAGTTGAAATCACAAAAAAACTACAAAGAGAAAAGGGTTAAAATGCGAAAATATCTCTTCTTGATTCTTGTTTTGCTCCCTGCAATTACTGCGTGTTCTTGCAGATCAAAAACACCTTCGGACGCTCGCTCATCCGAAGAACCGAGTGACTCGGAAGGCAGCCTGTCGCCGGTAATCTCCCCGGAAACAGTTCCTCCCAAAACCGCGGGCGAGGAGGTTGTTGAAGCTGCGGAAGGCACGGTAGTAGGCGATTCTGATACAGATGACCTCCTTTTTTCACGGCAAGATGAGGATGGCGACAAGTTCGAATTCGATCATTCACTCGGACAGGGAAGCGAGCACGATCCTTTCGGGTCTTCGCATGAAGCAGTGGTAGAAGCCATGCTTAAAATGGCGGGAACAAGGAAAACCGATGTGGTCTACGACCTGGGTTCGGGTGACGGCCGATTTCCGATAATGGCGGCTCAAAAGTTCGGCGCCAGGGGAGTTGGAGTGGAAATAAGGAGGGAACTTGTCGAAGAAAGCCGTCGCAATGCAAAGGAAGCGGGTGTCGCGAAGCGGGTTCGTTTTATACACGGCGACATGTTCAAAACAGATATCAGCGAGGCGACCGTCGTAACTCTATACCTCTTTCCACGTACAAACTTGAAATTGCGCCCAATGCTTCTGACGCAGCTACGGCCCGGGACAAGAGTGGTAGCGCACGATTTCGGTGTTGAAGGTTGGCCCAGGGATAGAGAAAAGACCTTCAGGGATCCCGACTATCCGGAGGATTTCAGCACATTGTATTTCTGGGTTGTACCGGCTAATGTCTCCGGGAATTGGCGGGTTTCCCCGTCCCGGAAAGACATCCCGATCGAATCGTTTGACATCCACCTCGAACAAACATTCCAACATGTAAAAGGAATGGCAAAGATCGGAAATGTAAATGTTCCACTGAAAAATGTTATGCTCAGGGGTGCAAACTTCACCTTTTCCGTGGACCTGCCGCACCCGGCCGGAACCTGGAAATTCACCGGAAATATCAGTCATCACAGGCTAAAAGGTGTTGCGCAGCAATCCTCCGACAAAAAAGCTGGAACTTCCGGAATCAAGACTCGTTGGCAGGCCGTCCGCGATCCCGAGACAATGACACCCATCGATCCCATGTTAAGAGAGTCGGGAGAAGAAGAATCCGGCACGGACACCCAATGATCGCCTGATGAACCGTTAAACATTATTTCCATACAATCACTGGGGGGCTCAAAATAAGCAGGCTCCTTCGATCATCTATCGAGGCCATGTTTTCGCAGTCTCCGTAAACGCCGGACGTCGCCGTTTGAAGCTTACCCTTCGGGTAGCATCGTCGGCGACTCGGTCGAATCCCTTCAGCCCTTCGGGCAGCGGTCTTCAAACGCACGGCTTTTTCCGGAGACCTGCTTCAACTTTGGGCCTAGGCATAACCCAGTCCGGCGGTTGTCCGCTGCCGTAAAAACAGGCTCGTTCGATCATCCGCCGTCAACAAAACGAGCCGCAAAAAAAGGCAGATGGACAATAAGCCGACATCTGAGTTGCGCTTCCGGGTGTAGGGGGTGGCAGGAATGGGTGAAGGATGAAGCAACTCGGACGAGCCGCAGATGAAACTCCCGCCAGGGAGGTTCAAACAAGGCGCTCGGCGGTTGTCCGCTGCCGTAAAAACAGGCTCGTTCGATCACTCGCCTTCAATAGAACGAGCAGGGCACAGGAAACCGGATTGACAAAATATGACCATGGGATCTATTGTCATTTTTGTTATCAATTGGAGGAGGACAAAAAAAAGGAGGATTTTTTATGCATGATAACGAGGCAGAGTTTCACGATTTTCATACTCTGGAAAGTCATATTGCAAAAGAACAAAAGATGCATCCGGAAAGCCGAGGCGTATTTTCCAATCTTCTCCGCCGTATCGGGCTTGCAGGGAAAATCATAGAATCCAAGGTGGAAAGAGCCGGTTTACTGGGCATTCAGGGGGCTTACGGCAAAAGGAACGTCCAAGGAGAACAGCAGATGAAACTGGATGTTCTTGCCACCGAGGTGGTCAAGGCCACTTTCAGTTGGATGCCTTCCGTGGCGGGCTACGGCAATGAAGAAGAAGATGATATCACCATTTTACCGCCAAGACCGCCCGGGCACGGAAAATACATAATCATGTTTGATCCACTTGATGGCTCGTCCAATATAGACGCCAATGTCTCGGTTGGAACCATTTTTTCCATACACCGGCGGGTAACGGACGCCCCACAGTGTGATCTGAAGGATTTCATGCAGGCGGGATACAAACAGGCTGCCGCCGGATACATCGTATACGGTTCGTCAACCATGTTCGTATACACGACCGGTCACGGCGTGCATGGATTCACCCTGGATCCGGTGGTTGGAGAATACATCTTGTCTCACGAAAACATTCGGATTCCCGATCAATGCAAGTGTTTTTCCGCCAATGAAAGCAATTACAACAAGTGGGACGAGCCCACGCAGAAATTCGCTGATTACATACGCTACAGTGATAACGAGCGGTATGCAAAGACTTCGTCGCGTTACATTGGTTCACTCGTGTCGGACATCCACAGAAACCTGCTCTACGGCGGAGTTTTCATGTACCCGGCGGACAGGAAAACCGGGAAGGGGAAATTGCGGCTGCTCTACGAGTTAGCGCCCATGTCCATGATTATGGAACAGGCGGGGGGGGCCGCTACAACCGGAAGCGAAAGGATCCTGGACATTCAGCCCACGGAACTTCACCAGAGAACCCCCATTGTGATCGGCAACAAGACCGAAGTAGCCCTTTACGAAAAGATGGTGGCCGAACACCAAAACCGGGGCTAGCCGTTTTCAAACCGCTTTTTCAACACAACTTGCGAAACTATTCGGTGCTGTATACACCCGTTCCGGTCGTTCATGCCGCGGCTGGAAAATCGTTATCCTGATCCCGACCTCGATGTGTTTTTGTCTGCATCCTGCGTCTCCACCTTCCAGGTCGCCGTGCAATCCTCGCCCGCAGTCTCTTCATAACCGCTCCTGAAAATGGGAGGTCTGTGTTCTCGCCTGTGTCAAATCTAGCGCCAAAATCAAATCTTATTTCAGTCATCGCATCCTCCTTTTTCATTCCTTGCTTTCTCTGTAGAGCAAATGATGTGCCAATGACTGAATAGAAAGGTATTGTTCTGATTTTATTAAACATTTACATCACGAAAATCAGTTAGGCATGATCATCTCCCGTCATTTTGGCAATCAGGCTGCATCACCCCGCCGGGATAGGTGTCAAAATGACAACCCGAAAGATGTAAACCCAATTTTTGGAGAATCGGAATTTTCGGACAAGTTCAAGGCGCCGACTCAGCACCGGGCTTTTTCCCTTTTTTGAGAGCAACAGCAAGAAGTTTCTTGAAATAAGCTGTTTCCTCTTGTTTCACTGCCAGTTGTAGAGCCCGCTTAGCCGTGCCTTCGGCTTCCCGAAAAAGCCCTGCGGCAAGCTGGCTCTGAAGCAGAACATCAAGCGAATGCAAGCGGGATTCTCCCTCCATCTCCACGGCTCTTCGTGCATAATCAAGAGCTCTCTCGATCCGTCCCGCCCTGAGATGAATCCATCCCATGTACGCTGGAATGAACCCGTTTCTGGGAAATTTTTTTTCCAGCCTCGTCAATACTTCAATCGCTTCACGTCGCGCTCCAGTCATTTCGAGCGACACAGCAAACTGTAATTCAACTTCCAGGTCTTTCTCAACGCTCTGCTTTCCATTCTTGTACGCACTCTTCCGGACAGCTCGCAAAGATTGGACCGCTCTGGAGTATGCCCCCGACCGGGCCGATGACAGAGCCTGCAACCTGAGCACACGACGATCATCCGGAGAGATCGCCACAGCCCTCGAAAATGACTCCAATGCCTCCTTATGTTTCAAGGAAGCCGCAAGCGCTTTGCCGCGAAGAACCCAATACCCGTCGTTGTTCTGTACCATCTCACCAACTACGGGCGACTCGGCCAAACGATCCAGGATGTCCAGAGCCGGTTTTTCCAGACCATTCTCCAAATGCAGTTCCGCCAGCAACATCATGATGCCCGGATCTTCGGGCGACAGCGTGTAGGACTTCAAGGCAAAGTCATAGGCTTTCTTTCTGTCCTGCTTGGATGTCTCTCCGGCCGCCAGGCAATGAGCCATTAATCCAAGTGCTTTCGCATCTTCCGGGCGATTTTCTATCGCTCGTTCAAGCCATTGGACAGCCCGATCACATTTTCCAAGAGCGACCAGAACGCGTCCCAGCCATACATCGGCTTTTCCTGATCCAAGATACGAAGCTTCCATGAAAGCCTGTTCCGCCTTTTTCAACAATTCTACCCTTTGGCCGTTATTTTTGTCGTTGTCGCTTTCGTAGCTTTGATTTCCTTCGTGCGTGGCATCGTCTTTCACCCCAATCAATCGCGCTTTTTCATAATAAAACTCTCCCAACGCCAGGTACACTGATGAACGAAGCTTTTTGTTTCCCGCTTGCAGTCCAACCGCCTTTTTCAACAAAACCTCCACCCGCCCAAGGTTTTCCAACCTTTTCTCCATCGACGCCCATCTTAACAGTGTCTCAGTTTCGCCCGGCTTACCCTTATTGTGGACGGCGGCTTCACCGTAGATCGCTCTGGCTGTCTCCGGGTTTTTGAAAGTTTCATACAAACGAGCCATCCTCCACGCGGCCTCCGGCCTTCCCGAATCCAGTCTGCGCGCTTCATCCAAAGCTTCCACGGCCTCGTTATGTTTACCCTGCCTGTTGCGAATTTCAGCAAGATGCAACCATGCATCATAGATTTCGTCGTCGGAAGCTTTTGCCTCCTTCAAACCCCTGACAAGACTTTCCTCGGCTTCCCTGACCCTTCCCAATACCACCTGTACATCCGCTAGTTCCCTGTATACATCCAACCGATGGACCAAGCCGCTTAATGACATCTCAAAATATTTCTCGGCATCTGCGTACCTTCCCTGGTCGACAAGCTTTCGGGCTTTTAGAAGGGATTCTTCTGGGGATTCTTCCCGGGCCGATCTCCGGGGCACACAAGTACACGCAGTTGCTGCAAAAAAAAGCAGGAACAACCAGAAAACAATTCCACATGTTGTCTGACGCCGAAAAGTAATCATTTTACGGCAATCCTCTTTACGACTTTACAACACTAACAATCTTCCACTTCCGGAGTGACCGGAAGGCTGCACGTTTCCTCCAATCAGGATAGCATATAAGATCTTCGCAAAACACCACAGGGTTAAAAGTAGCGAGGCTCTTTTAGCCGAAGCAGCGGTTTGTCCGCTGCCGTATAAAAACAGGCTCGCTCAATCATTCGCGGTCATTAGAGCGAGCCGGATACGTGTAAAAGACCGATCTGTAGTTATGGAATAGCGCTCTATTGATTTCCCGGGGCGCTTCTGAAGTTTATTGATACAGATGTGGTAGTATCCCGGCCCGATAGATCAAAAAACAGGCGGCTCACGGTCTTCCATGCCGGGGTCGGCGCGGAAGGTAGTGTTTTCAAATCTTGTATAGCTATCCAGGTAAACCAGTTTAACCTCTCCTGTGGGACCGTTTCGATGCTTGCCGATGATTACCTCGGCGGTATTGTCCACAGGTCCGTCATCTTCCTCGCCTGAACGCCTCTTGTATACGGCATCGCGATAGATGAACAAGATGACATCCGCGTCCTGTTCAATAGCGCCCGATTCTCTCAGATCCGATAATCGCGGGCGCTTGTCTTCTCTTGATTCCACCATCCTGTTGAGCTGGCTCAAGGCGATAACAGGCACTTTCAACTCCTTCGCCATGGCCTTCAGGCCCCTTGAAATCTCGGCTATTTCTCTCTCCCTGCCATCGAACCTGCCACCGGATCCACTCATGAGCTGAAGATAATCCACAACAATCAAACCCAAGGGGTCCTCGCCTGAAAACACGGAAGCGTTCGCCCTGAACCGACGCGCCTTGTTCCTCACCTGCAGGGCCGAAACCATGGGGGTATCGTCGATGTATATCGGAGCGCTGTAAAGCTGGGACGCCACACCGGTCAATCGAAGCCAATCGTCTTCGGGAAACTTTCCTTCAAGGCGGAATTCTTTCAAGTTCACGCGGGCTTCGCTACACAACATCCTTTCTACGAGTTGCTGATCATTCATCTCCAGGGAAAAGAAAAGAACCGGCATCCCGAACTTGACGCCCGCGTTCTGCGCTATGTTGAGAGCAAGCGATGTCTTGCCCATTCCCGGCCGGGCGGCGAGTACTATCAAATCACCGGGTTGAAACCCTCCGGTCATCTTGTCGAGATCCGCAAAGCCCGAGGGAACTCCGGTGATACCCTTTTTGCCGCTCGCTCCGCGGATTTCCACCTTGCGAAAAACCTCTTTTATAACCGGTTTGACGTGTTTGAACGAGGATTGGTCCGAAGTTTTTGTGACATCAAAAATGGTCTGTTCAGACTTGTCCAGAAATGTTTCCGTGTCCGCTGGATCTCCAAAAGCCTCGTTTACGATCTCCGAGGCTGACTGGATGAGCCTGCGCAACATGCTCTTGTCGTGAACGATCTTAACGTAGTGATGAATGTTTTCCGCCGTTGGAATCCGGTTGGAAAGATCCACCAGATACGTCAACCCACCGCTGGTCTTGAGGTCCCCGTTTGACTTGAGTTGAGTTTCCAGACTTACCGGATCAATGGGACTCCCCGCATCATCGAGTTCCAGCATAGCTTTGAAGATCTGTTTATGCGCGGGAAGATAAAAATCATCTGGGTTCAAAAACTCGGCGGCCTGATGTATCGCCTCATTCCTGAGCAATACCCCTCCAAGCACTGAAGCCTCAGCTTCCTTGCTGTGAGGAGGGACTCTCAACCCTCGATCCCCTCTGTCTCGCTCCGATCCGTTCACTTTCAAACCCCACCCTTAGGCTCACGGGATCCATATACGGGATCCATGAGCGATAAAGTCCGAAATCCCGGAACACTAGGATTTCCGGGGTTCGACTTGATTACTCCTCCTCGGCCACCACCCAGACCTTGATCTCCGCGGAAATCTCCGCAGCCAGCTTGAGCGTAACATTGAATACACCAAGGTTTTTGATCGGAGCCGCAAGAATTATCTTGCTAACTTCGATCTCAAAACCCTCCACCTTGAGAGCCTCGGCAATGTCACGGACCGTCACCGACCCGTAAAGCTTTTCGTCATGGGTCACCTTTCGGGTTATCGTCAAGGATACGCCCTCAAGCCGCTCAGCCACTGATTTGGCTTCAGCCAACCGCTTATCGACTCGTTTCTGGATAACGCGCTGCTCATGTTCCAAGCGTTTCACGTTCCTGGGCGTAGCCGCCACGGCCAGCTTTCTCGGAATGAGAAAATTCCTCGCGTATCCGGCCCTCACGGTCACCACGTCTCCCATTCGGCCGAGATTAGCCACATCTTCGGAAAGAACCAGTTGCACAGTGGAACTCATATCATCCACCTCACTTTCCCGTCGCGGTGAAAGGCATCAAAGCCACAACACGTGCCCGCTTTATCGCCTCGGTCAGGTGACGTTGGTGTTTGGCGCAGTTTCCTGAAATTCTTCTGGGCACAATCTTGCCTCGGTCAGTGACAAAATATTTCAAGGTCTGTGGATCTTTGTAATCAATCCGCAAGCCCTTATCCGCACAAAATCTGCAAATCTTCCGGCGACCGAAACTCCGCCGTTTCTTCATTGAATTGAAATCCGTCATGGTTAAATCTCCTCAAATCCGGAAAAATCGGCTACTCGCCTTTCTTCCCGGCGTCATCATCGTCCGCTTCGTCGCTATCCCCTCCATCAGTGTCTTCCGCATCGTATTTCCGGCCGGAAGCATTATCATCATCGTAATCGTCTTCATCGTCATCATCGTCATCGTCATCGTCAT
>SLPX01000191.1 GCA_007131745.1 Myxococcales bacterium
ACACACTACGAGTTCACCCAGCCGGCTTCCGACCGTCTTGACAACAAGCAATGGCGCAAAATGCTAAATGACAACAAGGTTCCTCCGTTGGCGCCATGGATCCGCTCTTTTTTCATTACCGGCGAGAAAATGAAAAAAGGAGGAGTAAGCGATCATCTTGGCGGATGCTGACCCTGCGATCATGCGAGCTTTTTCTTCTCTGAAAAAGTTTCTCTTCCCGAAGCTCCGGCCGTTTCCGAGCCGGTCTCGAAATCGCTGGATCATTGCGTTGTTTGCATTTTGCGCGTTGACCGGGTGCAAAAATCAAAAGGGCAAACCGCCGGTTGTAAGCAATGTCACCGGAACGGGAACGCGTAACGTGGTGACCCTGGCCGCTGTAGGGGACGTGATGCTGGCGAGGGGGGTCGGCGCGCAGATAGAACGTCACGGACCACGTTATCCATACCTGCAGATAAAAGATACCCTCAAGCAGTATGACATCGTGTTTTTCAACCTGGAATGTCCGATGTCACATCGCGGAGTCGCGCGGCGCACCGATGTTGCTTTCCGGTGCCCGCCGGAACAGGCCGAACTGTTGAAATGGGCCGGGTTCACCGTGGCGTCCCTTGCGAATAATCACACCCTTGATTACGGCCGCGCTGCATTGACCGACACCATTGATTTCCTGGAATCGGCCGGAATCACGACCGTGGGAGCGGGCGAGGACATGAAAGCCGCCGAGGCTCTGCGAATTGTGAACGTCAGCGGAATGAAAGTCGGCTTTTTAGCTTACACCGATATCCCCAACGCAGGAACCACGATTCTTCCCGACCAACCCTCAGTAGCGGGCGCGGACTTGGAAAACATGAGGAACCATGTCAGGGCAGCGGTAAAAAAAACCGATGCGCTCGTGGTGTCTTTCCACTGGGGGGTGGAATACATGACGATACCCAGCCGCAGACAGAAAGAGTTGGGTCGCGCGGCCATCGACGAGGGCGCCGCTCTCGTGCTGGGACACCATCCCCATGTCTTGCAACCGGTCCAAACCTATCGCGGTCGTCCCATTCTATACAGCGCCGGAGGGTTCATCTGGGATTCCCGCATCCGGGACTCCGATAAAAGCGCAATCTTCGTGTTTGAGTTGAGCCCCGGTTCCGCAAGGTTGAAAAAAACAATTCCCATCCGCGTCATACGAGGCCAACCAAAGGACCAAAGGTGTCAGACACTAGCAATTAAGCTTTTATCCGCCCTCTAAGTCATTGTAATCGCAGATGTTTAAGGGTTGGGTGGTGATTGAAAATGTATGGCGTAGCCTTCTAATGGCTGGGCGTTGTATAAGTGTAAATAAATAGATTTTGGCATGCTTCCGATTTTTTCATATATTGAATATTAGAATCCATTTGCTTTGATTCAATTCTTATCATTCTGGAGTCGACGATGAAAAGCACGAGCCGTCCATACATCCGAATATCAATCCTATTCATGCTTGTTTTCCTGATTGTATTAAGCTGCAGTTCCGATCATGAGGACTCTCTAAATGCCACAGACGCGTCTGTTACGGAAACTGACGGAGATAAGCTGGGAGAAGATGGTGGGGAAGAGCTCCCTACATTGGAGATAGAATTTTTACTCAACGGAGAATTCGAGGCAACCCTGGCTCAAGGCGAGTCGGCTCATCTGACCTGGAGCACCGTAAACGTTCAGGGATGTGAGGCTCATAGCAGCTTTCCACAGTGGAATGGACCGGTTGCGACCAATGGCGAGCTTCAACTGGATATCGAACCTTTTGCTCCTCTGGGCGAGCATGAACTATCACTTGAGTGTCAAGGAGCAGCGGAGTTATCCGCCCAGGTGGTGCGTTCTTTGCGGATCGAGCACTATTGTACTACTCGCCCCCCACCGGAAGGATGGGAAGTAGGTTTTCAGAACCACGGACCTGTTTGGCCGCCCTCACCCATTCACACGTTTGTCGAACCCGCCGACTGGGACGATCTGTGGCCGGGGCCTTATCCTTGTGGTGGAAACCTGCAACGGCGCATAAGAGATCTTGGTGAGAATCGCTACATTTCCATCGGGTTCGACATCCCTGAGTGGGCCTCTCATTCGCCGTATTTGCAGGCTGTGGAATGGCAACCCGGCGAACCGGATATCGGTGATGGGCAAAAGGTGATTACCATCAGTCGCTGTCCAGGTGATTTTCACCCGGATACACAGCGGTGTACGCAATGGTACACATCGGATCAGGAGGGAACATCGTGGCAATGCAAAGTGGAGCCGGGACACCGATACTACATAAACATCCTCTACGGCGAAGTCCACGAAGACAACACAGCCGACTGGCTTTGCATGCATGATCGACCTACTTGTGGAAACAACTTCGTCATCTATGGTCTATCCGACTGCGAACTATGCGGAGGACATGGGGAGTATGTAGAATACGGGGACGGCTCCGGCGAATGTGAATGCGACCCGGGATACAAACAGTATCACAACAACAATTTGTACTGTGTGGAAGAATGATTTTTTGGGTGCGGATTCCGATTATGAAATAACACTGCAAAAAGCAGGGTGAAAAGCTTGAAAGATTTGTGGTTGGGGGATTGTTGAGAATGGCTTCTTGCCTTGATCATGCTCACCCGGAAATTTCGAAAATCCACACCTCACGTCCTTCTTCCACTTCATCTTGATTCCGGTGTTTCCAAACTCGATAGCGATCAAGACGGCCGGTGCAGATACGATGCGCATTGTCCTTGCAGACCGGTCATATTGGCTCGCCGCCATTGATGCCAAGAGTCGTGAGCCGGGTTCTGCATGAACCCACGTTCGACCTGATGGCCATCAGTGACGAACAGTAATATACGAAAAAGCATTTTTTTGTGTTGCTTAACCATTGAGAATCAATGAATAAAAAAACTAAATACTAAGTGTCTGACACCTTCTCCTTCAACATTCACGCAACATCTGACTTTCAGCGCCGATAACAGGGGTGATTTCGATAAAAAAAGTCGCCACCCACCGGGCCAAAGAGAAAAACGGCAAGGGTGGCATCAAAAACAACATTCAAACACACCGAAAACATAGGAGAAATAAAATGATGTCCCAAGCGAATTCCACCTCCTCCATTCGTCACACTCAACCTTATGCCTTTACTGCCCAGCCCCCGCAGTCAGCAATGGCGACGCGGGCCGCTGTGGCGTCTGCCCATGTGAACCCTTCTAAAAAGGTACTCACTGACGAGACAGCCACCGCGGGAAAGGGAGTGGCTTTGAATAAGACGGCTGTCTTCACCATCAGCGTTCTCGTCGTGGTAAAGCTACTCGTCGATCTCCAGGGCTGGTGGCTCCTACCCATCTTGGAGACCTTCCTCAAAAAAGAGTTGGTGGATATCTACCAACAGGCATCGGGCATGATCGTCCCGTTCATCACTGCGTTGGCAGTTGGCGCCATGTTCTTTTTCAACAAGAGCCGAGGCTGGCTCGTGGCTGCCGCTCTCTTTGCGATCTCCGCTTTGGCAGGCGTTTTTCCACTACTGGGAGAAACGACGTCAATGGTTGGCATGCATGGATCCGCGTTTTTTCTGTTGGCCAACATCTCCCTGGTGGTGGCTCTATTCTTGAATATCAACAATGGCCACCGGGTGATAGGCAAGGCGGCGGCAACGGCTCTGGCTGTGACTACCGTAACCACCATCATTCTTGCCGCCTTCTATTACATCCATTCCAATACGACAGGCCTCGGCCTCCACGCCGAGCCACAGGTCGCCAAATTCTTTGTGGAGTTGATCCACACCATCTGGACGGCTATCCAAACCATAACAGCAGTCCTCATCGGAGCCTTCTTGTTTACGGTTGTCCGCAAAAAACAAACAACTGAACAAACTCGAGAGACCCACACCTGCCATGGCAATGCACACGAGCAGGGAGAGTCAAAACAAAAAGGCTCTCTGCTGGCTGTCTGTGGTGGCGTAGGCGCTCTCTTGGCCGCTGTTGGTGTGGCCATGCACGCACAAACACTCGTCGCAAACGTTGGTCTGAACTTTGATTGGAATCTCTACGGAGGGATCAACGAACCTATCCTGAAGCTGGTGCTCTTAGGTCAAATCCCCGTTCTCCTCGGGTTCTTGCTCTTTGGGTTTGGCTACTGGTCCCACAGCCGGAAAAGCGGCACTGTCCAGGGATATGTTGCCGCCATCACCGTCTGGGTTCAGGTCCTTTTGGTGGGATACCTCCTCTTTTCCCAGGGCGCGACGGCCGTGATTCATCGCATGAGCGCCGGGTGGGTGAGCATCGCGATCTTTGCCACCACCGGGCTCGCCGCCCTCGCCGGGGCGCTGTCCTTCGTCTCCACGCGAAAAACAGATAAAGCGGCTTCTACGGAGGCTTTGGATCTGTCACTAGCCAAAACAGCCTACTCAAAGCTGGCTCTCACCACCGCCATCTTGCTCGTCTCAAGCGTGGTAGCAGGTGCGTTCGTGGCCTTTGGCCTGGAAAACGTCACAGTCGCGCTCCTTGGGACTGAAGATCTGTCCCTCAAGCTCAAGATGATGGCCAAACCCCTCCTTCTCATCCAGTGCATTGCCCTGATACTTGCCGGGCTACACCAACTCGCCGCCACCAATAAGACCTCCAAGACCACCACTGCCTAGTTCTTAAGTGGCGGAGACCTGAACCGGAGCTTCCTTGCTCAACGTGGTAGCAGTTCATATTCCGGGGACAACGGTCCCGCTTCACCGACCTGCTCGTTCTGACATCAATGCCTGTTTAGTCTTCTGAGGATCACGGCGTAAATCAAGGACTCTATGCACTACCACGACTTCTTCCCCTTTTAGCCTATAATAAACGGCGTAAGGAAATCTTTTGGACAACATGCGATGATAACCATAAAACTTAGCATGGATTCCAGCATAGAGTACCAGCGAATCAATATCAGAAAAAAGAGAATCAAAGAAATATTCTCCCAACCCTTCTTCTTGTTTTTCGTAGAACAATCTCCCTGAGAATAAATCTTCAATAGCGGAGGAAAGAATCTTGATTTTCATTTAAATCTTTCCCGTAGATCTTCTTTTGCCTTACCCCAATCAACCACCTTTTCCTTTCCCGTCTTCAGCCGTTCTTCTGTTTCCTCAAGAGCATCTTGATGCCACTTGGGGGATTCAACTTCATCATCGTCTTTTGATAAATCCTCCCAAATAGCCTCCATCATTCTGAGCTTCTCTGCTTTGGAAAGAAGTCGTATTTCAAAAGAATTCTGCATGATGTAAGCTCCTCTTGATCTTGGCTGAAAACCAACATTTACCTGCTCGAATGTCAAAAACAGTTTAATGTCGAGCAGTTCTTGTAAATGGATAAATCTTCTGTCTATCTCACCTCTATGTCTGCTGCAATTATATCATGTAAAAAAAACCACTCCAACAGGTTACATAGAAAATACAGGGTAGTTTCACTAAAAAACCGCAAACATTTTTGCAGTCCGCACGACCACGTTTTTCTTACACAGGGGAGAAACAGTTGTGTTTGCAGACAACTCTGCAATGTTGAGGATTTTGCTTTCGATGTCATTTGTGCCGGTTGGCATGGACTTCAACCAGCGTTGTGATGGTGTGGACACGCTGCGCATGAGATTTCTCGGAACTGCAAATAAAGGATACAGAGTATACAATACATCCTAAAAAATACTAAATGCCTGTAACCTTCTGCAGAAAGGGGCTCTCTTGGCCGAAGCTGGTTATGAGAGCTTCTTTTTTCGCCCTGGTCGCGGCTACGTAGAGAAGGGAGCGTTCGTGAATCTCGTTTTCCTTCCTGACCACCGGGTCCGCGGTGGTTGTCCCTGCGCCCCGGTGCTCCAGGGGAACCACTCCTTGGTTTACCCCCGCGACGATCACCGTGTCGAACTCGATGCCCTTTACCCGGTGCATCGTGGCTAGTCGCAAACCCGGAACCGAGCGGTCATCCGGCCGGGTCCGTTTTACCCGGTAAGTCGGAATTCCCTTGGCCGACAACGCGCTCTCGTATTGTTCCAGCAGCTCGGTGGTTCGTGTCACCAGGCAGGTAGCGGCGAGCGTTTCGGGATCGGGTTCTCCTCCATGTTCGCGGATTCCCTCCCTTAGATACGCTTCCACTGCATCAACATCACGCTCGAAGGTTTCGTTGGAAATCACCCTCGGGTATGATCCGTGAAGCAGTGACCTGTATCCTTTCAAATCGTCCGTGCCCCCGTCCAGGTCATCAAAGGAAATTCCTTTGAGCAGCCCCACGGCCCAGAGCCGGTTTTCATCGGTGGTCCGGTAGTTGATCCTGAGCTTTCGCGCCCTGCCGCGGATGTTTATCCCGCAATGCGACAATACGACCTTTTGCTTGTAAATCCGCTGGTGCGCATCCCCGACTATAAAAAGGCAAGGGTTGTCATCGTCCGGCTCCAGCAGCGCCCTTATCAACTTAAACGCCTGCATCCCCATGTCCTGGGCTTCGTCCACAACTACCGCCTTGTATGGCGAACGCTCTCCACTACCTTCGAGTATATGCCTGCAGTCCCTCATGGCGTCTACCGACTCACGTAACCCAGCGTCGTTTAGCAGAATCCGGTACTCCTCGAAAACCGGCCACACTTTCTCCCTCGCCTTCCGGTTAAGTCGCACCCCACGGCCCACTCGGGATGCCTTCTTGAACTCCGCCAGGGTTGTAATAGATTGCGGTTGAATCACCCTGTCCCACTCCTCCCGGTAAAAACCATCGTCAAAACTTTTGTCTTGCTCCTTGAGGCTCAGCGCGCGTTCCCACAACCGCGTGACCTGGTGCGGATAAACGATCTTGTGATCATATCCCTTTCGTTTCAGGAAGTTCGCAACCCACCTGTCCAGGTTCACCACTTCGATGCGTTGCATGTCCCGCTCCGAACAAATCTTCTTTAAGTTGTCGTGGATGTCGGCGGCCAGGTTGCGCGTGAACGTGGTGAACAATATTCGATCATCAGGCGCGGTGAAAACCATCTCCGCCAGCCGTCGCGCCCGGTGGATTGCAACCACCGTCTTTCCGGTGCCCGCTCCTCCCAACACCCGCACCGGGCCGTTCCATGAGTTTTCCACCAGCTTTCGTTGGGACGGATGCAGAAACACCCTCCACTTTTCCAGCGGCTCGTGCAGAATCTCCAAAAGCTCTCGCTCATCTTCCACCACAAAGAATCGCCGCTTGGAATCGGGGTTTTCCAGGGCAGCGGCGAAGTTTTCGATGTCCGCCCTCTCCGGCGCGGCTTCCTTGTCCATCTCTTTGTAAACTTCTTCCAGGGTAAAACCCGCGGCCAGCATGTAAAGCGCCTCCGCGGCTTCCCCCGGAAACTCGCTGGCCAGGCGGTCCAGGTCCTCTTCGGAGCGGATTTCCCGCACCACCGGAAGTAGCATCTCCGGAACCCCAAGCGCGGTCAGGTTTTGATCTGTAAACAGGTGAAACAGGGGAGGCAAAGAGCGTTCAACCTTCCTTTCCCCGCCGGCGCCTATTGACGCCCGCCCAACACCAGCGCTGCACCCGTCCTCGTCCGCCCGGTAGGCTTCATGGCCCGTCCCTGTTTGCATGTCCAACGTAACAACCTGTAAGCTCCCGGTCTCCGGATGGATGTTGCACACCTTGTTTCTGGCCCACGTATATGCCTTGTCGTGATGGTCCACCCACAGCAGTACATACACGTTTCCCTTCTCCGGCGCCAGGGCTATGCCCCTGTACGTCCCGTCAATCCGGACCGACCGGAGATTCGAATCCTTGGCCCGAGTTATTTTTTCATAGTTGATTCCCGCGCTCCCGGGATCCGAACGAAACTTGTTGATGAACTGGATGACCTTTCCCTGCTGCTTTCTTGGAATGCGCGAAAACGCGGTCAGAAAATCATCCGCAATTGCCACCACGTGCTTTTTGTTTCTCTCAGCCATCATGCTCCTTTGTCGGTATTATGAACCTTCCGATTTTCCAATGCTCAACACAGCTTCGGGATCCTTGATCGCGTCCGACAAGAAAACCACGGTCCATCCCGCTCGTTCGAAAACCCCCCGATACTTTGGGTGTTCATCGTCCAGGATGGCGATTTTCAACTCCGGCCACCCCAGCTCCGCTTCCGCGGTGGTTGCGCCCCTGTCGTCGACAAGCTCATAAGGCGGCATCTCCGGCGCGGGCCACCCGGCTTCGGCAAGCTTGTCAGCCAAGCCGTGCGCATCCGGATCAAGCTCCTCCAGCACATCCCTCCATGGATGAACGACGGCTGCTTCCACCTCGTCGACCTTTGAATCGAATGCATCAAAAACAATCCCCGCGTATTCCCCCCTGCTCATCCCGGTGGCTGTGACAAAGAAAGAAGATGGAAGAAACTGGAAGAGGTTGTACATCCTGAGATAACCGATCCACGCACGTTCAAACTCACCCCGCTTCATCCCAACGCCGCGTCCATCGCCACTGTCATCGCGACTGTCATCCGCTCCGTTATCGCCGCCGTCATCCAGCCGGCACCCGAGCTTCATTCCTCTCCAACGCGCCTCGGCCACATCCTCTCTGCTCACCGAAATCCACCGGGTCACCGGATCCGCCGCATTCCCGGTCGATTCCCCTTCGCCTGTTTCCCCCTCTGTTTCGCCCTCCCTTTCTCCCTTCAACTCTCCAACAGCATTTGCGCGGATCATTTCCAACACTGCATTTTCAATGTTCTCACAGAGAGCATCCGCGATTTCCGGGGTAAACCCTCTTTGCACATTTTCCATCCACTTTTGCATGAACCCCTCGTCCCGTCCCGGCGCAAGACGAGCGGGATCCAACCATGTCAACCCGCAAACAAAAGCCGAACGTCCCCAAAACTCGGGATCCGGTCTGCACAGGAACCGCACGAACCACTCGAAATTATTCTTTCCCACTATTTCCACCATGTCCGCAACTCCATAGTGCGAGGCAAACCTCTCAAAGTTGTGACCCTGGGGAGAATCATTCGGATCAAGATAGTCTTTGAAAAACCTCGGCCGGGTTCCATTGAATCCTCTGTGTGTCGCAATATCCCCGGCTCCATACGACGGTTCGTGAAAAGCCCCGTATGGAGCGTCATAACCTTCACTTTCAAAAACCACGTCCTTCCAGGAAAGAGACCACACCCAAAACTTTCCGCTTTGTACAAGCGCCATTCTCTGGGCCGTATCCCGGCCGATGCGATTCTTGTGATACCCGAAACCATCGGTAAAAACCGCTATGGGCCGCATTCCCGGCCGCTCACGCGCAGGGTAGAAAACAAAGTCAGCGCGGCACGGAACCGAAACTCCTTGTGACGGACCCAACTCCACCTGCAGCCCCACCCGGTAAGCCTGTGAACCCAGCTTCAGGTAATACCCCGTCTTGTTATTGACCACATCCTGCCTCCACACAACCGGCCCGACGCGCTCAACCCGCTCAACCCCTGATGTCTCCGTGTCCGAAACAGCATCTGTCTCCGTCGCTCCCACCGTCGCTCCCATTTCCGCAATAACCGCCCTTGCCACCCCCGGCAACTCCCGCAAAAACCTCCCCTCCAACATGGACTCCACAGCAAGATCAATTGGAATATCCCGCAATCTCTCTATCTCTTCCAGCTTCCCCCGGTGAGCAAGGATTTTGCAGAAAAGGCTTTTCGCCTCCTCTCGTGAAGTCTCTTTCATGTCATAGCTGTGGCGGTACGCGAACAGGCAGAGATAGCAACCGTCCTTGTTCGGATCCCTGTTGCACCCGCAGACATTCAACGCGGTCAGCGCTTCATCGAACACCTGCATAAGCTGGTCTCCGGTGAGCATGAGCTGCTTTAAATAACCCGTTCCCCCCGGCACCGTATCGTAAAGAACAAGGTACTGTTTTCGCAACGCTGAGTCGGAAACCGGCTCTTCTTGAAGCGTGGTCTGGAGATGATCAATGTTGCCCCGGAAACGCCTCTTCAGCCCCAGGTGCAAAGCGGCCACAAAAGAATGGAGTGTTTTCTCCGACCCGGAAAACGCGGTCACCGGAAGCAAAACCCGTATAGCCTCCGACGCGAACTCCCTGTATAGATAGACACACTCGTTGAGGTTTTCATTCGACTCCAGGTTGCGCGCTGTACACGTCAGCGCATGCCGAATTTCCCCTTGCCGGTCCTGCACTTTGCCGCAGTGCCTGCATATCGTAAAACCGTTTCGCGGGATCTCCACCCCCGCCACCTTCACATTCGCCCCGATGTCGCCCTTTGTCCCGAAGTTCACATCCCGAAACACGCAACGCGACAAAAACTCAAACCCGAAAGGCAGCTCCGGGTCGTTGACCTTGTACGCCCGGCTGACATGTTTATCTTCAAAATCCGCCAGCATCTGGCGGTTGTAAAACATCGGCTCTCGATCATCGCCGTCATCGGTGATCCTGCTCCTCTTGTCCGCTGTTGTGGCCAACACCTCCCGCATTCTGAGCATCTTTCGTTTCTGTCCTGCATCCGACCACATCGTGTCCCCACACCTCGGACAAGTCATGCTCTCTTCTCCCACTCCCATCCTCTCGGCGTAGCTGCACTCACGGCACAACCGCCATGTCTCCAACGTGGAAATATCCATATTCACCTGGTCCACCCGTACCCGCCGCCCCCCCGCGTAGAACACATTATCCGGCGCCAATTCAGTCAACCCCGCGCGTGCCGCCCGCGCATACGTATACTCCCATGTATCGTATCGCTTATCTCCCCCTTTCCCGCTCTCCTTGTTTCCACCTTTTTCCCCTTCACCCTTTTTCTCCTCAACCCTGTGGATTTTTCTGTAAATCACCGACCTCAACACCACCCCCGCCTCCGGAAAAGTGTAATTAGGCAACAATCCCTCATCGGTGAAAAAGTTGAACACGTGGAATTTCGAAATGGAAGAAGCCAGCTCATTCAAAGCCGCTTTCTCCTGCCTCAGTTCCGAAAGCTCACCATCATAACCCTTGCTTCTCGCATTCTCTTCTCTTTTCGCCTTGATCCTCGTATCCAAAACCTTGATCTTGTTTCTCAACTTTCTCCGCTTGGTCTCCATGCGCTGAAGCGCCTCCAAAATCCTGAACTCCAGCTTGTTTCCCCCGCATTCCCGATCATTGCCATCTTCTTCATTAACCGCTCCGTCCTTCACCGCGCCGTGCCCATGTATTTCTTTCCCCTGCTTCTCCAACTCCACCCCCGACCCAACACGTCCTTTTTGAACAATCCCTCCTTGAATAAACCCCACAAGATCCTTACCAGCCCCCTTGTCCGGTGAAAGGGCGAACATCTCCAAGAACTCTCTCAACAACTCCCCCCGGTTATTTCTTATAAACTCCAGAAAATCGTATGGAAACCTCTCTCCCTTGCCAAGGTTTTCCAGCACCGGCCCCAACACCCCCGGTACTGCGGCCGCAGACACCCCCGACTCCACCCAACGATCAAAACAAAATGCAGTCAGTTGCCGTTCCAGCACGGCGGACGCATCCAGGTAAACCCCCGGAGGCTCGATTCTTCCTGCAATCATTTCCTCCGGATCAGCGAAAAAGTAGAGATCGTGTGGATTGGCGTTAGCAACCGTCAGGTTCAGCGCTTTCCCGTCCCTTCGTCCCGCACGCCCGATTCTTTGCAGATAATTTGCACCCGAAGGCGGAACCGAACAGAGAATAAGTGATGACAAATCTCCTATATCTATCCCCATCTCCAGGGTCGGCGTACACGAAAGCAAATTCGGATACCACGGCTTCCTCGGAGTTCCGGCCCCATCCACATCTTCATTACGCGCCTTGAACCGCCGCTCTATCTCCTCTCTTTCCTCCCGCGTCAACAACCCCGTATGCTCTTCAGCGAAAATCCGCTCAACATCCCCTTGAGAATAAAGCTTCCCATAATAGTCCTCACCCTTCTTCCGCCGCTCATATTGCCCCCGGCAATGAAACCTCAAACACCGAGCCCCTTCCCAAAACCAAGCTTCCCCAACCCCAACGCTCGAACCCCCAACCCCTGCAACCGAAACGTTGTGATCGCACAACGCACATCGAAACTGCGCCACATCCCCGCTCACCCGCAACGCCTCCCGCTTGAGTCCCCACACTCTCATCCCCTTCCGCCCCTTGCCGCCCAAAACCCTCTCCGACAAAATCCCTTCATCCACCAACCCTTTCAGCGCTATTTCGTAAACCCGATCCGCGTACGCGGAAATCATCGGATCCAACATGTCAAAACACTTATCCAGCCACGCCTGGTGCCACGTGCGATGGGTTCCCGACCCGCTCAACAAACGCTCGAATCGATTCGACGACCCGCTGCACAAAAACACCGGCGCCCGGCCCCGCCGGCCGAAGCTCGGCATCCAGTCGATCATCCTGTTCACCACGAATGTATTCCCCCCGTCCTCCACATATCTCTCCAACCCCGGATGATCGATTCCGCCCTGGTTTTTCAAATGAACCACCATTCCCAACAAAAACCTGTAAAGCTCTTTCTCTCCCAGCTTCCTCAATCCCCCCAATTCGTTTCTCAAAACCGCACCCGTCTTCTCCACAACTCTCTCCAACAAGTTCATGTCCACGTATGCAACCGATGAACTCGTTTTCTCCAACGTCCGCCCGATTCGCGTTCTGAACCCGTACTCACTCGTTATCTCCCAATCGATTCTTTTCTCAACCAACCCCCTCAACCTGCTGCCCTTTCGAAGTTTCCCCTTTTTCAACAACCCTTCATATTCTTCCAACCACGCCATGTCCGGAGCAAGAAACGTCGCCGCGAACTTCTCCTCATATCCCATCCGCCGAGTCCAATACTCGACAAACCCATCCCTCATCTCCGAAAGCCGCAACCCCTCCCCCCCGGACATTATGAACTGTTGCAAAGCAGCCCTGAAATTGAACCGATAAGTGCGCGCCGCGAAAAACCCCGCCCGATAAGCCGCATCCTGAACAGAATCCGAAAAAGTCAGTAGTTTTTTGTCTTTGTTGTATTGAGATGAAAAAAGCTGTGCAATCAAAACACTCGTCAAACTCGCCGCCCTCGAACCCAGAACAGTCAAACTTTCGTTAGACCCGCAGTAGGGACAATTATGCACCCCTTCATATCTTTTTGTTTTCTTAACTTGTTTCCGTGAGACCGGCACAATTACATCGATCAACTCCCGGCTCCCACAGCCCGCGCACACCGATCCCCCGATTTTTCCTCTTTCTCCGTTCTCCCCGCTTTCTCCGTTCTCCCCATTTTCCCCCTTCCTCCCGCTGTCCCCCGGTTTCTCCCTCGGCCACAAATGCAAACACCCACCACAAAGCCGCTTCAACTCCACATCCATTCCGATTCCCTTGGGCGCTTCTCTCCGATCATCCGGAAACAAAAACACCACTCGCGGACTGAACGCGAAAAACCCTACATAAAAACTCTTCAAATCCGACTCAACCACGGTATCGTGACTACGCTTCATCCCCGCCCATCCCATCACCCCGCACTCCCGGCAATGAACCAGGGGCAAATGCAACCGCACCTGGTCTTCGTTCAGATCATCGGCAAAACAAAGTCTCGGTTCCTCTTTAACCGAACCGACCATGCGCCGCAGCTCTCGCAACCAAAGCTGCACACGCATATGGAGAAACGGCGCCACCCCACCCCCCTCAGTCTTCACCCGTGCCTCGCTTACCAGGCTCAGCAAGCTGTTTAAAACATTCTCTCTATATCTCTTGTAGCTCCCATGCCCCTCATGTTCCTCCTGTTCGCCATCACTCCCACGCCCCCTCCCACGCATATCCGGAGTAACCTTCTCCAGTTGATCCAGCAACTCATCGATCTCACGCGATCTTCCGCCGAGAGCCTTCAGCAAGTTCTGGAAAAACAGATTTCCTTTCAACCCCTCTCCAAGCTCAACCCGCCAATCAACTCCCTCCAACCCCTCATTCCCCGCGCTACCATCAAGCCACAAATCTATCTGCGCCCTTACATAATCTTCATAATCATCATATCTCGCCGGATCCAACTCCTCCGCCTTATCCCGGCCCACCACAAGAACTCTTGAAATCAGGGTATCGCCCAAAAACTCCCCCGCGCTCATCCTCGATTCAGCGATAACCGAATCATCATCAAACCTCTCCCCGAAAACCGCCTCGGCATATTCCCGCAACCCAGCCCATTTCCCCTTGGACTCTCGACTTCCATCTCCCGTTCCCATTACATCCCCTCCTCTCCCGTCCCCTTCTCCAAGAGTCGCGGAAGTCCCCACACAACACAAATACCCCTCCGGAACCTTCAGCCTTGCCTTCAACCTCCGAATCAAACACGCCAAATCCGTGCCCTGCGCTCCATCAAAAGTATGCAGCTCATCCACCACCAGGTAACGCAACGTCTCAGGCCCATTCCCTTGCCACAAAGGATAATCCCTCGGCCGCACCAAGAGGTAGTCCAGCATCTTGTAGTTTGTCAGCAGAATATCCGGCGGCCTCAACCTCTGCGTTTCCTTATCTGTAATCACCCCCGTGCGCGTCATTACCTTCGACTCTTTCCCCGTGCTCTGCCCAACGAACAACCCTGCGGTCACCCGACCCCTCAACCTCTTGTTCTCCCAAATAGTCTCAGCGATACGCCCCGCTTGATCCGTTGCCAACGCGTTCATCGGATAAATCAAAATCGCCTTTACCCCCGGCTCCCCGCTGTTTCTCAAACAATGGTCCAAAATCGGATACAGAAAACACTCCGTTTTGCCGGACCCCGTACCCGTCGCGATAATCGTCGACCTCGCTCCCCTAACCGCACCACCACTCGAACCCGCACCACCGCCGCCCCCACCCGATCTCTTGCTCGAAAGCCTTTCAAAAGCCCGCTCCTGGTGAAGATGAGGCCGGTATTTCATCCCAACATCTTCAAAGAACTCCCTATCACCCCTCCCGGAAACAAAAGGAAGCTGAATGGAAAGGTACGGCCCCTTGAACACTCCGCCTTCCTCGGCCAACAAACGCTCCAACACCTCACGGAAGAACGGAGTGGAAACCGGAAAAGTAGTGCGCAAAAAATCCGCCACGCCCCTGCAGACATGTTGTGAAAGGATAGAAGGGATCATTTTCCTCCATTCGGCCGGTAGGTGTGGGCCACTAATTCTTGAGTATTGAGAATTTACATAGGGGAGGCGGATTTTGCAACTTGGAGAGCAATGTGTCGGAAAAACTTGATTGCCGGGTCGGCAGACCATCTTATCGCACCATTTTGTCGATATGCATTTTTTTCCATGATATAAGCTGAAAGCAAACAAGGTTTATTTCCAATGATAAACTTTGTTTGGTGCCAATAATCTGATTGGGGCTCGAAAATGGTTTATATGAACACAAACTCCAAGACCAACTATTTGTTGAGTCCATCTAAGTATTGTTCGGCCGGAAGGATGACGACAATGAGCTTACAGGGCCGGAACTGCGCGTTGTTTAATCTGCATCGAAAAACGTGGAGTTGCTTCTTATGGGTCGTTGCAATCTTGCTCTCTTGTTCGTGCGCAACCCGCGGAAAGGAACTGAGAATGTCGGAAGTCAAGCATAGCCATCACGAAATCGACTACATCGAGTTAGGGGTCACCGACATGGCGCAATCTCAGCGTTTCTACGCAACCGCGTTCGGCTGGGAGTTCAATGACTATGGGCCGGGGTACGCCGGTATTCGAAAGCGCCAAGGAGGCGAGGCCGGCGGGCTGCGGTTGGAGCCTGAAGTGACCGCGGGCGGTCCGTTGGTCATCTTGTATTCCGATGATCTCGAAAAGACACTCGCCGGGGTTAGGGACGCCGGGGGCGTAATCACCAAGGAGATCTTCGAATTTCCCGGCGGCCGACGCTTCCACTTCAGGGATCCGAGCGGCAACGAACTGGCCGTGTGGTCGCGTTGAATGAACACAAGGTCTTCTGAATCGGATGCAGTGACCGCAGCGCCGGCCGTCGTGGATTGGACTGTCACGGTAACCGAAACCCTTCCTGATTGTCCCAGTGTCAAGGCGGGTTGGGAGAGGATCGCTACTCAGACAAAGTGGAGCGAGTGGAGGTCGGAAAGCAAGCTGAGGAAGAAGGACGTCACCACCTCGTTGGTTCCTCCAGCCACAGAGCCCCTCCAGGCGGGCGACAAATACGTTGTGAATGTTGGATGGTTCATGAAGATCCGCTGTTGTGTTCTCGAGTCTTCGGGTACCGCTGCAGGCGAGGACGGGGAGATGGTCTTCGATGCTACAGGCACGGCGCTGGGAGGGATAGTCAGGGCCCGATTCCGTTTTACCATCTTCAGGGATGATGATGGTATGGTTAGAGCGCGCGCGCAGGAGAAGATCATGTATTTACCGTTATTGTTACCCGCCAAGGAAACCCTCGAGAGCGAGCACAGGCAAACCTTCAGAGACCTGAACCGGAGCTTCCTTGCTCAACGTGGTAGCAGTTTATATTCCGGGGACAACGGTCCCGCTTCACCGACCTGCTCGTTCTGACATCAATGCCTGTTTAGTCTTCTGACCAACAGGTCATAGAAAATACAGGGTCGGTTCACTAAAAAACCGCAAACATTTTTGCAGTCCGAATGACCACGTTTTTCTTATACAGGGGAGATGCAGTGTTCAGTTTTCTCTGCACTCCGGAATCAGTTTGATAGAGATTTGACCAAGGTTTGACTAAGGTTTGACTAAGGTTTGGTCATCTGTTTTTTCGTAAAGGAATTCAGGCGCAAAATCAGCGCCATTCGGCCAGCACAGGGTGTGGAACTCCGGATGCACGGTGACTTTTGCGAATGTTTCACGGTTTTTGAGAGGTTCGAAAATCTCGCCGTAAAGTTCCTGTCCGAGATCAACATACCCCTCCTTGCCGTCGGCGAACCTAATGTGAATTACATAATCATGTACATATTGGGCTTCTACGACTTTCGGTATCATCATACTACTCCAAGGGTTCAATCTTCTTGGGAGGATGCCCGGCCTGAATCAGATTCCAGTTCTCCAGCAGTTCATCTTGATGAAGTTCAAACCATTCCAAAACATGCCGGAGAGATCTTCGCGGAAATTGTCCGCTTACAACACCAGAACTAATCTCCACTGTGATCTGGTATTCACCGTAAACCGCATGAAAATGCGGCGGCGGATGCTCTCTAGGAAAAATACCTATCACAATCCCAAGAAATCTTGACAGTTCCGGCATAATAGAAATTTACCGCGAATCTATGTATTCTTCAATAGCGCAAAAAATAGAGTAACCCGGCCGCGGGCCGGCGGCCCGCTATCATTCTATTCTTACTGTTTTGCGGGTTGCGTAGTATCAGGTGTTTGACCACCGCACCTACTCAGCGGCGACCGGGTCCAGTGACTTGGCGATCTTGGCACAGTTCTCCGCCTGTTCCGCGGGTCCCCAGCACCTGAGATAGCTGTTCTTGTTGAAGACCACGGTCCAGGTCATGGAGTCGCTCTCACGGCCGGCCACGTACTTCACCCGACCGTCGCCCAGGTCTTTCTTGTCTTTGACTTCGCCGTTGCCGATCAGAATCCCAATCAGCTTGTCGCCTTGTTTCAAAGTTGTGGCGCCGCTCCCGCCGTCCGGAAGGCTCTCCCAGTTTATGTACAGGTTCTTCATGCCGTCTTCGGTGAGGGCCAGCTTGTAGTTTCCGTTCTTCTCCGTAGCCGGCTGGGTCTCCTCGTAGCCCTTGGGCAGCATGATGTTGCCGAGGCCTTCGACCTTTACCTCTTCGAGTACCACCGTACCCACCGGCGGCTTGTCGCTTTTAACTTCCTCCGCAGCGGCGCTCTCATCACCCTCCTTGGCCTCTTCGCCCTTGGCCTTCTCTGCCTTTTCGCCTTCACCCGCCTTCTCCTTGCAGGCTGCAACCGTCAGAACCAGGGAAACGGCCACTAAAATGCTCATGGTCAGCTTGATAATCTTCATCGGGATTCTCCTTCCTGAGTGTCGGTACAAAAGCTCTTTCGAGCCCATTTAAATATGGTGCGGCAAAATATCACGGATCCGTATGCTTTTGTTGGGAAAAAGCAGAGAACCGAGGATATGGAGAAGCAAAATGGTCCGGCAGTATCAATGTTTACAAACCCCGGCAGTTACCACAAATTGTAAATGCGCTGTAATCGCAGTAGTTTGGGGGGCGCGTTCGATGACCAAATCGACTTCCGCACCGTCTCGATCCCTGAAGTGATAGAACGGGAGGACTTTCTTGCAAGTGCCCTGGGGTAACCGCCGTTCGTGACACGTTCAGCCAAATCCTCCATGAGCCTGTCGGTCCGGCCGAAGCGGTCTTCGGCAGATTGCAAGTTTATGGCTCGGCTGTTTGCAAGTTTCTAGCTCGGCTATTTGAAGGTTCTTAGCTCGGCTGTTTGCAAGCTTCTAGCCAGGGGGTAATCAGTGTCCAGGTGTTGCAGGAGTTTTATGTTAACACTACCGGAAAAATACCTCGGCCGTTGTCGCCGGCTCGCGCCCGCGGGCTGATTGAAGCCTACATGAGTTCAGATTCTTCTGAGTGAAGACATGAATTCCGGTCAGGTTATTGATGGAATATTGATCCGGAATCCATTTGTAACATCTTGACAACTTCCGGCGATCAACCCGCCTCCGCTACAGCAAGAATTATTACCATTGAATTGTAAAACAGTTGTAATTACCTGGAGTTAGGCGGTGAAAAAAAGCTTAATTGTTAGTGTCTGACACCTTTTGTTGGACAAGGTTACGAAACGGCCAAATCCCGGCACATTTTCCGTGATCTCGTCGATTCCACGGCTATTGTTGATATTGATGAAGAAAACATCACCGTGCGTTTTCAAAAGCGAGCGCATAATCCTCAACTCATCGGTGCCGGGTTCAACAAAGTGGATCGTAAAATTCCCTGGCTTGGACAGAAACGTCTCCGGCTGCTTTTCGGGTAGTTGACAGCCGTGGTATCTAATTACCCCTTAACATTCCTGCCATTCCGGTGCTGATTTATCTGTAATGTTAGTTCGTTTCGGGACCATGGGAATCCAGGCTATCGCGCTGGGCAAAGCGATGGAAAGGAGGAACGGAACATGAGCGAGTGAAACCTTTTCAAAAGAGACCCAACTGGTGAAAGTCCAGTCCGGTCAAAGCCGTAGCGGGCAGGCCGGTAGCGAGTCTTGCCATTTACCGGGCGACCGGTAGGTGGAAGCGTAGACAGCGAGAAAGCGGGCCGTGAGGATCCAGCTCCGAAATCGTTCGGTGTTGCGGTGCCGACGTTGTTAGCCTGACGGAAGGCAGAACCTAGAGTGACCGTTAGAGCGAGGTCGCTGGACAGGGCCGCCGGAGTCCTTAGCCCGGGGCACGTTTTCAAAGTGGTCTCCATCGAACCCAGGAGGGCTCTCTGTCTCCTCCCGCTAAAAGAAATGGGGATGGTCTCCCCAAATGGAATATACGGCCAGGCCCGGAGGAATGCTTTGGATGCGCAACCTTCGGGAGCGAAAGAGCGTCCAGCGGAAAGAGGTACCGGACGACCAAGGGAGACCGGAGGCGTCCGGGAAGGGCAGGGAGCAATCTTATGAGTCCATAGTACCTGTGAAGGTGGGGAACCGCAGGGCTCCGGAGAGAAAGAGATAACGATTATGGAGAACCTAAACGGGCACGAAGCTGGAAACGGCGGAAACAGCCAAGGGGATACCTGTAGATAGTATCGAATCTCAATGGGCGGCCACGGGACCCACTGGAGGGAAGGGGCGAACAGGCAGGCGAATCGGGAGACGGAAACATGGCGACACACAGAAGGCGAAATAAAACCATGTCAACAAAACTCGACCGAATAGCTGAGCTGGCCAGGGAAGATCGGCAAAAGCGGTTCTTTTCGATTGCTCATCTAATCACGGAAGAGGCACTGCACCGTGCGTTCAAGAGTCTCAGGAAGGATGCAGGTGCAGGAGTTGACGGCATCACTTATCGGGAATACGAAGGAAATCTCACGGAAAATATTCAACTGCTGCATGAACGATTAAGGGAAAAGCGATACCGAGCCCAACCCCTACGCAGAACATACATACCCAAAGAAGGGGGCAAGAGAAGGCCGATTTCGATTCCAGTGCTGGAAGATAAGATCGTCCAGAAAGCAATGGTAACGCTCCTTAATGCGATCTATGAGCAGGATTTTCTGGAGTGCTCGTACGGTTTCCGGCAAGGGCGCAGTCAACACGATGCCCTGGATCGAATAGCGGAAGTCATCTGCCGCCGGGGCGTGACCCATGTGCTGGAGGTGGATATCACCGGATATTTCGATGCCATCGTGAGAGAACAGCTCATGGAGATGATCGAAAAGAGGGTAACAGACGGAAGCATCCTGCGGTTGATAAGAAAGTGGATCAACGTCGGCATTGTAGACGGGAACGAGTTTCTCCAACCGGAAACGGGGACTGGGCAAGGGCAGGTCATCAGCCCGCTGTTGTCCAACATCTATCTCCACTATGCACTGGATGTATGGTTTGAGGAGACGGTAAAACCCCGGCTGGACGGGGAAACGTTCCTGGTGCGGTGGGCCGACGATTTCATAATCTGCTTTCAGAACCAAAGAGATGCAGAGAGAGTCCAGGCGGTGCTGCCCAAGCGATTGGGCAGGTTCGGGCTTACGATCCATCCTGAAAAGACCCGGCTTATTGAGTTTGGCCGAAAGGCTTTACAAAAAGCGTCGGGTCCAGAGGGACGGAAACCCGATACCTTCGATTTCTTGGGTTTTACGCACGTAGGTGCCTGGAGCCGTAAGGGCCGCTTCACAATACATCTTCGCACAATGCGTAAGCGCTTGCGAAGAAGTTTGCGTTCAATCTCAGACTGGTGTCGCAAGCATCGACATCTCCCAGTGGAGAAGCAACGTGAAGCGATCAATATGCGGCTCCGGGGCCACTACCAATATTATGGGCGACCGACAAACTACCGAAGCCTGTGGCGCTTCCATCGGTGCGTTCGCCGTATCTGGAAGAAGTGGCTGAACCGCCGGACGAGGGGCAAAACTATCAACTGGACGGTTTTTGCTCAAATATGCACTCGATATCCGCTGTTACCTCCTCGCATTATGCGGTCCTGGTCATTTTCGGGGAGTCATGCCTGAGGAACCCGCTGCGGTAGTTCCGCACGGCGGTGTTCTGTGAGGGGGGAGGCCCGACGACATGGTGTCGTCGGGCTCTCCTCTACTCGGAGGGACCACGCCGGGGCGCTGCTTCACCCGGTGTCCCGCTATGTAGACTTCTTGAAACAGCTCAAGGATCCCCAATTGGTGCATGTCGTAACGTGCGCCGGGCCTGATACCGCGGGCGAGGCAACGATCTCACGCGACGAAGAAGACCGGCCTTTTGTTGAAAATTCGTGTGCGTTTGGGGAGATGCAGGGCGCTCAGCCGAGCTTTCGATTGCAAAGTTTGGCCGAGGTGTTTACTCCTCGGGACTTCTACGACACCGATGACGGTCACTCCATCTGTAGAGGATGCAGCGCAGTGCGAACAACCGCGTACCGGATCCTTGAAGAGTCTACCAATACCTGTCTGCCCGGTGTGCCCAAGGGATGTTCGAACGTGGGAATCGAGTGGGGGGAGAGTGGACTGCCGGCTTGCGAGGCCAACGAAAAGTGTGTGCCGAGCTGTTGGGTCGTCGATGTATTTCATCGAAGCACGCCCGAGGAGAGCCGGAGGCCGGTTCCGCCCTGTGTCGAGATCATGCCGGACGGAACGAGGCAGGTTGGAAACACCGACCGCACCGTGGCGTACGCAGAGGGGCATCCCGAACTGCGGGATGAGAACCTTCCTGTGGAGGCATGTTGGTATCTTAGGCTGAATAAAAGATGCTCTAAGTCGAACAGAGCGGCGATCACGATTGCAAGGCGTGAGGATCCGCCGACCGTGACGTTTTCGGAAGTGGAGTGTATCGAGGCTGAAGAGGACGAACTCGAGTGCAACTAAACACCATCACATTGACTTCCGATCAGCGGAATCGCACGACATGTGCTTCAATGAGTTGCGGCCGTCTTTGGAAATCGCTAAATGTTTTGCGCAACGCCCCATCTCGTTCTTCGGTGGTGGCATAAAACCGATTGTGTGTGGTCCTCTTTCGCGTCTCCTTCCAGACCGGCTCCATCGGATTGAATTCGGGGGAATACGCGGGTAGTCGGTACAATTCGATCTTTCTGCTGTTTTTCTTCAACCACTCCTTGCCAGCCTCGGAAAGCCAATGGTACGGCGCATTGTCGATGATCAAAAAGACCTTGCGCTGGGCGAATCGTCGGACAAGGCTCTTGAGAAAACCCCAGAATGTTTCACCGTTGAAGACATCGGCGAACTGGTACGCGAAACCCGCCCGGTCGAGGCTGACCGCTCCAAAAATGTGCGCTGTCTTCCGTGGAGGTAAGGAGAGGGAGACAAAGAATGGGAGCTTTACCGGGGGAACTTTATTGCAATCATGTGAATATTCCAGCAAACTCAAAACAAGAACTCTTGAGCATCATTAGTATGCAAAATGAGACTTGAAAGAGAGTTTGCCAATGGAAACAAGAAGAGTGTGTTTTGATATATCCCTTGGTGCTTTTTCGGCATTGCGAAAAACTCCTGATGAGTTTGCCGGGGATTTGAGGATCGCTGCGGCGGTGAAATGGTATGAAATGGGTTTGGTTTCCCAGGAGAATGCTGCGGAAATAGCGGGGTTGTGCCGCGAGGATTTTTTGATGAGCTTGTCCCGGTTCAATGTATCGCCGTTTCAATATCATGCAACCGAGGTTCTGCGGGAAGCCGGCTATGAGTAATATTTTTATTCTTAACGCATCACCAATTATATTGCTCGGAAAGGCAGGGCTTTTGAAAACCATCTCTCCGTTGGCTGATAAGTGGATAGTGCCGGAAAAAGTGGTTGCCGAAGTGGAGGTCAAAAGATCAGTTGCTCCATATCTAGCGGAGTTGTCGGTATCTTCGAGAGTATTCAACAAATCAACTAAACAGACTCATCCCTCCATTGCATCATGGAATCTGGGGCCGGGAGAAAGTGAAGTGCTGACACTGGGAATGCAAACAACCGGGGCCTCTGTGGTTTTGGATGACTTATTGGCACGAAAGTGTGCATTGCTTTTCGATATACCCTTGATCGGCTCCATAGGGTTGCTGGTCAAGGCCAAACGAACCGGCCACATAAAGCTTGTAAGGCCGGAAATTGAGAAGCTGGTCAACGCGGGAATGCGCATCGATACGGATTTGCTTCATGATATTTACTTAAAAATCGGCGAAAACAACGATGAAAGCTGATTTTACGAAAACACCATCTCGGTTTTGAAGTACATGGAATCGGAGGGAACAACACGGCTCACCGGCGCGCGATAGCACGTCCTGGTGGCAGCCGCTTGCTCGCCTTTATCTCTTTCGCACTCGCGACTTCGCACTCGCGACTCAGTTAACACCCCTTTAGCCGATAACCATCCGAACTTCTGCTCTTGACAGAAGAAAACCGTGATATATTCTAGTATAAACAGAAACGAGTAGGGTTAAAATCTGTTGTAAATGGTAAATGAACTGGAATTGTAAAACCGGAGCTACGAAATGGAGGAATTCGTTGTTAGAGTTCTTGTAGCCGACAATCCTTGGCTGGAAAGCTTAGCCGGTGGGACAGTCGGCACAGGAGAGAGGGGTGATATAAGTGATTGGTATAATAAGTTTGTGCCGGAAAAATACCTGGAAAGAACCATCCGGCTTGAACCTAACCACCGCGCAAGCCTCGTCGTCGGTCCAAGACAAGTTGGAAAATCTACGCTTATCTGGAAGTACTTCTCCCAAGAGGGTAAGCCTGTTTTGTTCCTCAACTGCGAAGAGCCTGCTTTACGACAATGGCTGACATCGCCGGCCTTGGTTTGGGATGGACTCTCAAGACTTGTTGATCCACCTGTTCCGCTGTTTTTTGAAGAAGTTCAACAATTACCGGAAGCAGGACTTTTTTTGAAGGGGCTTGTGGACAAACGCATCGGAGTGCCCATTATTGCAACAGGGAGTTCATCTTTTGACCTGGAATCAAAAACAAGAGAATCTCTTGCCGGGAGAGCTGTAAGGTACTTGATGCTCCCCCTGTCTTTGCAGGAAGCGGTAAAAAAAGGACAAGACGCGAGGGTCATGCAAGAGAGGCATTACAGTACCAGGATGCAGGAAATGATTTGTTATGGAGGTTATCCGCCGGTTCTGCTTTCAAAGAATCCTCAAAATGAACTTGCAGGGCTTGTTGAATCTTTCATTATCCGCGATGCATCTGATCGTTTTCGAATCAGATACCCCGCAGCCTTTAGAAAGTTAATGGAATTGTCCGCCGGTCAAATAGGAAATCTCTGTAATTATTCGGAATGGGCGGCGCTTACAGGAATCAGCAATGACACTGTCTCGGAATATATAAACCTCCTGGAAGAGACCCATGTCATTAAACTTTTAAGACCATTCATTGGCGGAAAAAGAGCTGAACTGACCAACGCTCCGAAAGTTTATTTCATTGACAATGGTATCCGGAACGTTGTTTTCGGTGGGTTCGGGTCCGTGGAAAATCGACCTGACAAAGGGGCATTATGGGAAAACTTCGCTTTTTCTGAAATATACAAGGTCATAAACCCACTGTTGGACACTATCCACTATTGGAGGAGTAAGGGGGGGGCCGAGGTGGATTTTGTTATTAAAAGCCGGGGTCGAATCGCCGCCTGTGAAATAAAGTCAGGAGATCCCAGGGGCAAGTTGTCCCGTGCTTCCAAAAGCTTTATCGAGGCATATCAGCCTTCACTGTTTTTAACGGCAAGCAAGGACATACATCCTTCCTTTTCGTTGGGTGCGACCCAAGTGCGCTTCATCCGGTTGTTTGAGTTGGCCCAAGTGGTAAAAGAATGGCTGAATAAGGGAATGGCTGAATAACTGAGTGTTCTCTTGGTGTTCCCTGGATTTTCTCTTAATTTTCCCTGGATTTTCTCTTTCGGTACAAATCTTTTTCTTTCGTTTTCTTACTGACTTTTTCACCCATTTAATCACTCGTTTTTTTCGTCATCACTCGATCCATTCTTCACTTCATTCTTCACTTCTTTTTTCACTTCTTTCTTCATCTTATCTTTGCGTTTTTGTTTCTCCCGTATCAACAAGGGCACAAGCAGCCCCATCAGGAACCCTCCCGCTGCAGTCAAGAACAGCAACACTACAGCGGAAAGCTCCCCCTTCATCCAGAGAAAATGCACTTTTACCGCAGCCTGATTCTGTAGGGTGAGCACCATCAATAAGATCAGCAACACAAAGAGCAACACGAGTTTAAACATTTTCATTCCGCGTTACCTCCATCTTTTTGTTTTTCGAACTCTCAGTTTGACAATATAAGCTAGAATTACGATTTAAAAACTAGTTTTCGGCAAAATTTCCTCAACGTCAATTACTTTTTACACCGCATTGGCTCACGTTTTTGAACGTCATCAAGCCAAGATATTCCATTTCAAAATCACTCTTTAGACTTTTAGAGGACGATTTCCGGGGTATGACGGTATTCAAGAATCGCTTATATCTCGCTGCCTACAGTGGCATTTTTGTTCTCGATGATGACGATTTGATACCGGTCGACATGAATCTTTCACATGTATTATCAACAGCCTATCTTGATTCAAATGACGGCGTAATGTGGTCGGTCGGTCAAAAAGATACGGCTTATACGTCAGATCGAATTATTCCTGTACGGGCTTTTAGAGAGAAGTGCCTGGACCATCTTGGAGAGCTGTCGAGCCTGCACGATGTGCAGGTGTGTTTGTAGGCTTTACACAAATCCGGAGTTTGAAATTCGGAAAAACAAAGATCTTTAATCCTACATTCCGCACAAACAAGGCAAAGAATAACGGATTTTTCTGATCCGAATTAAATGATGTCAGCCGTAGGCTGAAATGTCCATCTCCAAAAGTCGAAGCAGTTGTTTTTGCAGTTTTGTAAGCTCAATGGGAAAAGTAATAGTTTCATCTCCTCTTTGAAA
>SLPX01000258.1 GCA_007131745.1 Myxococcales bacterium
CCCGGGCACTATAATCTCTGCCGGGGTACCGCCGGCTTCGCTAATACTTTTTTTTACTTTTTCTGCAACTTCTTTTAAATGATACTGTCCCGGAGATGTTTCATTCCATGGAATGTTCAGGATCCAGTCGATGTAGTTCCTCACAACAGTGGCTTCCGCGCTCATCGGGGGCATCAACTTAAGTTTTTTCAACTCTTTGTCGATTCGCTCAGCGGGTTCTTTAGGAAGGTTTTTATCCCGGATCTTGGCAGCCAGCTCGCCTATCTCGCTCTTGAAATCATCTCTGCCGCCGAGTTCTTTCTGGATGGCCTGCATCTGTTCGTTCAGGTAGTATTCCCGCTGATTTTTCTCCATCTGTTTCTTGACGCGGCTTCGAATCTTTTTTTGCATCTGCAAAATATCGATTTCACCCAGCATCAATTCCTGCAGGTAGCGGAGTCTGCGCGATGGTTCCAGTATTTCAAGAAGCTTCTGTTTTTCCGACACTTTCATGGAGATGTTGGCTGCTATTGAATCAGCAAGATGGCTGGGGTCGTTGACTGTTTGAAGCGTCACCAGCATCTCGGGAGGAATCCTCTTATTGAGTTTTACGTATCCTTCAAAAGTGGATTTGGCCAAGCGCATCTGGGCTTCGATTTCCTTGGTCGTTTCCTCATTTAACTCTATTTCCTCGAAGCTGACCATGTAGACGGACTCGGTTTCTTCGAAATCGCTTATCTTGACCCTGAGTTTGCCTTCGACCAAGACCTTTACGGTTCCATCCGGCAGTTTCAGCATCTGTACTATGGTACCGAGTGTTCCGATTCGAAAAACATCTTCCGGTTCCGGGTCGACGTTTTTCGCTTCGGTTTGTGCGGCAAGGACTATTTTTCGTCCAACTTCCTTGGCCCTGGTCAAAGCGTTGATGGACTTTTCCCTTCCAACGAAAAGCGGGACCACCATGTGAGGGAACACGACGATATCCCTGAGCGGCAGGAGTGGCAGGGGCTCTTGCGATGGTTTCAATGGTTGTGGTGGCTGTGATGGCTTTGCTTCGTTATTCTTTTTTTCGTCCATGTGTTTCAGTTCCTTTTGCGGTTCACATGAGCTGTCTTTAGGTGTTGTACCGTCCGTGCCTCTCGGCCACGCGTTTTTATCAAGAGTACTCCATAGTTCCGTCTAGGCAAGTTCTTGCACCAGCAGTCCATGCAGAGAATCGGTCCTCGTTCGTCCGTTTCCATGAGTAACAGTTGTGAGAAAAGATTGATACGTTCGATTCAGCCGTTGGTTCCCGTGGCAGCCTTCCTGTCGTAATCGTAAACAGGCTTTCCCCTCCCTAACACAAGGTCTTCATTTACAAGCACTCCTCTGACGGAGGGATCGGACGGCACGTGGAACATGATATCCATCATCGTCTTTTCAAGAACCGACCGCAGGGCTCTTGCGCCGCTTTTGAGTTCCCGTGCTGCACGGGCGATCGCGGCCAGAGCATCGTCGGAAAAAGTCAGGTCAACTCCGTCCATCTCTAGGAGACGCTTGTATTGCTTTACAAGAGCGTTTTTCGGCTTTGTCAATATCGCCACCATGGCCTCTTCATCGAGGTCGTGCAGCGGGGCTATCACGGGAAGCCGCCCAACGAACTCCGGTATCATTCCGTACTTCAGGAGATCTTCGGGCTGAACCTCTTTGAGAAGCTCCCAAGCGTCTTTGTCGTCTCTCTTTTTTACATCCGCTCCGAATCCGATGGCCTTCTGCCCGATCCTGCTTTCAATAACATCTTCAAGGCCGACGAAAGCGCCTCCCACAATGAACAGGATGTTCGTGGTATCCACCTTCAAAAACTCCTGCTGGGGGTGCTTTCTTCCCCCCCTTGGAGGCACGTGAGCGGTTGTTCCTTCCAGGATCTTCAGAAGGGCTTGTTGAACGCCTTCCCCGGAAACATCTCTCGTTATTGAAGGACTCTCGGATTTTCTGGCTATCTTATCGATCTCGTCGACGTAGATGATTCCTCGTTGAGCCTTTTCCACGTCCTGGTCCGCGCTGTTGAGCAAATTCACAAGGACGTTTTCAACGTCGTCGCCTACGTAACCGGCCTCGGTAAGGTTGGTGGCATCCGCCATCGCGAACGGAACGTTCAACATTTTCGCAAGAGTCTGTGCCATCAAAGTCTTGCCGCATCCCGTGGGGCCCAACACAAGGATGTTCGACTTGAGGAGTTCCACATCCTCATCTTCTACCTTTGCGTTTATTCGCTTGTAATGATTGTGAACAGCCACGGAAAGGATTTTTTTCGCTCGTTCCTGGCCTACGACGTGTTCGTCCAGGAATTCCTTGATCTCAACCGGCTTGGGCAAAGCCGACCATTCCGATCTTGGCATTTCCCGATCAAGCTCTTCGGCTATGATGTCATTGCAGATTCCTATGCACTCATCGCAAATGTACACATTCGGCCCTGCAATCAGTTTCCTGACCTCTTTTTGTGTCCGATCGCAAAAAGAGCATTTGAGTATCTTCATTGCCTCCGACCTCTGTCCCGGGGTTGGGCTTTCATAACGTTAAACTATTATTTCTTATCCGCTTTTTCCTTGGCGGATTTTCCGTTTTCGTTCTTTTTCTTGGTTTCGCTTCTATCTTCTTCCGGGTTTTTGTTGTTTCGATCATCTCCACGGTGTACCAAAACATTGTCCACGATCCCGTATACCTGCGCTTCATCCGCGCTCATAAAACGATCGCGGTCCGTGTCCAATTCCACCTGCTTGAGCTTTTGCCCTGAATGCTTGGCGAGCAATTCGTTCAGCCTTTGGCGATTTCTCAGGATTTCGCGAGCCTGGATCTCTATATCGCTTGCAGGGCCGACCGCTCCCCCCTTGGGTTGATGAATCATTATCCTGGAATGGGGAAGCGCATAGCGTTTGCCTTTTTCACCAGCCGCCAACAGCAGGGCGCCCATGGATGCCGCCTGGCCCATGCAAATAGTGGACACATCGCACCTGATGTACTGAATGGTATCGTAAATCGCCAGCCCCGAGGTCACCACACCACCCGGGGAATTGATGTACAGCATTATGTCCTTTTCCGGATCTTCAGATTCAAGGAACAATAGCTGGGCGATGACGGTGTTTGCCACATCGTCGTTGATTTCACTACCGAGAAAAATTATGCGGTCCTTTAAAAGCCTGGAGTAGATATCCCAGCCTCTTTCACCTCGATGTGTTTGCTCTATAACCGTGGGCACCAGATATCCTGCCCTGATAGTGCTCGATGAGCTGGTCACGCGATTTCTCCTTCCGGTCGCTCCGTTTCTTTACCGGTTTCAGTCCTCACTTAAAAGCAGCCTCCTACTCAGGATTGGCTTGTTTCAAGGTGAGTCCTTGTTTTCATTCAGTTTCAGTCTTCTCTGGGTCGGACTTCTTCTTTTCAGCAGTTTTTGCTTGTTTCTCGCCGCCCGACTCCGCCGCTTTCTTTTTGGCGGCGGGCTTTTTCTTTCCAGCGGCCTTTACTTTTTTCTCACTGTCAGATTCCGCCGCTTTCTTTTTGGCGGTCGGCTTTTTCTTTCCAGCAGTCTCTACCTGCTCCTCGTCTCCCGGTTGGACTGCTTTCTCTTCATCAGAGGGTTCTTTCACTGATTTAGCATGTGAACGGGAGACAAGCAAGTCGATGGTTTTGTCTTCCCTTATCTTTATCTTGACGGATTCCAGCTTACCCGCGCTTTCAAAATCCGCCTTGAGCCTGGAAGTGTTAGTGCCGTGATATTCGGCCATCCGCGCCAGGTGTTCTTCCAAATCATCATCAGTGACCTGGATGTTTTCCTTTTCGGCAATCGCTTCGATTAACAGTGCCTTTTGAATCTCTTTCTTGGCTGTTTCCCGGATAGTGTCCTTGAATGAACTACCGGCCAATTCCATGTCCTCAGGCTTGAAGCCCATGGATGAATACTGGTTGAGCATCCTGCTCACTTCCATCTCTATCAGCCTGGGTGATAATTCAACTTCGTTTTTCTCGCCTACCGCGTCTATGACCCGGGACTTCAGATCCTCTTTTTCCCGTTCTTCATTAGATTTCAGGATCATCTCCCGGACCTTCTCCCTGTATTCTTCAAAGGTATCGGCCAGCCCCGTTTCTTTTGCAAAATCATCATCGGCTTTGGGTACAATCTTATTCTTGATACCCTTGAACGTCACCAAGATCTTGGCGGTTTTCCCCTTGTAATTCTCCGGAGCGCTTTCATCGAAAACGAGTTCCAAATCGAGGTCTTCAACAGCCGTGTCCTTTCCCGCAAGAGTTTCTCCCAGACCCGGCAGGATTTCATCGGTCCCAGTCGCATGACTTTCTTCCGATGATGGAATCGTGACCCTGACGTCTGCCCATGAAACGGGCTCATTTTCGAGTTTTCCAATGATATCGCACTCGACGATGTCCCCTCGTTGTATCAGGGTGCGGTCTTCCACCGGTTCAAACTGGGTCAACCTGACTCTCTCATATTCGATATACTTGTCGACATCTTCATCGGATACCTTCGCCTCCCTTTTTTCAACTTCAACACCGAAGTAATCTTTTGGTTCAATAACCGGGAGAACTTCCAGCTTCACTTTGAATTCAATCGGTTTTTCGTTGATTATCCCTTCTGATTCTATGTTCCACTCAGCAGGCGGCGTTATGACCCGGATGGAATGTTTCTTGACCGAATCGGAGATCGCTTCTCTGAGTAACTGTGTGGAAACTTCGGTTCGGACCTTTTTGCCGAACATTTTTTCCATCAGGCTTCGCGGAACCTTGCCTTTTCTGAACCCTTTGAGTGAGACTTCCCTGGAAAGCTCCCTAAAGGTTTCATCCAGCTTGGTCTTGACTTCATTCCAGGACACTTCTCCCTTGACCATTTGTTCTGTAGGGCCGAGTCGCTCCACGGTCGTTTTCAAGACCGATTCATCCATAACTTTCCTCCAATAATCATAGGATTTCAAAGGGCGAAATCCAAGTTCCGGTTTTCAACAGCGCATCCGTCCGCCGCCGGGCTGAGTGCAAAACTCAATATCACGTGAGTCGTTGAAGTCAACTTATTGTTCGGCGGTCCAGGATGTCGATAAGTCTCCGGGCCGAAACTTCGATTTTGCGCAGTTTCCGCAAAGGAAATCTCTTTCGCGGAACATGTTCGCGGAGACGCTCGGTCGACGGCAGTCTGAAGACATCGGCATAGAGTGTTCGATAAGCTGCGGCAGCTTCGGTCGAGTATTCTTTTTCAAGGATTTGGACAACTTTTTTCACCCGCAGCAGGGTTATCGGCGAGGGCGTCTTCAGCCGATTTTCCAACTCCCGGTCCACCTGGTCCCTCAACAGGCATGCAGGTTCAAGGAAATCCGAAGTCGAACCGGAAGAGTATTTCTTCATCCTGGCGTAAAAACGGCCCGGCGGTTGACGCTCACCTCCGAAAGTCCAGCGCCCGTCGTACGAAACCGTTCTTACGGGCATTCTGCGCACCAAAAAAATAAGAATAACTCCGCACAGGATGATGGAAAGCGGAATGATCACATCGGGTGACAACCTGTAGTCCGTCCATGTGTTCAACAAGTTTCTGATTTTTGAAAACAGCAAAACAACCGGATTCTCGACCATGCGCGGCACCGACTCGGGTTCATGAGTGGATTGATAAGTGCCCTTGATGTCGAAATTGTGGGAGGTTACCCATAAGTCGGATGTCCTGTTTTTCGCCAATCTTTTCAAGAGATTCCGGGCGAAACCTCTATTGCACTTGAATCTTTGCATAAGATTGATAAACAAACTGGGATCACTTATGAGAATCAATTCGCCGCGACCGAGTGGAATGGAGATCACGACTCCTACCTTTTCTTCCCCCGCTGAAAAAACGGTTCGGTGTTCGGAAACAAAAAACGCCGGATGGTTCAAGACCAACCGCTCAATCCCGGCTGAAAGCGGGTGGGTTTTATCATCGGGCTTTGCTATCGGATGTGCAGAACTCTTGCGATAGAGTTCCACGAGGACAACATCGCTTGCTTTGACTCTCTTTACGCCGACATGTTCCAGAAAAGATTCAGAATCTCCGAAATCATCCGCGAGGATCACAATGCCCCCGGCCGCCACGAAAGAAACAAGGTCGGACGCTGGAATCCGGCTCTTGGGATAGAGAATCATGAGAGCGGTATTCGTATCCATATTGTTGAAATCCACCGTGGTGCGGTACCCGGCGCGAATTCCATGAGCCTGTGCATCCGCTGCAAAAGCCGAGAGTCCGTTCCAATCTTTATTGTCGAAGCCGTAATCATTTTCCTCGGCTGTCGCGCTCCGGGCCGTGACAAGAACGAAAAAAACTGTCAATACACGCAGAAAATTCATGCACTAAACTCGACCTTCAGAAAAAACACCTTTTGGATACACCTTTTGGATAAAAGAAGATACCAGATATTCGGTCTGTCATGTATTGTCTTCTTTATTGAAATACTTTTTCTGGTAGATTGTTGCTCATTCGGGTGAATTCCAAGTTCAGGGACTCCTGGATGAACCGGATTTGACGGGAGGTAAGTGGATTGATTCTTTCCGAAAATTCTCTCACAAGGCTTTTTCTCGAGACCAGCCGGCGGATGGAAGAGGAGATTGCTCTTCTTGGAACCGGCTTTACGTCGAAAGGGGAGGGGGGCTTGACATGGGGGGAGTGGCGGAATGCATCCATTGAACTGGCCGCGGGATGGTTGAAGAACGGCCTCAAAAAAGGAGAGGTTGTTCTGGTGGACCTTTCACATTCGATTGAATGGCCGGTGGTTCATCTGTCCATCCTTCTAGCAGGCGGAATCACCGTGCCGGTGAAAGGAGTCGGCAGCGGTGGTTCAGAGGTTTCAGAACATCATGAATTCTTTCAAAGGATATTTCAAAGGGTGGGAGCTCGTTTCGCTGTGACCGGTTGGGGCCCGGCAATGCAAAAACTCGCGGAAAATAACCCGTCGGACGTGGGCAATGTGAAAGGTGTTTATTACATAAAAGGAGCGGTTGATGGTGTTTCCGCACGAATTCCCGATGGGTGGAAACGGATATCTTACAGCCTGACCTCCTTGAGAGAGTTGGGCAGGGCACAGCTTGAATTGTATCCGGATTGCGTAGTCACCGCGCAAAGCGGTGTCGGCGCGGACGATCCGTTTTTGATACTCTTTACACCCGGCACGGAAGGACGTTCCAGGGGTGTGATTTTGGACCAGGGTAATCTTTATCATTCTTGTACTTCGGTTTCTGCCGGGCTCGAAGGGCATAGACGAGGCCGGCAGCTCATCGCCATGGACAGTCACACTATATGGGGGGTTCTCGCACTCTGGATCGGTATCCACGAGGGACATGCGATGAAACTCATGAGTTCGTCCCGCCTGGAACCCGGCACTTTCGATGATTGGCCGGTAGACATCGTATTGGGTACGCCCAAAACTTTTGCATCGATCCTTGAGTTGACCGGACATGAAAATATCGCCCGTTCGCTTCTGGCAAAAACCCTTTCTTCCTGGGCTCGCAAAAAATTAGCCGAAAAACGCGCAAAGAGCCTGGTCGGACTCATTCCCAATGGGTTGGCGGGCGGAATCGTCAGGCGCCAGTTAAAGAGGGTGTTCGGAGGAGGCAACGCGCGGTTGGTGTGTGCAGGGTTGCCGCCCGGCGAAGAATTGGCGCGCGTGTACCGGGAGGCCGGGTTCCCATTGCAAAACGGCTATGGATTGACGGAAACAAGCGGATTTACGAATCTCAATTCGCTGAAAACCGCAACGGCTGAAACAGCGGGGCGTCCCGTGAAGGGTGTCAAGGTGAAATTGTCGCCTCGCGGTGAAATCATGGTAAAAGGTCGTTCGGTTTTCCGGAAATACCTGGATGAAGATGAATCCACGAAGAATGCTTTCACTGAGGACGGTTTTTTCAAAACCGGTGATATAGGTATGATCGAAGAAGACGGCACATTGGTTGTGCTGGGAAGAAAAGACCATATATTCGAAACATCGAACGGTCATCCGGTTTCGCCGCTTACCATCGAAGCCGAATTGGAATCCCGGAAAGAGATTAAACATGCGGTCGTAGTCGGAAACAAAAGACCCTACCTGACGGTGCTCCTGGAACTGGATCGGAACGGTTTCGATGAACCCGGTCCAAAGGAAGAGAACTCAGTGTTTTCAGCGGAAGTTATAGCTGATAATCCAGAGTTGATGAGGTTGATGCAAGAAAAGGTGAAAAGATTGATAGCCTCAATCAATGCCAAGCTTCCCAGGCCGGAAAGAATCCGGGCTTTTGGAATAGTGGACTCCGTCATGCCGGAAGGCCGGGAGAGCGGGGCTCTCGGAAAACCTAAACGCGACGTAGTGCTTCGTACGCACCAA
>SLPX01000067.1 GCA_007131745.1 Myxococcales bacterium
AGATCCGTCAAGCGCATAATGTGAAATCAGCCCACCGATAACTCTGAAACTCTCTTTAACATCCCCGTCAATTTTTTCCGGGTTTCTAACTACAAATTTCAGGTGATAGATCCCATCTTTTTTAAGCAGCTGCACTGACTTTTTTGCGTCATTAGTGAAATATCCAAGATTTACAAGATGTTTTCCGACCTTGTTCACCGTTTCTCTTGTTACCGGTTTCTTGTAAAAAATTTCCCCTTCTTTGAAAGATATCTTGTCCCCGTGCGATCTGCATCCCGCCGAGGAAAAAACAAAAAAACACATCATTGCAACACAAGCAAAAACCATTGCGGCCGCTTTCGCCTTCATTGTACATCTCCTGTGAATATTCCGCGCCGGGACAAAAGATACCCTTTCATTTTTTTCTCACTCCCGTATGCTCTCATGGACTCTTTTTCAAAAAAAGTCTCAAGTCAGGCAACAAGAACCAGTGGAACCTTCAAGCCGCTGATAAGAGTATGGGAAACAACGAAAAATGAAAACGATAAAAAACTTTGCGAATCTGCTGTTCAACAAGCGATGCCTTTTGACAGTCACCGTCTTGACTCTGTGGATCAGCGCGGGATCCTTCTCATGCGTAAAACGTGAAAGAACTTCACCCCGAACACAACTTTCAGCCGGCGCAAAAGAGGATGCAAAGGCAACGGATCCGGCGGCGGCAAAGAAAAATGCACACAAAGAAGAAGCTACCGATTCCGTGGACCCACCGGATGAACGGAAAGACGTTTTAAAAGAATGGACGTCAGCGTACAAGGCGTCGATTGTAAAACTCCACTCCGACATCGAGGAGTGTTCGGACGACGACCCGGACGACCCTGCGGCGCCGTATGAATGCGCATGCAGACTGGTATGCAACTCGGTTTTTCCCCGCCCTCCGGCCGGCGGAACCATAACGGTACGCTATCCTCTTCACGGTGTAAGCGGTTTCAGCATCACCATCGACAAGGACGGCAAAGCGGCTTCATGCTCATACAGCAGCACCGGGGAAAACGGCGTCGATTTGAATATGGTGTGCCGCCCAAAAACCTGATGGTGGACCAGAACACCGCGTTCTGACGCTGATTCAACGACCCACGAAATTGACCGGAAACACGGTTCCATAGGGTTTTGTCGATGGAGGAAACTTCCAGCCCTTCACCGAAGCGACGATACAGGGCCCAAGACCGTATCCACGGTATTTACCGGGAGTTATTTCAACACTCGTGACTCTTCCCGCCGTGTTGACTCGAAAAGTCACTCTCAAACGAGCCTGCCTGAGCTGTGCAGGATGAAGACGGACCGCGTGCTCGTAACACCTTTTCAACCTGTGGACATTTCTACTCACCACAGCCATCACCTCCGGTTTTGTAACCTCACGCGTCGGCGACCCGGACGATGAACGACTACCGCCGGATTTATCGACCGAAGGAGTTTCACTTCGCCTCACGCTCAGGCTGCCACCCGATCCGTAAACACCGGGCGTACCAAAACCGGATCCTAATGAAGCCGATCCGGCACCTGTGTCTTCAACTGCTTTTTTCGCCGGCTTTTCATGCTTTTTGGCGGGCGGCGGTCTTTCGCCCGATACCTTGCGCGGCGGCGAAAGACTGATCTCAAGCTCCTCCATTACGATTTCTTCCGCTTCACCGAACCCTTCTTCTTCTTGAACCTCTTGAGCGCTTTCATCCGTTTTCACATCCGCTTCCTCTTCCCCAACGGACGGATCCTCTTTTTCAACCGGCTTCCCGGTATCCGCGGCAATTTCAACTTTCTTTTCAGGCGTTTCAGTCGGATGAACCCTGGTGTCCCTCATGATTACAAATACAACCAATGCAACCATGGCGAGCGCCACCACTCCTCCAAACACCGCGAATATGATCACCAGATTCCTGCTGCTGTCCCGATGTGGAGCCACCGTTGCAGGAAAGCCCGCGTGTGATTCCGAAACACCGGCGCTCCCACCGAGAAAAGCAGAGATGGAGGCTTCAGCATCCTCTGTTGCAGAACTCGGTTGTTCGATTCTTGGACGACCCCTTCCCGCTGGGACAATGCTTTCCGCGGCCGGCTCCGGAGACCGGATTTTTTCAGAACTTCTCCGAGCGTCTCCGGTCAAGTCCTTCGCACCGAAAAACGCAGCCTCCGGAGACTTTGCCGGGCCGCCTCCGGCAGGTCCGCGGCCGACAGGTCGATGGCGGCCGGCCGCAGCAGCGGGCTTAAGATCCTGCTCGGTGGGACCCCCCTCTTCCACAAATTCTTTTACAGCAGGAGCGCTCGCTGCCTTGTACGCTCCGGTCGGCGCCCTGGGAGGTGGAAAGTGTTTCACATAAGGACGCAATTCCGGTACGTCATGAAGATCCTGCCACTCTTCCATGCCGTCCCGCCAAACCTGCGGATTCGGTCCGGGTTCCCCTCTCTTGACCCGAGCGGTAAGTTCGGAAAAAGTCATCGGCCCCCACTGGCCGTGGTCATCCGCAAGATACCATTCTTCGGGTTCGGTCTCCGCTCCTGGAGCAGAGCGGCGCCCCCCCCCGTTCAAAACCTCCGCTTCCCTTCGTATCTTGGCGAGATCAAAACCGGGATCCGAGAGTACGGTCTTTTGGTCCAACCCTCCCTGGAATCCTTTGGAATGGGCTTTCGCACTCCGGTCAAATGACTTGGATCCGCCCGATGGCTTGCCGGCCACCACTTGCCTACCTGAACTTCTTCCCGGCAGTCCCCCTCCATGCCTGTGTGAACGGGCACGTGCAGCCGCGCTTGCCGTTGCCGCGCTCGGCGCAACACTCGATCCGCCCGAATCGCCGACAGTCATGACATTTCCGCAGTTTTTACAACGGATCTTCAGTACCTTGCCGCGAACCTTCGCGTCATCGATAGTGTATCGGGTTTTGCAGCGATCACAAAAAAAACGCATGAAAAACTATGCCTTTGCAATTCTTTCTGATAATAGCCGAAAAGAGCATACAAAACCACTCTCAGGCCGATGTCAATGAAATCGGGGTTTTCTTCCGATCATACGCTCGCCGGAGTATTAGACACCGCAAGAGTATATATGCCATGGAAAGAAATGATAAAAAAACTTCTCACCCCACCGGAGCTTCCAACAAGAAAAGGCTGTCGTGGGATGAATATTTCATGCAAATAGCGGAAATGGTGGCAGAACGCTCCACCTGCCCTCGAAAAAAGGTAGGAGCGGTCCTCGTAAAGGATCACATCATTCTTTCGACCGGATACAACGGTTCCATAAGAGGCCTGGAGCACTGCGACGACGTAGGATGCATGGTGGAAAACGGTCACTGCATTGCTACGATCCACGCGGAGGCAAATGCAATCATTCAGGCTGCACGGCACGGAACATCAGTGTCGGGATCGTCGGCGTACGTTACTGCGAGCCCATGCTGGAATTGCTTCAAGTTGTTGGCAAACGCTGGTATCAACCGGATTGCATACCGGGAGTTTTACCGTGACGACAGGATTTTCGAGGTAGCGCAGAAAATCGGAATAAAGTTGACGGAAATCTAAGGGGTGATTCCTTATGGGTCTGTTACTGACTCTTCTTTTTGCAATTTCTGCAAATTGACCGGGCCTGAACCCGGTCTGAAATCACTGTCCCGCCCACCCTGATCTTCACCGGTCCCCGGTTTCCACAAGAATGCGAGATACAGCAAGGCAGCCATGAGCACTAAAAACAAACTCCATAAAAAAAGCCTCTTCCGCTTGGATTCGGTTTTTGTTTTCCGCTTTTCCCGACCGCCGAAAGCCTGAAACTGGGCCATCGAGACGACTCTTTCCAAAAATTTTTCCGCATCCTCTTTTTTCGACGGGTCAGTGGATGCATGTCTTCGATAACAAAAAGCCGCAACATCCAGGCGGTTGTATCGCAATGCAGCTTCCATGAAACTATCGTGGAGTTTCTCGTTTCCGAAATCCGCAACGACTTCCTTCCAAAGAGGATCCAGTCTTTCGTCCGGAATCTTTTCAGCCTTCCCAAAATCCCACCCGGCAAAAACGAGTCCACAACGAGGACAATCCTCTCGTCCACCGCTCGCCGCGCCACACTTGGGACAGGAATCAATTCGTATTTCTTCTGAATCCGGCTTCAAAGTCCTCTCATTGGCACAGGGGTAAATATGAGAATAAAAAGCACCGCGGTCAGCAATGCAATATTCCTTCTTTTCCGCGTCAATGGATCCGGCCCTACAGGTGGATGATAACGTCCTCCACTCATTTTCTTCAACCCCGCCACCAAGGCCGGCCACAACAACCATGGAAAACCGGCAAAAAACCCGGCGCTGATGGCTGTTTCCAGATCCGTCAACGCCCACAATCGATAACGCTCGGGTAGAATAGAGGGATCCACCGGAGCAATGGTGCCGAGACTGTCCCATGTGACATAAACCATCACCGCCAGCCCCAACACCGGAAGCAACCTGTGAATACGACTGCAAAACTTGTCGTAATCATCTCCAAAATACGCAAAAGCTATATGTCCTCCATCCAGCTGGCCCAAAGGTATGAGATTAATCATGGTCACCAGGAAACCAAGCCACCCCGCCAGCGCGGTCGGGCCAAGAAACACGTCACGCGCACCCCAAGGAAGAACCTCTCCCTTGACCAAAAACTTAATCGCCATGTACATGACGGAGTTGCCTTCGGAGATTGTCGACACTCCGGCGGGAATCTGCTCCACCGGCGAAATTATCAACCCTATAACCAGCACCACCACCGCCACCACGAACCCGGCAAGCGGACCCGCTGCACCCACATCAATCAAAGCGTTCCGTGATTTTATGGGACCCTTCATTGAAATCACGGCTCCAAGCGTGCCCAACCCGAAAGGAAATGGAATGAAATACGGAAGGGACACGGGAATACCGTGACGCCTGGCTGCAATGTAATGACCCATCTCATGCGTCAAAAGAATTCCCATCAACGGACCTGAGTATGCCAAACCTCTCCACCATGACTCCCACTCGGTGACTCCGGCATACAAAGCGCCCCAAAATGTCGTGGTGATGCAGGTCAAAACAAAAAGAAGCGCATGAAGCCAGATTCTTGAACGGGGAACCTCTGTTTCCCCGGTTTCCACTGGAACGGTTTCAACGCTTTGCTCTGAACCGGCGACGGTTTCATATGAAGAAAACTCGCTCAAAAAACCACTCCCGGGTAACACCTCGGTGACATGCGCAATCTGCACTTAGCAGATTGCAACAAAACCATTTCTTGAACAACTCTGTTCTCTTTTCAGGAAAGTTTGTCAACTTTGGCACGGAAGTCAAAAACCCCGGGAAGCTGGTCCTCCTTCATGGATGCTGCAAGCTCCTCCATGGCTTTTTCTTGACGGGCTGTCAAATTCACCGGGGTTTCCACACGCAAACGGATCATGATATCGCCCCGTTTTCCATTCCTGCCGGGCAATCCCCTTCCGGCAAGTCTCAAAACCTGTCCCGAAGAACACCCAGGAGGTATCTCGACATCAACGACACCGTCAAGAGACGGCACTCCTACCACGCACCCAAGTGTTGCTTCCATTGGTGATACCGGAATCTCGCAGACAAGTTCTCCTTTTTCAATTATCAAAACCGGATGTTTTTTTACCTTGATAAGAATCTGGAGATCCCCGGGCTCTCCCCCTCTCACTCCCGGAGCCCCTTTTCCCCGAACGACTCTAAGTGTTCCATCCTTTGTAGACTCAGGCACTTTTACCGAAAACCCTCGGGTCCGAGTAACAACCCCCTCTCCGTCGCAATTTCCGCAAGGAATCCTGGCGTATTTTCCACATCCCCCGCAGGTGGGACAAACCCTTGTGGCGCCCAGCAAAACAGGACCCACCTTGACTCGGCCCGCGCCACGGCATGATGGACAATCCTCGACCGCTCCTTTTAATCGCGAGTCACCCCCAATACCGCCGCATTCGGGACAAACGCACGGCCCGTCAAAAGCGATGGTACGCTCACAACCCAAAGCCGCTTCCTCAAAAGACAGCTCCAGCTTGTAGGTAAGATCCTTTCCTCTTTTCCGGTTTCGATCGCTGAACAAATCCCCCAAAACCCCTCCCACAAAATCCTTGAAACCACCACCGGTCTCAGACGGCCCCCTTTTATTCGAGTCTTCGATTCGGCCGACATGTCCGTGTTTATCGAAAAAACTTCTCTGCTCAGAGTCTGAAAGAAGACCGTATGCCTCTACTATTTCCCTGAACCTGTGATTGGTGTCCGGATCATCCGGATTCTTGTCGGGATGGTATTTCCTGGCAAGACGCCTGAATGCGCGCTTTAGCTCGTCGTCCCCAACACCGCGTTCAACACAAAGAACCTGGTAGGGATCCCATCCGGCCACTTCTCATACTCCTGTCAAGGGAAACAAACTCCTGTTCAACCTTCTTTATCATGATCAGCGTCCGATTCAACCCCATCCTCTCCGATGGAGGCCGCTTCCTCGTACATCGCCTCATAAATCCTGTGAGCAGACCCTTCAAGGCGGACGATAGCCTCGTTGACCGCATCAAGGTCCGCACGGTCGTTTTCTATTTGCTTCTTGCACCACTCCAAATCTTCTTCGATATCGCCGCGATCTTTTGCCGACAAAACATCCTTGTATTCAGCAAGCGCTCGTTCGGTTGTGTATATAAGGGTTCTTGCGTTGTTCTTCAATTGAGCCGAATCGCGGCGCTTCCTGTCTTCATCCGCGTAAACCTCGGCTTCGGACTTGATCCGCTCGATATCTTCTTCAGTCAGACCCGATGTTGGAACCACCCGAACGCTTTGACTCTTCCCGGTCGTCAAATCCTTGGCGCTTACATCCACGATCCCGTTCGCGTCGATCGAAAAATTGACTTCGATCTGCGGAACGCCCCTGGGCGCCGGGGGAATCCCCAAAAGCTGGAAATGGGCCAGGCTTTTGTTGTCTTCCGCCATCTCCCTCTCGCCTTGCAAAACATGTACGTTGACGAGTGGTTGATTGTCTTCAGCAGTAGAAAACACCTCGCTTTTGCGGGTGGGAATCGAGGTATTGCGGGGCACTATCTTTGTAAAAACACCCCCAGCCGTTTCCACGCCCAGACTCAAGGGAGTCACATCCAATAGAAGGATGTCATCGATCCCCCCTTCCAACACGCTGCCCTGTATCGCAGCGCCCACCGCTACGACCTCATCCGGATTTACGCCGCGATGCGGTTTCTTGTTAAAGAATTTTTCTATGGTGCTCATCACCAGGGGCATCCTGGTCTGCCCGCCCACCAATATCACCTCGTCTATGTTCTCAGGCCCCAGACCCGCGTCTTTCAAACATTGCTTGCATGGCTCAAGTGTCTCCAAAACGAGGTTTTCTGTGAGTTCCTCCAGCTTTCCCCTGGTAATTGACTTGATGAGGTGTTTGGGACCGGAGCTATCAGCAGTGATGAAAGGAAGATTGACTTCCGTTTCCATCGCTACCGACAATTCACACTTGGCCTTTTCAGCAGCTTCCTTCAGACGCTGCAACGCCATACGATCTCCGAGCAAATCCAGGTCGTTTTCTTTCTTGAATTCCCGGGCAAGATATTCGATTAGCGCCTGGTCGAAATCCTCTCCTCCCAGGTGAGTGTTTCCGTTCGTGGCCTTGACCTGAAAAGTACCTCCGTTAAGCTCCAAAATCGAGATGTCGAACGTACCTCCTCCGAGATCATAGACTACTATTGTCTCCTCCTTGTCTTCCCCGGCCAAACCGTAAGCCAGGGAAGCCGCGGTCGGCTCGTTTAAGATCCGGCGGACTTTGAGTCCGGCTATCTCGCCGGCGATCTTGGTGGCATGACGTTGGGAATCATCGAAATAAGCGGGAACCGTTACGATCGCCTCCTCCACTTCCTCCCCGAGATACTCCTCTGCTACGCGCTTCATGTACCCGAGAATCAACGCGGCGATTTCGGGAGGACTATAACCCTTGCCCCTGACCTCCACCCAGACATCACCATTTTCCGCGGCAATCGTTGTATACGGCGATGTCGGCCGCACTCTTTGCACCTCAGGATCGTCGAATTTCCTACCCATTAAACGTTTTACCGCGAAAACAGTGTTTTCCGGATTCGTGATGGCCTGCCTTTTAGCGATGTGCCCAACCAGCCTTTCGCCTGATTCGGCGAATGCAACCATGGATGAAGTAGTGCGGGAACCTTCCGTGTTCGGAATAACGACGGGATCGTTACCGTCCATGAAAGCCACGCAAGAATTTGTGGTACCAAGATCTATACCGATGATCCGACTCATATATCCAACTCCAAATAACAGGTATCAGGACTCTGATTTTTCGTTTTCAGGCTTTCCGGCTTCGCTCCCCTCATCCACGGGATCCGGCGATTCATCACCAACTCCCGCTTCCGCATCTTCTCCAGCTTCGGCTTCCGCATCCTCTCCAGCTTCGGCTTTTGTCGAAACCGGTCCTTCACCCGAGTCTTCCCCTCCTTGTTTCTCTACCTTAGCGTTTTCCTCTCGGGTTTCGTCTTTATCCGGACCGCCTTCATCTTCCGCAGGAGGCTTGGAAACCACCACAACTGCCGGTCTCAACAACCTGTCATCTATTGTATAACCTTTCTGCCATTCTTCCACAACAACATTAGGAGCGACTTCGCTTGATTCCACCTGTCCTATCGCTTCATGAAACACTGGATCAAAAGGTTCGCCCTTTGCAGAAAAAGGTTTTACCCCGAATTTCTCAATCGCAGCGAAAAACTGTCTCAATACAAGTTCAACACCCTCCACCATGGACTCCACCGTGCCCTTGGCCGAGGCGTGTTCGAGGGCGCGTTCCAGGTTGTCCACGACTCCAAGCATCTCCGAACAAACAATCTCCCTGCCTTTGATCTTGCCGTCTCGGATCTCCCGCTTCGTTCTTTTCCGCAGATTGTCCATATCCGCGGCAGCCCTCAAAAGTCTCTCTTTCAGCCGCGCAACCTCTTCAAGCGACTTGTCTCGTTCAGACTTTACAGCTTCCAACTCGCTCTCAAGGTCTGCAATTAGTTTCTCCGGAGATTCCGGAGATTCTTCCCGATCCGACTTCTCTTCCGACGACTCGTCCTCATTTCCATCCGGTTCATCCGCCGCGTCGGAAGACTCCTCTCCGGCAACATCCTCCGTTTGTTCGGAAATCTGCAAACCCTCCCGATCGTCTCCGTCAGGTTGTCGGTCACTCTCGGCGCTGTCCGTCTCTTTCACATCAGATTCGCAGTCTTTCCCCGACAGTGCAGCATCGTCGGTATTTTCTTTGTTTGCGATCTTCGATGAATCATCCGAAGTTTCACCCGCCCCATCCTCAGCCGCCTCTTCAATTTCTTCGCAACGGTTTGATTTCGGCTTTTCAGCAAACTTGTTTTCTCCAGACACCTCAAAACCCCTTTTTCACTCTTTCTAATTTCCCGGCAAATCGCCAACTTTTCGCAGATCCAAAAGACTCATATCAATCCATGTGCCGTTTTTCCAATGAGCAATCCACATACCCCCCGACTTGCACAAGGTCAACAACTTATTTTTTTTCAAAACTTCCTCCATGAAAAACACCCGCTTTTATGTATGCGTCCGGGCCTGTGGTATCGCCACCAACGATTCTTCGCAAGATCATTCATAATCCTTGGGCAACAACTCCTGTTGAACCGACAGCTCCCGGCTCACATCATCAGCTTCCGAATCCCCGGGCTCGAGTCCAAGATGAAGATAAGATTTTTTTGTAGCCACCCTGCCTCTTGGACTACGATGTAGGAAGCCCTGCTGTATCAAAAAAGGCTCCACAACCTCTTCAATCGTATGACGTTCTTCGCTCACGGCCGCTGCAAGTGAATCAATGCCCACAGGTCCTCCGCCGAAACGGCGGATGGCCGTCGTCAAAAGCCGCCTGTCCAGTGAATCCAGCCCCTGCTTGTCTACATCAAGGCGATCCAAAGCGTAATCCGCCATCTTCTTGTCGATTTTCCCATCGGCCTCCACAACGGCAAAATCCCACACTCTTCTCAGCAAGCGATTTGCTATTCTCGGCGTACCCCTTGATCGCCGACCGATCTCCAGAGCGCCACCCTCCGTAATTTCAACTCCCAGTCTTCGCGCGCTGCGAATGACAATTTCCGACAACTCTGCATTTGAATAGTAATCCAGCCGACATACCACGCCGAACCTGTCTCGCATGGGCGAAGTCAACAACCCCGTACGGGTTGTTGCCCCTGCAAGGGTGAACTTGGAAAGCGGAAGCGTTACGGTCTGTGCATGGGGACCGTCTCCTATGAGCACATCCAACCTGAAATCTTCCATGGCCGGATACAGGCTCTCCTCCACCACGGGAACCATCCTGTGAATTTCATCAATAAATAAAACATCACCTCTTTGCAAATTCGTCAAAACACCTGCGAGCACCCCCTTGTGATCCATCGCAGGTCCGGACGTGCCATGCAACTCCGCGCCCATGGCATCGGCAATGATGTGAGCGAGCGTCGTCTTGCCCAATCCCGGCGGGCCGCAAAACAGCACATGGTCCAAAACGTCGGACCTCTTTTTAGCCGATTCCACAAACACCTTCAGGTTGTCTGTGACTTTTTTCTGCCCGACATAATCTTCAAAAGTTTTAGGCCTGAGCAAATTCTCGACCCGGCCTTCGCCTTTTTGAGACTCAGCCGCGAGAGGAGATTCCACGGATCTGCCGACTGCTTTTGTTTCCAACCCCTCTTCATCGTGCCGACTTCGCGCCATCTTTCATACTCCTTGTCAAAGGACCAACCTGCCAACCGATTATCCGATCAACCGGCACTCTTTCTGTCGACCGCCCGATGAAGAAGCTTCAATCCCTTCATAAGCGCATCCTCTAATTTCAGTTTCTCTCCATCCTGACCGTCACGCAGTTCCTTGATTATCTTGTCCACGTGCGATGTTTTGTAACCCATGTTGCACAAAGCCGAATGTACATCAGCAAAAACCCTTACAGTCGAATCCTCCGCGCCATCCAAAACCGGACCGCCCGAAGAAAGACCGGTTCCCGCAAATGAAACCTTCTTCAGTTTTCCCTGCAACTCCACCACAAGCCTTTGCGCTGTTTTCCTTCCCACGCCGGGGATCATCGTCAGCCTGTTCAAATCTTCACAACGTACTGCATCCATCAAAGCAGGAACTTCGACCGCGGACAGAATTCCCAGCGCCACCCTGGGACCAATTCCCGGAATTCCAATCAACATCCTGAAAATTCTTCTTTCAAGCCCGTCATAAAAACCGAAAAGATCGATTCCGCGTTCATGCAAATTGGTATGAACATGAAGAAGACAGGACTCTCCCTCTTTTGGAAGCTTACTAAACGTCATAGCGGAAACAAAAACGCAAAAACCAACGCCCCCGACATCCAGAATCAATCCCTCCGGGTTCTTTTCCACCAGTTTTCCTTCGAGACGCGCTATCATATTAAACTCCTGATGACGGTTCCGGGTGACCATCCGAAAACGCCGAACAACTATCGCCCTTTTCTGTGCCTTCCCCTCAAGACGTTCCCCGGAGTCCGCACCACATCACGCCACGCGTGCCTCACGTGACAAAGAGCCACTGCAAGGGCATCCGAAGCATCACTGGCAGGTGTCCGCTCGAGCCCCATAAGAACCTGCACCATTCGTTGAATCTGTGCCTTGCTTGCGCGGCCGCGGCCGGTCACCGTCTTTTTCACTACCGCGGGCGAATAGGAATGCACAACCAACCCCTTTTCAGCGGCGGTCAGCAAAAGCGCCCCTCGGACATGTCCCAGTTTCAACGCGGACCTGACATTTCGCTGTACGAACACATCTTCAACCGCTACGCAAATAGGTTTGAATTCTTTGATCAATTCCCGCACGCCGTCCGCTATTTCCAGCAATCTCTTTTCCAGCAACAAGTCTCCCGAAATCCTTATCACGCCGCACTCCCGGTACCGTGGTTTCACCGGATCAGACATCTCAACAACACCGTACCCAGTGACACGGGATCCCGGATCCAACCCCAACACGTTAAGAGATTCTTGTAGCTTGTTTTTATCCATTAACTTCGATTAGGAGCACGGCAAAACGTCAAATCGACCATCCGCCGAACCCTTCCATTACAGTGAAACTCTCGGGAAAAACGGCAAACTTATGAAGAGAATTTTTCTATGATCTCGTCATCTATGTCAAAATCAGAATAAACATTCTGGACGTCGTCGAGATCATCCAGCTTGTTGTAGATTTTCAGCATCATCTCCGCGTCTTTGCCTTCCAGTTTGACGGTGGTAAGAGGCAGAAGTCCGATTTCCGCGTTCAATTGAGCCGGCATATCGGTTTTTTCCAACTTCTCTTTCACGTCAACAAAGGCAGACGGATCACAGACAACCAACCATTCTTCCCCTTCATCCCGTACATCATCCGCGCCGGCTTCGAGCGCCGCTTCCATCAGAACATCCTCGGCTACATCCTTTTTTCCGTAGGAGATCATGCCCAATCTTTCAAACTTGAAAGCGACCGTCCCGGCCTTGCCCAGCGACCCATTATGTTTCGAAAGAATGTGCTTTACTTCCGCCACGGTCCGATTCTTGTTGTCCGTGACCGTTTCTATATAAATCGCAGCGCCCCCGGGCCCATAACCTTCGTAACTTACCTCCTCGTAGTTAACCCCTTCCAATTCCCCGGTCCCCTTCTTGATCGCTCTCTCGATATTATCGGAGGGCATGTTTGCAGCGCGCGCGCGATCCACTCCCGCTCTCAATCTCGGATTGGCCGACAAATCACCGCCGCCAAGCCTGGCGGCCACCGTGATTTCCTTGATTATCTTGGTAAAAACCTTTCCCCGTTTCGCGTCGGCTGCGCTTTTCTTGTGCTTGATGGTTGACCATTTACTGTGACCGCTCATTAAGAAATCCTTCCAGTTCAAGCCGGAAACTTTGAATCATCCGGCCCGGAATGATGAAAAAACACAAAACCCACGGACAAACATTCGTTACCATGAACTTGGTTTTTACGGCAAGATGTTTGAACAAAAACCAGGCTGAAGATCTCCCCGACCGCACGACAGTAATGGGTTTAGGATGTCTCCGACAGCAAAGATTTTTTATTTCTTGGAAAGCGCCTCGAATGGGTGATTTTTGAGAGAATTGACTATAGCCGCTTTTTTGGCTGAAAGATCATGAAATTCCTTGAGTTGCTGTTGACCGAAACAATAATCTGATGGTATTTTCGGTCCACCAGAGAAAACCAGGAGAAGAGAATGATCCCATACGAAAAACTATGTAAGGCCCTTGACAGGCACAAGAGAAAGATGCGGGGGGAACCGCTTGAAGAACCTCTTGCCGTGGAGGAGAATTTCCAGGAACAGGAAGTGGAAGAATTCGCGGTTGATGACGATGCGATCATGGAAGATCCCCTCATGGCGACGGATCCAGGAATAATGGCGGAAGGGGATGATGAAGATTACGTTGAAGCGGGGCCGCTTCAATTGGATGAATCGGGAGACAATGAACCACCTCCTCCGTATCCCCAGACCGAGGATTACGAGGACATTCCACCAGAGTTCGAAACAAACCCGGCCGTAGAACCGGCGCCCGAATACCCACTGGATCCCGAAGTCGAATCGGATGCAATGGGAGAACCGGGGGTCGAAGAGTATCAACCCGAACCCCCGGAACAATGGCCCGAACCGGGTGCAATCCCTCCGGGGCCGCCTCCAACGCCTCCCATGCAACAGGATGGAGAAGCAAAAAAGACCATGTTCGGGATGCCGGCAGGTCCCGAACCTTTGCCCCAGGTGCCTGAAACAACCCAGGAAATAGACGTAGATTCGGTTGACATGATAGATGATGATCTTGATCCGGATCCGAATTGATCTGCAAACCGTCCGGTAGGACGGAGTTGAATATGTCGAACTTCAAATCATTCGCGGAAGCTGATTTTGACGCGTACCAGGCCAAGAAATGGGCCAGCAATGTCTACAACCTGGAGAGACTTCAGGTAAAACAGAAGCTGGAAAGCTTGGGAAAAACACTGTCGCCCAAACTGTCTGTGCCTAACAGTCACCCATTGTCGTGGGAAGTGTCGGTAGAACACCCGGCAATCTGGAACAACAGACAGGTAACCGGCCAACACCTGTATTTTTTGCGATCACCCGAGGCAAGAAACGAGATTCAAAGCAGGGTTTCACGAAGCCGCCCCATCAACAATCTGCTTGCGGATCCATCTCCGTACAAAGAACATATACATCTTTCGCTTTCCCTGGATGACAAGGGGATCGTCTGCGGACTCACCCTTTTTGCTGAAGCTTATGTGGACCACAAGAACTTCCTGAAAAAACTCGAAAACGGATGGGAGCGATCCAAGTTCCACGGCATATACGCAGACCTTCCTTCCACTTTTTTCGTGGAAACCGATCATCTCACCGAAAAGAAAACTCCGGTGAAGGATCTCGACCCTTCCAAGTTGACATCGCTTTTGCTGGAAGACAAAAAATCAGCGTCAGTGCCTTCAGGAATAGTGCTCCGAATAGCCAATTTCCTGGAAAAAACCGACCCACGGCTCACGTCCCCGGAAATTTCCGATACTCTCCTGGAGTTTTTTATCACACTCATACCGCTGTATGGATTCATCGAATGGCGGAGAGACAATGATCACATGGAAGTGCTGAAGGAGATTCGTGAGCATCGCAAAGAACAGATCAGCAAGAGATTGTCGCCGCAAAGTCCGGTACGAGTTACTTCGGGATTGTGGTCGGGGAAAAAAGGAATCGTGCAGGAAGTCGATGCACGGGGACATGTGAAAGTGTTGATCGGTAAAATAACGGTTCAATTGGAAACATCGGATGTAATCGCTCTATCCGAAAAATAAACACGCTCACATTGACCGCGGCTCCACACCACCATGCTGCTTTTCTCCATGCGACCATGTTTGTCCGAATCTCAATGATATCCGGTTTAGATTGCTCCATTATTCGCGTTCACCGCTTTTTTCTTCTTCGGGCTTCTCATCCTCTTCGGCCTTCTTGTCATCTTCAGCCTTCTTTTCCTCTTCGGCTTTCTCGTCTTCTTCGCCGGCGGGCAAATCTTTTGAGACACCCTCCAAACTCTTGAAATTGGTTTTCAACCGGGCCTTGTCTCTCGCAACGCCGTCTCTTTCATCAAAAGGCAGAACAAGATCCAACAATATCCGGCCGGCCGTAAGCGCTCTTATATAATCCTTCTCATCTCCTCCACCGATGTATACCTTGCCCTTTACCTTGTTCACCGTAGCCCTCAAACTGCTTATCACTTTATTTCTTAGAGTTTCAAATTCTTTTTCAGCCTCTTTAGCGGTTCGAGGCCCGGCAATCTGTTCAAAAGGATCGTCGCTCGGCCCCCTGCCTCTCCGCCTCCTTGGCTTTGGCTTTTCCTGCGCAGCCTTTCTTATCTCCTCAATCTTTCTTTCCAGGGCAACAAGATAGTGTCCGGCGCCGTGACCTTCAGCCGGCAAAATGGTTTCATCCTTTTCCGCCAGTTTCACGAAAGAATCCCACAACTCCTTGGCTTCCCCTTCCGGATATTCAGGAGGCGCCGGCATGTCGATCTTGGGAATATAGGTAAAATTGGGAACCTTGGACTCGAGTATTTTGTGGAGACCTCTCTGAACGAAAGTCTCCGGAATGCTGGTCACATAAATGTACGCACCAAACGCTCCTACAGCGGCCAGCACCAACAATATCACAAGCACGACCCAGACTTTCCTGGACCTGTCTAGAGACTGCACCGCGGCTTTCTCATCCATGCTCTTGCCCGGACCAACATCATCGTCCATCTGAACTGCAGGCATCATCCCGGTCTGGCCTGTTCGCAAGGAAAATGCAGCTTGATCCTCACGAGTTATCGAACCATCATCCTTGTACCGATCATCTATGCTCTGTTCCGTCTCGGAAATCCGACCATCACCCTCGACAACCTCTGCAAGATCATCATCTTTACCCGATCCGCTTTGCTCATCATCTCCCTCCATCACAGCGCCCTTCTTGAACCACATCGTCACGCGGAAATCATCTTTCTTTCTTCTTCGCCTTCCACGCCGAGCAGGCGCACCTTCCCCCGACGGTTGTGCAGTTGCTGTTTGCCCGGCCGCTTGCGGAGCGGCTGGTTGCCCGGCCGCTTGCGGAGCGGCTGGTTGCCCGGCCGCTTGCGGAGCGGCTGGTTGCCCGGCCGCTTGCGGAGCGACTGGTTGCCCGGCCGCTTGCGGAGCCGCCGCTGCAACAACCGGAGGAACACCGGTGGATGGAGCATCAACTCCTCCACCGATCAAGCTTTTCATTTCCTGGATGAATACATCCAAGGTCAAATGTCTTGAATTAGCATCCTTGGCCATGGCCTTCAAAACGAAAGCGTCGACCGCGGGCGGAATATCCAAATCGGCCCGCCTTACACTCGGCGGTTCAACCTGGTGGTTCCGGTGACGATCGAACAAAACATTCGGATCAGCGTCCTGAAAAGGAGCGCTGCCGGTCACGACGTAGTAAAATAAGGCCCCCAAGGAATATATGTTGCATCGAAGATCTACAGGCCTCCCCAATGTCTGTTCGGGCGCCATGAACCAGGGATCTCCGAAAACATTGTTGCCCAGCCCGATTGTAACTCCGAGATTCAAAAGCATGGCCGAATCGCTTGTCATCACGACATTCGCCGGAGCCAATTCCCGATGTACGAGACCTGCGGCAAGATGAGCCTTTAGCCCGGAAGCCAGATCACTCAAGATCTTGACCGCGTGATCCATCTTCAACACACCCTGGCTGCCCACAAAACCGGCAAGTGTACTATCTATTTGTGAATCCAATACCGCATAGACCCGTCCGTCCTCAATCGTCCCCCTGTCCAGAACCTTGACCACATTACTTGAAATCAACCCCATCAACTGCCCCAATTCCCTCAAGACCTGTTCCTTATGAGCATCAGAGGGTAAAACATGGGGGAAAATCAGCAACAAAGAAACCGGGCGACCAACCGCTTCGTCATGAGCGGAAAAAAGATCACCTACAGTTCTTCTCTCTTTGAGCTCACCAAGGGAGAACCGTCCAGCCACCTTGTAAGCTCCGCTGGATGCTCCCTGCCCTGCCGCCTGCTGTGGTGGAGACTCAAGAGTCGTTCCATCCGCCGGGCAAAAACCGGTTTCATCGGAAAACTTCATTCCGCACTTTGGGCAGACCTTCATGGATATCGACCTCCGTCAGATTTTACGGTATGGTAGCGATCATTCGATAGTAGGGCAAGATTATATATTAATCCAAGCAAAGTGACAAATCGTCCATATGGACCTGATTACCCGCCATAAAAACAAGCTATTATACGCACTTCCGACTTTCTGTTTCTTGTCGGCCGCTACGATCGCGGCTTGGCTTCACGCAAAAAAATTCTCCTTCGTATGTGATGACGCCTATATATCGTTTCGATACGCACAGAATCTGGCCCGCTACGGGGCTCTGGAATGGAATCTGGGTGAACGGGTTGAAGGATTTACAAATTTTTTATGGACGGTTCTGCTTGCCGGTTTCATGAAAATGGGCATATCCCCGGTTTCAGCCTCCCTTTTTCTGGGCAGACTCATGGGAGCCGCCGGCGTTGTGTTGATGTTTTACCTTCTTTTTAACCTCCACCGCGATGACGCTCACCGAAAAAACCCGCTTCACTCCCTCAATCCGAGCCTTCATCTGGGACCATTTCTTCTCGCTTCGACCGCTGCATATGCATGCTGGAGTTCAGGCGGGCTTGAGACATCCATGTTTACAAGCTTGATTCTTGGGAGTTTCGTTCTCTACATGAAGGAAGAGCGCTGCTCAAAAAAATATCGTTTTTCCGGTATCGTCATGGCTGCCGCGGCCATGACCCGGCCCGAAGCTGTTTTGCTTTTTGCATGGATGGGCGTTCACAGACTGGTTTTCAGTATTTGCGAGCTGTGGCGGAGATCGAGAAAAAAAGGATCTCCTCATTTGAAGAAGGTTTTCCTGCAAATACTACTACGGGACTGTTTGTGGGCGGGAGGTTTCGTCTTGATCTACGGCGCCTATTTTCTCTGGCGTTACAACTACTATGGACACCTTTTTCCAAACACTTACTACATAAAAGCGTCCTCACCCAATCCGGAAGAAACGTGGATGCTGGGCCGTCAATACTTAGACACGTTTGTAAGGGATTATCGGCTCATCTACCTTGCATGGGTTCCACCTATCGGCATCGCGCTTTCAATCCGAAACGCGTTCAAAAAAGCCGGCTCGATCCTTCCCTTGTTTGCCTGGACATACGCTTTGGGCGGCTGTGTTGTTCTCGGCATGGTGGTTGTAAAAGTGGGCGGAGACTTCATGGCCATGCATCGCTTCTGGGTGCCGGTCATTCCGTTTCTGGTTTTCATGCTTGCCGACACGATCCGTCAAGTCGCCAATCTAGTGGAAGATCACTTGCCGCTTCCCAGGTTCCGGACCGCAGCGGCGTGGAGCGTATGTGGTGTTTTCTCGGCTTTGCTGGTTTTGGGGTTGGTGCGCATATCAAACAACTTGGGACAGAAAAGCCTAAACACTCTTACGGTAACGCGGACCGGTTACCATGGCGCCTATGACGGAAAAGAGAGCGTTGCCTTTATGGACCGTTTTGCAAGAGATCGAGTGCTGATAGGTGAATGGCTGAAAAAGAGAGTTCCGCGCAACTCCTGGATCGCGGTCGGTGGAGCAGGCGCCATAGTTTTTTCTTCTGAACTCAACGCAATCGATTCTTTCGGATTGTCGGACGCCTACGTTGCACACAAGGTGGAGCCTATAAGTTCAAAACCCGGACACCAGAAGCTCGCTCCTATGAGTTACATTCTCTCGCGCGAACCCGACATCATCTGCACCCCTCAAGTAACGAGAATGGTCGACTGGGAATACCGTCCTCCAATACGAGTGCGCCAACACTGGGAGCGCCACGGATACCAGTATTTCTGTGCGAATCCGCAGGGACTCAGGCCTTCCCACTATTGTTGCCTTATGAGAGCCGACAAAGATTTGGGCCTCACCCCTGTATCAGCCTACCTGAATTGAATTTCACTGTTGAACCATGTAAATCATCTACAAGTCTTTGGGTAAAACAGCGCCCAGACAATGCGTCTCGGGCTAGTCTTTGCCCGCGTCGGCCATCTTCCTGAACGTTTCACTCCCATCCAGCAAATCTGAATAAGAGCCTCGATCTGTAACCCGTCCTTCTTCCAGGAGAAAAATCCGGTCGCATTTTTTAACAGTGGTTAACCTGTGCGCAATCAGGATAATGGTCTTCTTGTTGCCCAGGTTATGTACGGCATCCATTACGGCTTTCTCGGTCAGGTTGTCGAGAGCCGAAGTTGCTTCATCCATTATTAAAACGTCCGGGTCGTGGTACAAAGCCCGCGCTATACCGATCCGCTGCCGCTGTCCGCCTGAAATACGCACTCCACGCTCACCTATCTTGGTATCGTATCCTTGTTTCATTTCATTTACGACAAAATCGTGGAGTTCTGCAATTCGAGCGGCTTTTTCCACCACCTTCATGTCGATTTTCCTCGATTCCACGCCGAAGGCTATGTTCGCGGCCACGCTGTCGTCGGCCAGGAAAATGTGCTGGGGAACATAGCCGAGACTTCGCTGCCAGGAACGAACGTTTTCTTCGTCTATACCGGTGTCATCTACCTGGATCTCTCCACTGTCCAGCGGCAGGAGTCCCATGATCAGGTCAACCAGCGTTGTCTTGCCCGAACCGGTGGCGCCGGTAAAACAAACTGTTGTATTGGCTTCGATGGAAATGCTTATATCTCGAATCGCCGGCCTATCCGCGCCGGGGTAGGTAAAAGAAACATCTTTCAACTCCAGCTTGGATTTTAGAGATAATGCCGGACCTGACCTGCCTGCGATGTCGTATGATTCAATCTCACTGTCCATATTGACAAAATCATCATGCAGCGCATCAAGCGCGGGACGGCCGAAACGAAGCTTCACAGCACCTTGGTAGACCCTCTGCATCGCCGGCAACAAGCGGACTCCTGCAAACGCAAATACCCCGATAGTGGGCAGAATCTGATCCAGATTGGAGTGACGCGCCGAGAGCAATATCATTATCACGGAAAGCATGCCGCCAAGAGCGATGGCCTCCAACACGAAACGAGGCATCTTGCCTGCAATGGTGTTGGCCGCCTGGTTTGCGGCCAGGCGGCGGGCGGCCTTTGAAAAACTCTGCAAATAACCCGGTTCCAGTCCGGCTGCCTTGAGTTCTTTTATCCCTCCCAGCGCTTCCTGGGCGATCTGAAAACGTTCCCGGTTCGCCCTGATTCTTTCCGTCCCGAGTCGACTGAGGTACTTCCGCAAAAGAAAATACACGGACGCGTAAAGGCCTCCCATTAGCAAGACAGCGACAAGCGACACCATCGGATCGACGAGCAACAACATGACTATCAGGCACAACACTATCACTGACTGAGCCAGGATCTCGGCAACCGAAATTAACACCAGATTAATCACTTGCTGAACCTCGGACAGCACGGTCTTGGCCAAAACCGCGCTGTGCCGGTTCAGGTACCATACGTACGGCCTTGAGAGATACGACCTCAGCAACTTGGTACTAATGCTGTAGTTGCGCATATTCGTAAAGCGGGCCATGAAATATTCAGTCACGGCCCGAAACGTCAACCCGAAAACAACGACCAAAAAAACAACCAGACCGAGAAAATGCAGAAAACCCTCGGTGCTCGAAAAACCCAGTGTACGATAGACGGCCGACAAGTATGGTTGCTCGTGAATAATCTCGGGCCTGGACAGCACGGCCAGAAAAGGAATGATAGACGCGACTCCCAAAGCGTCCAACGCACCGGACAATAAAACCATGAGGAAAAGGATCACCGCGTTGCGACGCTCCCGGCCGCTCAGGACATCGCTGATTTTGCTGATCGTAGAAAGCATCGGTCAGATTTAGCAAAACTTTTCGAAAAACTCAAAACAGGATTTGATCGGCAGACAACTTCCACATTTATCCCAAAACAGTGTTTACTCATCGCATTTGCTCTTCTGTAGGCGGGTCAGCGAAATGATGATATAATTATTCGAGGCATGAGAATATGCGCTAGTGTTTCCGCCCGCAGGTAACCGGCGGATATGGGAGGTTTGATGAAAAGTTTTTCTTCCCCTTCGATGGTTTCATTTTGTTTTGCCGCTTTTTGCATTGCAGTCGTTTCCCAGCCGGCCGGATGCGGTCCTCAGGTGACTTCGGATGATCCCGACGCGGACATTGAAGAAAGCGACGGCAATATAACCGACATGGACGCAGCTCTTAAAGACACTGATCGGGATGGAATACCCGATATCTACGACAACTGCCCTTACGTCTACAATCCCGACCAGGCCGACATGGACGGCGACGGAGTGGGTGACGCGTGCGACCCCGACATCGACGGCGACGGTATTCCCAACGAGGAAGACAACTGCCCTTATGTCTACAATCCCGACCAGGCCGACATGGACGGCGACGGAGTGGGTGACGCGTGCGACCCCGACATCGACGGCGACGGTATTCCCAACGAGGAAGACAACTGCCCTTACGTCTACAATCCCGACCAGGCCGACATGGACGGCGACGGGGTGGGTGACGCGTGCGATGACGACGCTGACGGAGACGGCTGGACCGTGCAAGACGGCGACTGCGACGACATGGATCCATCCGTATACCCGGGTGCCCCTGTTTTATGTGACGGGAGGGACAACAACTGCGACGGGTTCATCGACTTTCCACCTGATGAATATGAACCAAATGATACTCCGGCCGATGCGGTGCACCTAGGAGACGTTGATGATTGCGGAGGATGGGTCTACGTCAACAACGCAAACCTGAGCCCGGTGTGGGATGTGGATTGGTATAGTTTTCATGACGAAGACAAGGCATTCTGCTGGATCTACCCCGAGGCTGAAATGACCCACAACCCGGGCAACTTCACGATCTGCCTTTTTCCACAGTGCGACAATGGAGTGGTCGCGAACGTCTCATGCGAAAGAGGAACCAAAGTAACGGGGCAGGGTCCTGATGATCCTTTCGGCGCTTACGCACCCGACGGGTGCTGCTCTACGACCCGGGTCAAGGTCAACCACAACTGCGGCGGCGGCACATTTGACGACAGTGCCATGATATACATCAAGGTCTTTTCCGAACACAACACTTCTTGCGCGGATTATTCATTCAAAGCCGGTGACGCGTAAGGTTTTGTTCGCCGGCGTCAACGGAGAGATCAAAACTTCAAAGCTTGTAGCTCGAAAGTGGAAGATGCTTGGAGAAATCCGAACTCTCACCTTCCACGTCAACTCCATCCGACCCATCCACTTTCAGTTCCAAAACGGCCCATGCCGTCACCACCCCGTCGCTTATCTTCCATCCGGAGTTCAAAGCTCCGCCCCTCAAGTATTCATACCGCCGCAACGCCTCTCCGGTAAGCACCGCCGAAGCCCGACCGTTTTCCAGCAACTCTTTAATTTCCATCTCCGCGGATGTCAGGTGTAATCCCAACCCGAGCGCCTTTGAAACGGCTTCCTTGAGACCCCATATAACAGCGATGGATTCATCGCGGGTAAGAAAGGCTTTTCCATCACTTGCACCGAATCGGTTTATCAGCGCCTGTTCACGATCGCTCATCCACTGGCGGACAAATGATTCGTCGCGCGGAGTTGCAGACACCAGATCAACACCCACTCGACATCGTGGTTCTGAAGACGGCAATCCCAGAACAATTGCACGGCCGCACGCATGCGTGATCGACAAGGACGGCAAACAAGCCCCCATTTCAGGACGGCTGGGAATCCAAGGCATCGGCGCTCCACCGGCTTGGGTTGCAATTTCAATATCCCTGCGAAACACGGCTTTTCCGTAATGATCCCTGAGATGTCGCCTCACCAGTTCCTTGGCTGCAAGTCTTCCGGCGATCCACTCCATCCTGCGCGCTGCATTTTCTATTCGGGCTAACTCCCTCATTTCGCCTTGAGACATTTCTTCCGCGGGATCCACCACCATGCTTTTCTCTCCGCCGAGCGCGGAAAGAGGCATTTCTATTACCTCCATCACCGGGCGCACAAAAGATGTCCGGGAAACGTTCACCATTTCCCGACGAGCCATTTGGAGACCCCAAACGGCCATGAGCAATCTTCCTTCGTAGTCCAAGACATGGGCATTAAAACGATATGGTTGCACCCCGTCCTGAACGTTTGAATCATGTTCACTCGACTCGACTCGAACCACCCTCACCACCCAGGGAGACCCATTTAGTATCATCGACGGATCAACCCACTTCACCTTCGCCGCCCCCACGGGCAGAACCGAAGCTCCGTCAAACATGAGGCAATGGAAGCCGGCCGCCTGAAAAGCAGCTTCCAGGGCCAACGGCGCAACAATCTGTGATCCGTCTTCCACCCACGGCAACACCAACGCTCTGTCGCCTGCGTACGCGGTCAATCCCCTGTTGCCGGCAAGTTTGACCTCGTTCAGCACCTGATATGAAGGCCCGTGAAAAAACTGTTCATAAATATTGTTACGACCGGGTCCCGAACCGTTCAAAATCCCTATGTCCAGCGGATCGTACTTCAAAGTCTCCCGCCGGCTCTCGACATCCGAACCGGCAGATCTCGGCTCGAACACGAATTCCGCTGTAAAGTGTTTGCGGACAATGGGCCCTTTTTTGCCGTGGGTAATGCTCTCCAAAACAGCTTGGGCCCTGACCCCCTCATCTATCCACCATGACCGTGCACGCGCTTCGGTCCGCCGGTTCGCCGACAATCTCAAAGCTTTGTGAAACTCCAGGTTTTGCAATTCCATTAATTCGACCGAATCGCGAGCCAACTTTTTCGCCGCATGGGCCATGAATTCGGTTCCGGCTACACCCGGGAGCACCGGAGTTCCATCGACCGAATGATGAGCCAGCCACTCCTCCGTTACATCCAAGGTCAAAACGCTTTCAACCTCCCCGGATTCGTTCTCCGCTCGTTCGTTTTTCTTCTCAAAAACGGCGTGGTCATCCTTTTCAGGCTCCAACTCTCCGAGACGACCCGAAACAAGCACTTCACCCCGAGCAACAGAGGAAAAAAGCCTGGACATAGCCTCCACCCCTTTATCCCGAGGCAACAGATCCAGACCTCTGGTTTTGAGCGAATCGCGAATCCATGCAAAACGGGTCATACCCAGACCGTCCCACCCGGTCCAGTGAATGATCAGCGCTGAGCCGGCCGCCTCTTTCGCGTTTATGTAAGAGGCAAATCCGCCGAGCCCGGCGTTTGCAGCGCTGTAATCGGTCTGGCCGGGATTTCCAAGCACACCAGCGACTGATCCGTAGCCGATGAATCTCTTGACAGGAGCACCGAAAACCTCGCGGGCCGATTCGTAAATCACCTGCGCCGCTTCGGTCTTGGCGCCTATCGTAAGCCGGATCTCGTCATCCGACTTACCGGCAAGCGGTCGGCTGATTTCCACACCCGCTCCGTGAATCACCATGTCCAGGCGACCCCAGCGGGATTTCACTTCCCTCATGAAGCTATCGATATCCTTTTCTTTCCGCAGGTCCGCGGAAAAATACAGCATCTTGCCCGGCTCGACTTCCAGATCCTCGAGCAGCTTCGCTGCTGCAAGTTCTCTCTCGAGGCGATCCGTCTCACCATCCAGCACCCGAGGAGTCACCCGCTTACCACCTTTTTCCAACCGCTCCCTCAATTCCTTGCGTCCGGGAACAACACAATCCGATGATTTGCCCGGGCGTTTTGCAAGATCCACCAACACGATACGGCAATTCCACATCCTTTTGATCAATCTCGCGGTCAAATCCCCAAGTCCGCCCAACGCCCCGGTAATCAAAACAACTCCGTCGGGGTCGAGGTTGAAAGGCTCGGCGCCTTCATATTTTTTCAGGTTCTGGACCGGTTCGCCGTTTAAGCGTCGCAACACCATTTCCCGGACATGCGCGCCACGTAGCTTCATATCTTTCAAATCACCATTGTCCGGAATCTCGAAAGCATTACAGGAAGGCCATTCGTGTCCGAGTGAACGAGTCAACCCGGCCAGCGCTCCCGCAAAAGCTCCTTGCGGGATGTTGCCTTCCGGACCGGATAAAAGAGACAACCAGAAACCGGTATTCGGTTCATTGCCGATCGCGAAATGTGATGCCGACAACCTTGCAAGGCGAAACGCTCCGTAAACATTCGAAACAGGCGCTTCTTTCATTTCTTCCGGAGCAAAACACAAAACGGACCATCGGCCGGAGCGATCAAGTTTTTCAAGTTTCCTGATCATTGTTTTTTCGTCCATGGATGCCAGGTCCTCCCAGACGTAAAACACATGGTCCAAGCCTGAAACTCCCGTCAAACCGGTCATGAAATCATTCAAACCATCACGAAGGCTTTCCGGCGCCACCACGATCCATTGGGTAGATTCAAATGAAAAAGGTGATTTCTCTCCTGTGCCACCGCCACCCGAACGCGTGACGGAACCATCCCAGGAAACTCTTCTGATCTGAAAACCATCACCGAGATCCCAGGCTTTTGAGAACTCGGCTTTCAGGGATTCTGAATTTTGAAATCTTTCAACATGTTCCAAGCTCTTAGCAGGAGCAAGGTTGGACGCTACGTATTCGGCCATCGCTTCCAACGTCGGGTAGTCGGACAACCGGAAGTTTTCGTCGCGCGCCATCCCGTATTCTTCCCGAACCTTGGCCATGATCTCCGCCTGCTTCACCGTGTCCACCCCGAGGTCCGCTTCCAGCTCCAAATCCCCTTCCAGTTCTTCGATGTCATAGCCTGTCTTTTCCGACACCACTTCCA
>SLPX01000004.1 GCA_007131745.1 Myxococcales bacterium
CTGATGAGCCATTCCGAAAACAAAGTTCCACGAATCTTCAGGATAGAGATCCTGGTATGCTAATCCCATTACCATCAATGCATCCTCGGGAATCCGCCGGGCCAACATGCTTATTATCCAAACCGCGTGAATTTGAACCCATTGATTTTGAACCCAGGTGCTTTGGCCTTTTGATGGTAAGGCGATAGTTCCCCTTCTTGTCTTAAACGGTCCTGTGAGTGGTTCTTCCCAACGGACCGGCCGGTTGAAATAAATTGAAACGAATTCACTCAGAAAGGATTTGTCAATTGTTTGTCCCGCAGACGGTTCGCCGATTTCTCTCAGTAAAACGACTCTTTGGCGGAGGGGAGTATAATGAAAGTCTCTCCGAAATTTCTCGAAAGACTGGTGAGTTTCATTTTTCCCCGGACCACTGCGCCAGTCCCTTGCGCCGGGCTCGGCCAGGGCTGCAAACGGGGCAAATTCGTTTTCTTCAAATCCAGCATATATTTTTATCGCGGCAAGGTCGCTTTCATCCAAAACAACGGGATCTACCGGTGAATTGCATTTTGTTTCTGTTTCAGACGATGCGGAGTTTTTCCAACCGGTATTGCGTGCAAGGGCCGGCAGGAAATGGAGACTGCCGGCCGTAAAAAGAGCGGCCGCTGCAATGCAGAATAAGAAAACACGATCTTTCATGCGCTGTACTCTACATTGTCGAATTCACCGGGCAAGTTGAAGTGACGAACCTACACGATCTTTGACATTTGTTCGCGTATCGGTCTTGGCTGCAAACAGAAATAAATTCTTTTATGGGCCTTCCTCCGTTTGCTTGGCGGATGCACACCAAAACCAGTCGGCAAAACTGCTGTTATCAAGAATGTATCCATTCCCGAGAACGCGAAATGGTTCATCCAGGAGGTCCGGGAGATTACAGGCGGCGGTGTAACACTGTTCCTCTGGCGCCCGCTGCAAAAAGGTGGCCGTCAATGCCGATCAGAGCGTTTACGTTGGCCCACTTGCTCATCAGCCTTTCGGAGGTCCATGTATCTCCGTCATAATGAGAGATTAGACCCCCGAGACCGCCGGCGTAAACATTTCCGGCGGTGTCACCCCAGAGAGCGTAATAGATAGGCCCGCCCCCCCACTCATCCCCCTCGGCGATCGCGGACCAGGACTCACCATCGAAGTGAAGCACCATTCCGCCCCATCCGGCAGCGTAGACGTTGTCGGCGTCCAGGCCCCACACGACTTCCAGGGGTTGTTCGGTCTCCGTGGCCATCGGGCTCCACGCGTTGCCGTTATAGTGAAGGATGGTGCCGGAGCCGCCTACCGCGAACACGTCGCTTTCGGAATTGCCCCACACGCCCGTCAGGTGGACTTCGGTGGAGCTATCCTGGGGACTCCACGCTGTGCCGTCGTAGTGAAAGATATCTCCGCCCGCGCCGACCACAAACACGTCGTCAGCTCTACTTCCCCAAACATCGTAAAGGGTCGAAGCATCCAACGCCACCCACAGTTCCCAGGCAGAGCCGTTGTAGCGCCAGATGCGCCCGCCGTCACCCACTGCCCAGATGTCATCAGGGGATGCTCCCCAGAGACCGCGAAGATTGAGCATAATTGAGCTGGGTAGGGCAGTGACTCGGACGCCGTCGTAGTGATACAAAAGACCCGCTGCGCCCGAGAACCACACATCGTCCGGGCTGCTTGCCCACGATGCCATTATATCTCCGGTAGGGCCGCTGGATACATGGACCATACCGCTCCCATTCCCATGCAAGATCGTTCCATCGGATCCCACGGCATAGACGTCGTCGGGTCCGCTCCCCCACACGTCGCGCAACCACACAAGGGAAGGGTCGGAGATTGAGCGCCACGACGCACCATCATAATGAAATACCGCTCCTCCGGATCCCACTGCGAACACGTTGTCTGCGGCGGTTCCCCAGACCTTCTCGAGGGATCCGGCTCCTTCTACTTCGAGCGACACAATCTCGTTTCCGTCGTAGTGCGAAACACCTTGGAGACCGACCAGGTAGATGTTGTCCGGGCTGCTTCCCCATATGCCTGAGTAGGAATAGAGGCTGTCTCCTCCGGCAATCATCTGCCAATCCGATCCGTTATAGCGAAGCATTGTGCCGGCGGACCCCACGGCGAAAACGTTATCTTGTCCACTGCCCCATACGTCCACGAGAGCGTGCGTAACAAATGAATCCACCGGACTCCACGAGCCGCCGTCGTAGTGCAGAAGTTCTCCACCGAGTCCTACCGCCCAGACGTCGTCGGCTGCGCTGCCCCATACGCCGCGCAAATCCGACTCAGTGCCCGAGTCCTGCTCGACCCACGTAGCGCCGTTGTAGTAGACTATGACTCCGTTCTCCCCCACTGCGAACACGTTGTTCGGTCCGCTCCCCCAGACCGCATCCAGATTGCCATCCGTACTCGAATCCTGGTGAGACCACACCTCGCCGTTGTAGTGAATGATCGTTCCTGAACGACCTACGGCGAACACGTCGCCCGGGCCGTCGGCCCACACTCCGACCAGGCCGTTTCCCTGAGGCCATGGGTTCAACCAGCACCAGCCCTCTGAATCGCAGACCCGCTGTGGCGCCTCGCCGTCCGGAACATCGCCTCCATCGGCGACCCACGCGTCCGAAACACCGCCATCATCAACCCCCGCGTCGGAACGATCTGATATTCTCTCTTTTTTGCAACCTGAAAACGTGTAGAGGAAAACAAGTGACATAAACAGGCAAACTGACAATTTGTTCTTAAACATAAAAAGCTCCAAAGAAGGATAAGTGTTATATGGAAGAAGCGGCTGCAGGAGCCGAGTAAAAAAGACCGGCTGAATGGCTGCTCAAAGAGCCATGCTCCATGTTGTTTGCGCGAGCATTCATTTCTCCTGCCGACTCATTCCAATAAAATGCGTTCCCTTGCCATTACTGATTGGAATAACGGAAAGCGCACAATTTATTGGGCTTTACCCTTTCTTGTCAAGCTGCCCTTTGCAGGGGCAGGTTCAATCAAAAAGGAGTAAAATTTTTTGCAGTCTTCACCGATGATTTCTCGTTTTTGCTTCAGGCAAACCGGTTTTGAAATCAGGGGGGATTTTCTTTTGCTTTGTTCAAGACAGAGCAGGGATCGACAGGTCACGTAATACGGTCTTTGACATTTGTTCGCGTATCGGTCTTGGCTGCAATCGGCAAAAAAATGATGGTTATGGCGCATGTTCACTCTTGATCAGCATTCGACGACAACAAAAAGGGTGGACATGAATTTGCCCGATTGGTATCTGATAACACAGTGATGTGAGCGTCGGGATAACGAAAAGAAAGGGGCGTTGAACATGCAAAAGAAGATCCTCCTGACACGAGCATTTGTTTTAGCCGCCTCCTTCGGTTTGCTCGGGGGATGCCCGGCAAAACCAGTCGGCAAAACAACCGTTGCATCTCCGGATGCGCTGGAATCCGGGGTAGATATGGAGGTATTCAAGGAGCAACTGGAAATTCCAAATAAAGAATTCCGTGTAGCTATCTATGTTGTTCCCGACTCACCGTTGGATGTCCCAGAGCTTCTCGGACGAACCTCCCTTGCAGATGTGAAGAGTTTCGCCATTCCCGAGAACGCGAAATGGTTTATCCAACCGGCTGATAAGAATATAAGCGATGAAGATCTCTTTTTTATCTTGCGAGACGTTGCGGGTTCCGGAGTGGGTGGATTGTCTTTGGAAGGCTGCCGAAATGTGACAAATGCTGGTTTGGTGCATCTAAAAAACATGACTTCGCTGGAGGAGCTATCTCTTTATTCGGACATCACGGACGCTGGGTTTGCGCATGTAAAAAACATGACTTCGCTGAGGTTTCTCAGGCTGATCGATACACAAGTCACGGAGGCTGATCTCCGGGATTTTCGGGCTGCTCGACCGGATACGGCTGTTAAAATATTGGTACGAATGAGACGCGACCCCTGAATACGCCGGTGAAAAGTTAAACAGGATCTCATTGAGTTCCGGACAAACATGCTCGCAGGGACGTCGAGGCAGGCCGTCTTGTTTGTTTCTTTTTCTCGATGTTTTTGTTGAAAAGCTTTTTTTGGTTTCCCTATTGTCTTTCTATCTTTGCTTGCCTGTAGAAGTTCATCGATCTATCTTGGTCTTGGTCTTGGTCTTGGTCTTGATCCTGAGCTTGAGTTGAACATTCTTCGGAGATGAACAGATGACTCGTCGAACTTTCCGTTTCCAATTGCCGATAAATTTGCATTCACTGAACCGGGTCTTGTGTTGCCTGATGATTGTTTCCGGAGCATGGTCCGTTGTCGGGTGTAGCGATTCCTCCGGCGGTAAGTGTGTGCCCCGCGCTTGTGAAGACGAAGGTCGGGAGTGCGGCTTCTGGGATGATGGGTGCGGACGCCCGTTGGACTGTGGGGTCTGCGTCGATCCTTTGAGCGCATGCAATGAGGAGGTTGGGCTGTGCGAGTGCCTGCATGACACCTGTGCGTCGGGTTGCTGTGCCGGGCACGAGCGCTGCAAGGAGAACCAATGCGTCCTGCGTGGCTGGTACGAGGTCGACCTGGAGTCGGTTCACGCGCCGGATGAGTACACCGTGGTGGTGAAACTCTCTGCCGATCCCTCAGATGAGAGGGCCGGCGATGTGACGAGGTATTCATTGAGTTCGGACCGCGGAACCTTGACCGTCGTGGAGGCTTCCTACGACCAGCCAACGCTTACGGTCACACTCGTCACCGAGCGACAGAAGCTGGGGGTCACCTATGAATTGAGCGTGGATACCTCGCCCGAAGCCACGAACCCGATTGTCGAGAGCTTCCCGGCTGCCGATACAGCCGAACTCTGGGTGATCGATTTTGGCGATCCCTACTTCAGCCAGTATCTGATCGTAGCCTACCGTGCTGGTGTGGGAGAGCACAGCGTGGCCTACATAGAGGAGGGGATGTCCGCGTTCGACACAACGGAGACCCTCGAGCGGTTTGACTCTGTGGTGTATCCAACCCTTACCCAGACGTTCTACCCGGCGCCCGACATGGATGACAACGGCCGAATCCTGTTGCTCGGGGTCAACGGCGAAAACTACTTTGGTGGTTACTTCAACCAGATCAACGCCTACCCTGACCATCAGACCGTGGCGGAGTGGGGTGTCCACTCCAATGAGATGGAGATAGTGCATGTGAACTTGGTTTGGAACACTTGGTTTATGACCGAGGTGGTGCCGCACGAGTTTTCTCACCTTTTGTACCATGCACGGCGCGGGTTCACGGATACTTACTGGGAATACCACGACGAAGGTTTGGCCGAGTGCGCAGTACACCTGGCCGCCGGCGTCAACCAGTATGCCATCAACCACTACACAGCGGATCCGAACGGCGCCATCGGCGCGGGACTATCTCTGGTGAACTGGGGTTGGGGCCAGTACGACAATTATGTACAGGCGTACCTCTTCTGGATGTATTTGGCCTCGCAGACGGGCGGGCTGCCGGCCTTGACGGAGATTTTCGACCTGGATACCGGAAGCCCGACCGAGGTGGATGAATGGATACAGGATCGGCTGGGCAGTACGTTCAGCTTTGCTCACCAGGACAACCTTTTGGCGAACTGGATCCAAGCGGACCAGGGACCTCATGGATATGAGGGTCTGTTGAGCTTTCAATCGGCCAACGCGCCGACTGTGACTCCGGGGGTCACATCGGTTTCGCTCGAGCCCTTCACCGGAGTTTTTTTCGTCCTCGCTGATGACACTGTTGACTACCCTGGGACTCAGGGGCCCGATATCCAATACACCGGCATATCAGCGGACATGACGGTTGACTTTTCACCGCCTTTCAACGTGGCCGGCGGCGCGTTGCTCGTGTACAACACGCGTTTCGACTACCATAACTGGACCGGCCAACCATCGGGACCGGACTTGCCTGCCCTGCTTCCTTTGGTAACGCCGCTCCCACCGGCTTCCGGGTTGGCCGGTTCGCTGAATTTGCCGCCGGACGTGTCGCCGGCTTGGCTGAATCCCCCTCCGTTTAACCCGGATAGACTCGACCGGATGAGACGCTGGCAACGAAAGACTCTTGATCGGATCCGTTGAGCAGGAGTCCGGCGGGGAGGGCGGAATCAATCCATAAGCACGAAATCATTGGGCCATGAAAGGTCTGATTCGAGGTTCGCTTTGAGGTAGGGAGATGTTGTAGCGTCACCGAAGATCAGGATTCCGTTACCGTGCATCACGAAAAGGTTGCCTCTTCTGTCGAGCAGAGCCTTTCGCGGCAGGTTCATGAATTCCGATGTGATCTCGAAGTCGGCTGAGGTTTCACCATCGATCGCACCCGCGTTCAGGTATATGTTGACCTTGTAAGTGTTCGGAGCGTTGCTTACCGTGACAACCATTACATCGCCCCGGAAAGAAACGTGTTGAGCGCTGTCCAGGTCCGAGGCGGATTCCATGGTTACGTCGGGGGCGGTTGAAGAAGACAGGGTTGATATGTTGTTCCAGATTTGCATGTAAGGCGGGTTCCAGCAGGCAACGTAAAGCCGGTCGTTATGGATAGCCATTGAGGCCGGCGAGATGCCGGCGTGAAGTTGCCAATCGGCTTCATTGGTCTCTCCCGACTTGGAACCGGGTTCGTTCCACGCGATGACACCGGCGCCGCTGACCTGGCCGCCCAGCAATTTATCACCGGCCGTATCCACAACCATCGAAAAGATTTGCGGGCCCCACTCGTGGGTGTACTGGGCTAAAGAAGAGGAAGTTGAACCAAGGGTCTGCGCTCCTTCGAACATGCGGATGAAACCGCTGTTAATCCAGAGCCGCTCCTGCTCATCTACGCGCATTTCATTAATGGAAGAAAGCGGGTAGTCTCCGAATGCTGCAACGTTGAGGTTGTCATCCGGCGTTTCGCCGTGGCCGATGAGCGAAGCGTCGTCGTAGATCAGCACCGGAGTTGTGGAATTGCTTGAACCTACGAACAACCGATCCCCATCCAGAGCCAGTCCCAGAGCGTTGCCGTCGATTCCCGAGAGCGCCGCGTCCGGGGTGCGGTCAGAGTCGATGTCTTCGGCATCGTCCCATATAAGGACTGCTGTTCCGTCGGCCACAAAAAGTCGGCTGACACCCGGTTCCACGCATTCGCCCCAGATGCATTCTTCGTCTTCTTCGCAAATGAAAGCGCATTCACCTTCCCGGCATTCCTCGCACGCAGCCGCGTCACAAGGAGGCTCGCATATTTCGGACGGATCGATACACTCACCACCTATACATTCCTCGCCTTCTTCGCAAATGACCACGCATTCGTCGTTGATGCAAAGTTCACATGCTTCCGCGTTACAAGGCGGGTCGCATTCCGCAGACGGATCAATGCATGCACCCATGATGCATTCTTCGCCCTCTTCGCATATGGACACGCACTCGCCGTCCCGGCATTCCTCGCACGCAGCCGCGCTGCAAGGCGGGTCGCATTCCGTCGACGGTTCAACGCACTCGCCCCCTATACATTCTTCGCCTTCTTCGCAAACGACCACGCACTCGCCGTCCCGACATTCTTCACATGCAGCCTCGTCACAAGGGGGATCACATTCCACGGTCTTGGGATCATCTTTTTTGCATGAGATGAAAAAAACCATCAACACAAAGACCAGAAAGAAACGTATTGCGCTTTTCATTTCGACTACCTCCTTAAACTAACTGTTAGATAAGCAAACCTATGCCACATTCATTCTTCCCATCGTTATTTTTGCTGGTTCAATAACAGGCATCGCCTTTTTTGATTATTGGAAAACGTTATTCTAAAACAATGCAACCAATGTGTTCATGCAATCATATTAACCGCCGGTTTTGAAAAGTGCATCAAAAAAACGAATTCTTCCAGAGGGACTGTTTGCACAATAGAAACCGAAAAAGAGTGATCAGGCGCAAGAACCCGCAAAATATACGAATCCGGATTTCAGCGGGTCAGGGAGATGTAGATTCCCAGCCCCAAAGAGGCAAGGACGGTAATGACCAAAACCACCACTAGAATTTTCATGCCTCCAAAGGATTTCGCCTGGGTTGCGGCGAGCTTTTCGACGTTTGCCGGGACTTCATACTCAATGCCCAGGGTTTGAGCGATCATGCGCCCTTTTTCTATATCATTGCTGAGGCTCATTCCCATTCCGATTGTAATCACATGAACGGGATCCTTGCCCGGAACCGCCAAATACAGTGAGGTTTTTGTGCTATTTACGGTGTACGTGTA
>SLPX01000283.1 GCA_007131745.1 Myxococcales bacterium
GCTCCACGGTTTCTCGGATGACGCTCTCTCTTTCTACCGCCACCATCTTCTCTTGCTCAACCGGTTCTTCTTCCGCCACCATCTTCTCTTGCTCAACCGGTTCCTCTTCCGCCACCGTCTTCTCTTGCTCAACCGGTTCCTCTTCCGCCGCCATCTTCTCTTGCTCAACCGGTTCTTCTTCCGCCACCGTCTTCTCTTGCTCAACAGGTTCTTCTTCCACCACCGGAGGAGGAGGAGGAGTCTTGAGTTCCGAAACCGCTATATCCTCGCCTCTATCTTCGGTCACGGTTTTCTCTTGCTCAACCGGTTCTTCTTCCGCCACCGGAGGAGGAGGAGGAGGAGGAGTTGCGAAACCAGGATCCGGCGTCCTCCCAGATGACGGGTGCATCGCTACCCGGGACTCTTTGCCCAACATGCCAGGAGAAACTGGTTGCTTCCCCCTCTCCTTGTCATTTTCAGTGTCTATTTGAGGGCGCGGGGTAACATCCATGTCATGAGCGACATAATCCGTTTTTTGCTCTCCGGGTTCACTTCCCTCTCGGCCACCGACTTTGTCGGCCATATGCTCCTGGCCCGCCAGCAAAAATTCCCTCCGCGCAGATTCAGCATCTCCCAGTTCGGTGTACAAGTGCCCAAGGTAAATGTGAGCACGCTGATGATCCGGTTGCACCCTCACGGCTTCGTTCATATGGACAACCGCTTCTTTGGGCTTCTGCCTCATCATGAGCACAAGACCCAGGTTGACGCGCAGCGATGCCTCCTTGGGAAACCTTTGCACCAGACGAACATAAATCCTTTCGGCCTTATCGTATTCGCCAAGCCTATAGTAGATGAGTCCCAGAAGGCTCAATCCCTTGGCGTCGTTGGGGTCAATCTCCATGGCCTTTTCCAGAACCTCGCGCGCCTCCTGGAGTTGATTGGCCAACAAAAACTCGCTCCCCTCATAAAGATATTTCATGTATTCGGACTGAGCATCCGATGTCTGGTTTCGCTTTTCACTCATGTTTGTTCCCCGGCGTTAAAAACCGCGTGGAAACAAATGTTCACATTTCGGATTCGGGGAAAAACAATCAATGTCCTTCCATTGTTCTGAGAGTGAATTATTAGTGAATCCGAAGTGTTCCATCCGTTTCCGGTTCTTGTCTGCAAGTCCCAAGCGGTCGGGTTGGAAAAAGCTCACTTGTTTACGAGAGCCCATAATATGATCTCATTTACACACGTCAATACAATGAACGGATTTGCAAGGATTTTATCCGATGCTGAAACCAGTCCACAAATCTACCTTTTGCAGAGTTTTCTTACTTGGTTTCAATTCAAACTTCTAATATGAATTCATTGGGAAACCAGTTTAAAGCAATTCGTGCATTTTTTAATCGTCGGGATTTTTAAACCCGGCACTCTGATGAAAGGAACCTATGGAATTTCAGGAATATAAGGGAGTGAAACTTCATCTATCGGAACCGGTTGATCTGAACATGGAGTGGGTGGGAAGAGATGATCTTCTTCACCAGGTGCTTGCGTCATGGATGGTTTTGGACAAGGAAGACATTCCCCTTTGTCCCAGGCTCGTGGGAAAGCCGGGAGTTGGAAAGACAACACTTGCTTATGCAGCCGCCCGGGCTTTGGGCAGGGAAGTGTATCTTTATCAGGCCACCATGGACACTCGGCCCGAAGATCTGGTGGTGACGCCTGTTGTCGCGGGACCGCGTGATCTGAAATACGTTGCAAGCCCTGTGGTAACCGCCATGCTGCGGGGTGGAGTTCTTATTCTGGACGAGGGCAACAGGATGAGCGAGAAGGCATGGGCTTCATTAGCGCCCTTGCTGGATCGCAGGAAGTACGTGGAATCGGCCGTTGCAGGAACCAGGATACATGCGCATGAAGATTTTCGCTTCTGCACAACCATGAATGAGGATTCATCGACATTTGATCTTCCGGAGTATATCCATTCCCGGCTGCAACCGCAGATATACATAGATTTTCCGGATGCCGTTGAAGAAAAACTCATTCTCCGTAAGAATCTTCCGTTTTCAGATGAAGAAGTTTTGGATTACGTGGTCAGGTTCCTTCAAATGTCCCATGAGGCAGACGAGATGTATACCGTTAGGGACGGGATCAACATAGCGCGCTATGCAATGAAGATCGTACGAAGGAAAGAATTAAACGAGGCTTCGGAGGATGAGAGCCCGGAGAGCGCTCTTGGGGTGGGTTCCGCCGGTATTGTTTCGGCTTTGAAACGATCGGTTCTCATGATTTTGGGTGGAGAAGCACTAAAGTATCTTCCAGATCAACAATGGACAGCGGAGTAGTGATGACGAGTGATGACGAGTCCGGATTGTTTCCGCCCGAACCGATTCTGGTCTGGAAGAATATCGAGATTTTGCCCGTGCTTCACGGTGTGCTGGAAACAGCGGCTGCTGTGCGCGGGGTCATGGAGGATCGTGATTTCGCTCATTTGGCCGTGGAATTACCTCCCTCGATAAGAGCACCGCTGCTTTCTGCCATAGGAAGGTTGCCTGCGGTTTCAGTGATCCATTACGAGAGAAAGAAGGATGTTCGGTATTTTCTGGTCGAGTCGACCAGCGGCATTTGTGAAGCAGTCCGGACGGCTCGTGAAAAAAGAATTTCAATTCACCTGGTGGATCTGGACGATGAAGAACCTGAAGAACACCGGGATGTTTTGCCGGATCCCTATGCCACAACCAGGATAGGGTGGAAAGCCTACTGCGAAGCATATTTCGCAAACAACCGCTATCCGACTGAACCATCGGACAGGGAGCGCTGCATGGCGCATCACTTGCAGAGACTGGCCCTAACAGGAGAGCCGGTTTTGTGCGTATGCGGGCTTTACCATGCAAAACGGATTCACGGCATTTTGGATAAACCTCAACCCCGCCCTCTGGGAAGGGTTCATCGAGCTCACGTAGGATTGAGCCATCTTGACGGGGACTGTGCAAGGGAGACTTCTTCCGAACCGGCTTATATAAGGGAGGAATACGAGGAATTCCGCGGGATCTCCATCGACGCGATTTCCGGCGCCAAGCCTTCGGGCAAACCTGAAGTCCCTGAAGTCAGCAAGGATTTTTTCCCATGGGGTCCTGATCGCTGGGTTGTCTTGAACCGCCTCTTGAAGAGAGCGGCTCGCAAATACAAGGAAAAAAACTCGATGGAAGTAAGCGCACAGTCCCTGGAGACGGCCATGAAGTTCTGCAGGAACTGGGTATTGCTGGAAGGCCGATTGTCCCCCGAGCTTTACCATGTCGTAGTAGCTGCCCGCGGCGTTGCTGATGATGATTTCGCTTATCACGTCTGGGATACCGCCACTGGAAGTCCGGTCCAGGATGTTTCTTATGACTTGCCGGTGCTTAAGCTTTCCCTGGAGGATCTCGGCAAATCAGGAAAACTCATGCGTTTTCGCAAGCGCTTGAAACAACGCAGGAGGATGCTGAGAGTTTTGAGAAAAAAGCCCCGGGAAGAGTTTCCGGGACAGTGGAAAAACATGTGGGAACCCGGAGGGATTTGTTCGTATCCACCGGAGGATTTAATCGTAGAGAGTTTTGGAAGCCACTTGAAAAGCAGGGTCCACCGCCACATGACGGAAGAAAGCGTCAGGGTCGAACCTTTCGAGGTGTCGATCGGAGACGGAATAGATGTGCGTGAGACAATACGCAATTGGCATAAAGAGCGGTTGTACGTAAAACACAAACTCCCTGGGCGTGCAAAAGTCGGAGCGGTCATAGTCGTTTTTGACCACGACGATCAAGGCAAGGAGCGATTCCCCTGGAAAATCACCTGGCAAGGAGAACACGCTCAGGAATCTGATATGGCTTTTTATGCTACACCCATGGGCGACAGGCTGGTCGGTCCCGGCATTGCAAAATCCGAATATGGAGGCTTCTTGATGACCTATCCTCCCGGCAGGATGTTTCACGTCTGGGAGGATCCTTATTTCGATTATGCACAAACAAAACCTGAAAGATTGATACTTGCAGCCCTGGACTATTGCATGGATGATATGATAATATATGTTGATAAATATCCACCGAGTCGAAGGTATAAGAGGCTGGCGGCCCGTTTCGGAAAGAAATTGTTTTATCTTCCATTGGGCCGGATTTCGCCTTCGGCTCTGAAGAAAACCCGGTTTTTTCACGTGTTGGCCGGACATGATGTACGTAGATACGCCGAGGAGTTCATAGATTGAGCGGGGATAGAAGTTCACAAACCGGATCAACAGCAAAAGACGGTTTTTTGCACCGGATCGTAACGTTGTTGCGGGAGCCGGTTTTGATCTTCGACTCGAATCTCTGCGTCGTTTACTGGAACAAGGCTGCTCAATCCTTGCTCGGCGTGGACGAAGCGGAACGATCCGAAGGAAAGCCTTGCATGGAAGCATTGGGAACCAAGGCTTATGGGAAAACCATAAGCCGGGTGGCTCGTATGGCAATCAGTTCGGGTCGGGAGGCCAACGCTCGGCTGAGCGTAGTGAGATCCGGAGGGAGAGAGGTGCAATGGACGGTGCGAGCCGTGAGCCTGGAAAACCGGGATGAGGATACGATTGTTTTTGTTGTGCTGAATCTCGAAAGATCTTCCGGCGAATTCTGGATGAAAGGGTTTACTGCCGATGGACATGGCGAGTCCATGGACCAGTCTCGCATACTTCTTGATCTTTTACCGGACATCGTTTTCGAAGTAGACGCCCAGGGCAGGCTCCTTTATGCGAACGGAATGGCGCTGGAGCTTTTGGGTTATTCTCCCGATGTTCTTGCTTCCCTAAACCTGCGTGATTTACTTAGCCCCACCGACCAGATTGATTTAGACGAAGTGTTGAAGCACATGATCGGGGGCGAATTCATACACCGCAATCTGTATTATAATTTAATTCGCGGTGACGGGGCCCGAATTCCGGTTGAGGTGAACGCCATTGTTATCCAAGGGCCCGACGAAAAACCCCGCATTTTAGGTATCGCCAGAGATCATACTTTGCAATTCAGGCTGGAGGAAAGGCTTCGACAATCCGAAGAGCGGTACCGGGATCTTTTCGAGTCATCAAGGGATATCATTTTTTCGATGGACACAAAGGGAGTGGTCCTCGAGATCAACCGTGCCGGGGTAGCATTGAGAGGTCGGCCAAGGCATCAAATAGTGGGCAATAGTTTTTCAGACATGCTGGCCCAATCAAGCGTACCGGCATTCAATGATGCCCTTCAAAAGACTGTCCAGACGCGACATGTAGACGTAGAAGTGGAAATGGTCGGCAAAAGGGGAAACATTCATATCTTGGAAGTTGCCCTCGCTCCTTTCCGCCAAAAACAGGAAGTGCTTCAAGTCCATGGAACCGCACGCGACATAACAGAAAAGAAAAAACTTCGCGACCAGGTCAATCAGTTCCAGAGAATGGAAAGCCTCGGCAGACTTGCCGCGGGGGTAGCGCATGATTTCAACAATGTCTTGGGGGCGGTTCTCGGATTGGCTTCGGTGCTGGAAGTCGAAATGGCCGATAATCCCAAGTGCAAGGCCGATTTGGGCGGAATAACTCAGGCCGCACGCCAAGGATCCGAACTTACGAGACAGATACTTTCTTTTGCGCGAGGTGGGCCGCGGCGAAACAAGGTGATGGATCTGAACAAGATCGTTGCTGAAGTAGTACAGTTACTTGCAAGAGTTTTTTCATCAAATGTCTCAATCGAAGTGGAATCCGACCTCGATCTGCCGATCATTATCGGTGATTCCGGCCAGATACTTCAGGTGGTAATGAACCTCTGCATGAACGCGTACGATGCCATAATCGGTGACGGCGCAATCCGGATAGCCATGAAGAAAACAAACCGGTTGCCCGGTAATTTGAATCTAGACGTCTCTAAAGGAGAATTTGTTGAGCTTTCAGTAAGTGACAATGGAACGGGTATACCTGATGAAATCAAGCCTCACGTGTTCGAACCGTTTTTCACCACAAAGAGTCAGGAAACCGGCATCGGATTGGGATTATCGGTGTGTTGGGGCATCATCCACGATCACGGCGGTCACATATGCATGGATTCCAAACCGGGCCAAGGATCGGTTTTCCGTGTCTACCTTCCCGCTGCATCAATAGAAGAGAAACAAACGGAGAACGAAGAAGTTCAGCACCCGGAAACCTCCTCTTCGAGGGGCTTGGCTCTCGTGGTAGACGACCAAGAGCCCATGCTGAGGGCCGGCCGCCGCATGCTCGAACAGGCGGGATACAGTGTCGTGTGCGCACGATGCTGGACCGAACTGGAAACCTTGCTCGAAACATTTGAAGAAGCCCCCGCGTTGACCATACTGGATCTCGGCCTTCCCGACACCGATGGTCTCACGGTTTTCAGGGAAATGAAGAAGCGTTTCGGCAATCCATATGTGATCGCTGTGTCGGGCTACAGCTATGAAGGTTCTGCAAGCAGGATTTTGGAGGAAGGCGCCAAAGAGTTCATTCAAAAGCCCTTCTCGTGGAAACAGCTCAAGGATGTCCTGGATCGCATTTCAGAGGAACGACCGGAAACATGATCTCTCAGAGCCCGGCTCATCTTTATTGCTGCAATTGAAAAAAGGAACATCGCTCGGAAAGTGATCCATTTCCCAAACAGCCGGGATGCACTCAGGTTACAAGTGGAATTCACGGAAGAACGACCTGAAATTGATCTCCCTCCCTTTCGAGCCGAGTGGTTTCCCTGACCCACTGCTGGTGGTGGTGCGGTGAAAAAAATCGCATCTCGCTTCCTGGATGAGTCCGATCAACTACGTTGTGGGGCCACTAAAATAATCAATCTTTTTCGGTATTGCACATTGCAAAATAAATTTTATTAAAAAAACTATTGACAACTCTAACCATACTGATCTATTTTGTTGAATGTTGATTGAATTTTTCAAGAGAGAGGGTGGAATCATGCAAGAGAAGAGAAGAGAAGAGAAGAGAAGAGAAGAGAAGAGAACCGGCGTAAGCGCCACCTGACTCGGTGGTTGGTTTTACTTCTCCTTCCGGCCTTGATTTTGTTCATTGCAAAATGCACGTCCATGCCTGTTCAAGAAGCCGATGAATCAGAATCCCCGCACTCGTCGCAAAAACCGCACATCATCGAATACTCAATCTCGGTCCCGAACGACGATTTGTATTTCAGACTCCGGATCATGGATTATCTCCCCCCGCGTCACAATGTCCGGCGGGATCTTCGTCCCAACGTCCAAAATCGATACATCGTTCCCCTGATGTCGCTCCAGGTGCAAGAACTCGAAGATCAGGGAATGGATCTCGAGCTTCCGACGCGTCGGTCCTTCAGCGATGAACATTGGCAGGAGGCGGTGTCGGATCCGAACAGCTCGATGACCCATGCGCAAATACTCAGAGCCGAAGCCCTTCCGGACGAACCCGTGGAAGTAGGCTACAATTTCCCTCCCCCGCGCACGTTCAAATCCACGGGATTCGCTTTCTGTCCTTACGACAAAGAAACTTGGTCAGAATCGTGCCCTTACGGCAATTCCATCGTGGAACAGCTGAAAGACCTCGAGCACAACCATCATGAAAGCTACTTCCAGCTCGTCACAATCGGAGAGGGTCAAGAAGAAGATGAAGATGGGGAAAAGCGTCCAATATATGCGGTGAGGCTCGGAAAGATCACAAGAGATAAAGACGACCCATCTCCTGCTCTGTTCTACATAGCGACCCAACACGCGCGGGAGTGGCTGGCAACGGAGGTTGCCATGAAAATAATCCGGGATTTTGCCCTCGAGATAAGGCGCAATCCTAACGGCGATATCGCAAAGGTTCTGGAAGACCGGACCCTGGTCGTGGTGCCGGTGGCTAACCCGGACGGGTACCAGCACAGTCATGAAAATTACCCTGATCACCACAATCGGTTGTGGCGCAAAAACCGCCGGGACAACACGGATGTGGGTTGTCCAGGGCGCTACGGAGTGGATATGAACAGGAACTACCCGGTCGCTTTCGGACAACAGATGACCTCTTCAGATTGCAGTGACATCATGTACCACGGGCCCTACCCCCTTTCCGAGCCGGAAACCCAGGCATTGAAAAACCTTGTCATGGGCGACCTGCAAAAACCCTGGGGTCCCAGGGGATCATACACCCCGATAATGGCGCTGGATGTGCATACCTACGGCAACATGGTTCTTTTCTCTCCCGGTCTGGGAACAAGCGGTCACGGGATGGAGTGTAC
>SLPX01000168.1 GCA_007131745.1 Myxococcales bacterium
CTCGGGTTTACCCAGCGGAATCTTGAACCGTCCGATTGAAAAGCTTCGTCGTGGCGGAGAAATTTTAGCGGATGAAAGGACGGGAAGATACGAATTAGGGTCCGGCGCCAAGAAATCGAATATTGAGTGTTTGCAAGGTTTGGTGCCGGTGGCGAATGAACTCCACGCCACAGGTGACATGGCGGGGTAAGTGGTGTCGAGTTTGTGAAATTTCCCCTGGTTCTGCAATCTCTTCAGGTTGGGCAGACGGCCTTCGGAAATCAAACGGCTTGTACGCTCGGGGTCCAGGCCGTCGAGACCCACGATCACAGCGCGGCGGATTCTCTTTCTATTCGGGGTCTTTTTCCAGGTCAGCAGTCGGTAAATCAGGCGAAACGGCCACAGCAATATTCCGAATACAAGCGCAAATATTGTGACCACAAGCGCCATGGCCGAGGCCAGAAACGCGAAACCAGCGCCCGGACCCACGTATGCGAACGCGGTTGCGGGCATGGCCATCAACCCGAACAAAAAGCACCAAAACAAGGCTTTTTTAAAGTTTCTATCTTTCACTATAGGCGAAAACAACACAAAAACTTCTTTAGCATACCCATAGGCGCAAGGCAAACTCCCGGATTTTCGGGGTGTTAATCCATAAGTTGGTGGGAAAGCGCTTCACACAAGGGTTCGAAAGATTCGGCAAGAGCTGCTGGTAAGTTCGGGATGGAGAATCCCTCTTTTTCAATTGTTTCAATTGATGCTTGTTCAAGGCATTCGTAAACCCGCTTGGCCATCCAATCCACCAAAACATCTTCCAAGATCATCCCTTTTGACAAAGCTGTTTGAGCTGTGGATACGATTTCCTCTACTACGCTGGTCGGTTTGAAGACGTCCTTGATGTTTTTGATGGCGGACTTTCGGAGGTTTTCAACAATCCTGTGCACTGTTTTCCTGTTTTCTTCAGGTTTTGCACGAAGCCTGACCAGAGTCACGAGCGCAAGAAGATCGATATCTTTTGCTTGTAAGGGATTTAAAGTGGCGAGTACGAGAGTTCCATTATCGATATCATTGTGCCATGCTTTTACGGCTCGATCCTGTTCACCAGCCCATGTGGTTTCAAGGTGGCTCAGGATGTCGAGGCTCCTCGCAGTGAAACGATCCAGGTGTTTATTTCCTGTATCAGAATTCACCGCCCGGTAAAGAGCCTCCTCCATCACCGACGAATCGGGAGCGATTTCGCTCAGATTGATGACACCTACTGCCAGATCCCGGCGCAACAATTCCGCCAAACGCTGGACGTCTTCAAGACGTTCCCTGAGTATTTCCGGAGGCAGTGTAGTCATGCCATCCTGCTGATTCGATTCGAGTTGCTGCGATTCGGATTCGACGGGTTGCTCCGGTTGGAGTTGCTGTGATTCGGATTCGACCGGTTGCTCCGGTTCGGGTTGCTCCGGTTCGAGCTGCTCCGGTTCGGGTTGCTCCGGTTCGGGTTGCTCCGATACGGATTGCTGCGGTTCTGGTTGCTGCGATTCGGATTCGACGTGTTGCTCCGGTTCGGGTGGGCTTGAAAGGGAGCGTTCGCGGATTTCTTCTTCCCACGCATCCATGAGATCTTCGCCGACATCCTTGGGAATCAATTCTCCTGTTGGAGTGCGAAAGTAGAAGCCGTCGTCTCTTTGAACCAGCAGGCTTCCCCTCAGGCTTTGTGGAATGTCTGCTGTTTGTCCGAGGGATTCGATTGGCATTTCTCCAGGTTGCGGCTTGATCCCGGTTTCTTTCGGTCCTAGTGCCGTGTCTTTGTCGCCGGATACTTCGCGAGAAGGAGTGTTTTTCAGTTGCGCCTTCAATGAAGATGGTCTGACATTTACGGTGGGTTCTTCCTCATCCTCGTCTTCTTCAATGGGAAACACGCTTCCCGCGACCGATGCTTCGAGATTCGAAGGAGGATCATCCACTGGTTTGAGCGGAGCAAGATCGGAGTCCACAACGGTGTCGGTTTCCGCTCCATGCTCGAGAGAATCCGTCATTGAGGATTCTTCCTCCAGCGCCATGGCTTCCAGGAGTGCCGCGCCCACCTCTTCTGGAACGGCCTCTCCGTCCAGGGTGAGATAGAATTTGGTTTCACCTCGTTTTATGAGCCGGCTTCCCTGGAGTTTTTCAGGTACGTTGTTGTCGTAACCTAAAGATCGAAGGACCATGTCGCCCGGAGCAGGGGTTTCCCAGGCAGATACCCGGCCGGTGTCTTTTTTTTCCCTGGGCGCGGGTTCAGCAGCGATGGTTTCTTTTTCGATCCGGAAAGCTTGGATCAAGATGTTGGCTCGATCCTCGGGCAAGGTGAACCCGGATCCCTTGTAAAAAACCTTCGTGCCCGTATCCGTTTTGCAGGCTACAACGCGGCATCCACGAAATTCGGGGGGGACGGTTTCGTCGTCATCCGCTATGGTATCCAGCAATTCTTCCTGGGAATCATCCGACGCTGAAGGAAAATCGGAATCTGATGGATTGTATTCGGACATGTGTATTCCTTCCGGTCGTGGATTGGAGCCGGTCGGTCATCCGGTTTTCGGCGTCATCAATCCATTGGTTTGCACAAACCAGAAAATGTAACTGAACACTCCTATTTTTCGCAAACCGAGAAATATGTCAAACGTTGTAAACGACTATCCGGTGGTCGTTGATCCTTCTCAAGCCATTTTAATCGGATTTAATCTTCTCCCGCTGTTTCTTGAAGATTCTTGTCTTGTTTTTTTCTGTCGGAGAGTCTGTACCAGACAGAGAAAAGATATAATGTGTTCACCGCGACTACTGTGGCGACGACATAGATAAGGGTTTGCCGAAGATGTTCGGCAGGCGCCCATGAAGGTTCGGCGCGGCCGAGGAACAGAAGAAAGAAAGCCGATTGGACCGCCGGTGTGCAGACCTTGCCCGCTATGGTGGGGCGGAAATTGAATTTGCCCCCTCGCATGAAGGTAAGCATGAAGCCCAGGAAGGCGCCCATGTATCTGAAAACGATCAAACCGCTCAACCAAGCCGGAACAACGCCGGATAAGGCCAAGGCTATTGCTGCTCCGGATGTTGTTACAACATCTGCCATGGGGTCCGTGAATTTTCCCAAATCCGTTTTCCAGTCCAGGAGCCTCGCAAGCACCCCGTCCAGGGAATCGGTCAGGCCGGCCGCGAGAATGATAAACAGCCCCCAGACATGGAGCGGTCCCCATGTATAATGACGTGAGAGATAATGAACCATCATTGGAACCATCAAGAACCTGAAAAACGTCAAGGTGTTGGGGATGCCGAAACCCTTGCGCATGGCGCCGTCGGGTGAGCGTACCAGTCCGAGGTGGATCCAAAAGATCCAGTACAAAAACATACTCCAAAAAATGTGTGATCCCACAAGGATCCATCCCCAACCATCCCTGATCAAAAAAGCCGCTGCCGCGATCATCCCTCCTGCCAGGACAACGATCATGACTACAGAAGTGACGATATAGCTTCGTACAAGTTCGGGATTTTTCTTTCGACGAGCGACAGCCCTCTGCAGAGCGTCCTGGAAAGATTCTCTTTTTAGAGCTGGGTTCAGGAGCCTGGCCAGATAGCAATCCGTTGTCTGTTCCACAGAACTGTTCCTCGTCATGATAATGTTCCTATACCACAACGTTCGCCAAGTGGTAAGCGGACAATCGCCCGACAGTGTGCAATGGATGGGGGGCGGAATCTTCGATATTTTGCACCCGTCTAGTCCCCGGTAAAGGATGGTTTTCGTTTTTCCATGTACGAAATGACCGCTTCCTCGTGGTCTTTTGTGCGGGTCGCCTGGAATTGGTATGCCGTAGCCTGGTTCAGGGTCGCCTCGAGCGGCATTTCCGCGAATTCATTGATAGCGCGTTTCATGATCCCTATGGAAGCAGGTCCGCGGGCCAGCCTTTGGGCCAGCTTTTCTGCTGCGGAAATAAGTTCATTCCGCGGGATGGTCATTTCAACGAGTCCCATTTTCAATGCGTCTTCAGCGGTTACGATGTCACCGGTGTAGCACAGCAGTTTTGCCCTGCCCGGACCCACGATGCGCGGAAGCATGCACATTCCCGTTTCAGGCACCAGTCCCATCTTGACGAAGAACTCACCCATCTTCGCATCCTCGGATGCTATCCTGATGTCGCACATAAGCGTAAGCTCCATGCCCGCTCCCAGGGCAAAACCATTGATCGCCGCGATGGTGGGTTTTTCCACCCGGTATATCCGATAATAGAGGTTGCTAAGGGGTTCGAGATAACTCTTGAACTCCCGTACGCTCATGGTTCTAAGCGGGTCGATGTCTTTTGCCACGTCGCCTCCGGCCGAGAAATGGTCCCCTGCTCCGGTAAATATTATGGCTCGGATTGTCTCATCTTCTTCCACGCTCGAGAAAGCTTTTTCAAAACCGGCAAACAGTTCCGGGCTGAGAGCGTTCATTTTTTCCGGCCCGTTGAGTATTATTGTTGCAACCCCGCCCGCTCTTTCGACCAGGCAACCGTTGAAATCGGTTGTCTTGCGCGTTGTGTCATGGTGCGTCATGGATTTTCTCCCATAATAGACTTTCAAACCCGCTCGAAAACCGTGGCGGGCGCCAGTCCTCCGCCGGTGCAAAGGGTCACGAGAGCGTATTTGCCGTTTCTCCTGATGAGTTCATGGATTGCGCTTACTGAAATGCGGCAGCCGGTGTTTCCCACCGGGTGGCCGAGAGCCAGAGCGCCGCCGTTTACGTTCAGTTTATTCATGTCGGCTCCGAGTTCCTTCGCCCAGGCGAGGGGTACCGGAGCAAAAGCCTCGTTGACTTCGAATATGTCGATGTCATCCATGGTCAGGTTAGCGGCTTCGAGCACCTTCGGCGTGGCGGGAATCGGGCCGGTCAGCATCATCTTGGGATCATCTCCCACAACCGCGTTGGCCTTGATTCGGGCAAGCGGCGCCAGGTTCAACTCCCTGACTTTTTCTCCGCTCATGACAGTAACAGCGGAAGAACCGTCCGTGATCGTGGAGGAAATTCCCGCGGTGATCCACTCTGTTCCGTCGATGACTTTGAGGTTTTGAAGGATTTCCCTTGTCGTATCCGGCCGGATGGTTTCATCGGAGACTCTTTTTATCTCGTTTCCTTCCTTGTCCAACCCCTTCATGGCGATGATCTCGTTTTTGAACCTTCCTTCTTCCGTGGCGGCTTGCGCCTTTTGATGGCTCGAAACAGCAAAATCCCAGCACTCTTCCCTGGTGATGTTCCACTTGTCTGCGACCATCTGCGCAGACGCTATCTGGTTCGGAACACCCCATTTGTCTTTGTAAAACGGGGTTACGGGATTGCCCATGGGTTTTCCATTATACAGGGTTCCGTTTATGTCGGACATGATCGTGTACTTGGACATCAATTCAACCCCGCCTGCCACGACAATGTCCATCATGCCGCTTCCGACCATGGCGTACGCTGTTTGTATTGCGGAAAGGCTGCTCCCACACTGGCGGTTCATGGACAGCGCGGGCACACTTTCGGGGAACCCGGCCTCCAGAGCTCCGTGTCTTGCTATGTTAAAACCCTGTTCGCCGACCTGGTACACGCAGCCCACGATCACGTCGTCCACCAGAGACGGATCCATGTCTATTCTTTGAACCGCCTCTTTAAGCGATGCGGCCAGGAGTTCAGGCGCCTTGTATTCCCGCAGGTAACCTTTTTGCTTGCCCACGGGCGTTCTGACCGCGGCCACTACATAAACTTCTTTCATGGGTTTCTCCTATTGGTCTTCTTTTTTTTCATCCGCTCGGTCTCGAATCAATCGTAAAACTTCCCGGACGCGGCGGCCATTTCCACCAACCCCCGCGAGGGTTTGAAAGCCGGGCCGCACTCACTTTCAAGTTTTCCAAGTTTTTCCACCACCGGCCCGGCCCCTTCCGTGTCGATATGGTTGAACGGTCCTCTTGCGGGAAAGCCCAATCCCAGAACCGCGGCAGTGTCTCCATCCTCCGGAGATGCGATAATCTCCTCTTCAAAACAGTAGACCGCCTCGTTTACCATTGAGTAAGCAACCCGGTCCGCTATGGCTCGTGTTGTTGTTTCTGTTTTATCCGTTCCCGGCTCTTGGATCGCATCCGGGTTCAATTTTCTCCTGTCGCCCTCCTTCGAGACATCGTAGCGGTAGAAGCCTTTTCCGCTTTTTCTCCCAAAATATCCTTTTTGGAACATCAGCTCGAAAATTCCGGAAACTTTGACCCCTCGCTCGGCCCAAAAATCTTTTAACATGGCGGTTACGTGATGGACAGTGTCGATCCCAACCTCGTCAAGAAGGGTCACGGGGCCCACCGGAAAACCGAATTCCACAAGAGCTTCGTCGATGAGATGAGGATTCACCCCCTGCTCCAGTAGGATTCCCGCCCGGTTCAGCATGGCGGCCAGGATCCTGGTGGTGTAAAAGGCGGGGCCGTCTTTTACTACGACACACTTCTTTTTTTGCAGGACCCCGAAAGAGACGGCCGAATTCTTCACCCAATCATCGGTTAGGGGTGTTGTGATGATTTCCAGCAGCGGCATGAGGTGAACAGGAGAGAAGTAATGCATGCCCAGCACGTTTTGAGGCCGAAAACACCCCTGGGCTATCTTGTTTATGGGAAGGGCCGAAGTGTTCGATGCAAAGATCGTATCAGGACCGGTTGCATCTTCCACCTCTCCGAGCACCCTTCTTTTCACTTCAAGATCTTCGACCACTGTTTCGATTACGAGGTCGCAGTCTTTGAAAAGCGAATAGTCTTCGCACGGAATCAACTTTGCAAATAGAGAATCTCTTTGCGTTGTGGTGATCTTGTTTTTGCCGACTTGCTTATCCAAAAAACCGTACAACGCATTGATGGAAGCCGCAGTCAGATCGGGGGAAACATCTTTCATCAGGATCGTGTTGCACACCGGCAGGGATGCCAGTGCGATTCCCTTTCCCATCTGTCCAGCGCCGATTACCCCGAGTTTTTCGATTTTTAGATGTTGATTCATTTAATCCTTCCCCCTCCGGTTCGGGCCGCTTCACGTTTTCGAATACCAAAAAGTTTTCCTTCGCGGGTTTTTATTTCAGAGGCAGTGTCCCTTTTGTTCTTTTCGTTTTATTTCCGCCCATTTCAGGGGATTTTAATTCGAAGAGCGGGCCCAGTTCAAGGCTTTTCCCCTTTGCGTCCAAAAGCCGGTCTCCTTGATTTGTGAAACCCTTAAGTTGTGATATTTGCAAAAGGAGTTTTGTGTGCTAATTGTGCCCGGAACATGAGGTTTTATACTAGAACAGAAATACCAGGGGCTTTGTTGCTTCTGATGCTGGTAGGCGGGTTTGCGGGTTGCACGGATCGACAGGGACGAAAAGGGGGATGCACAAAGGACACCGACTGCCGGGAGGGGCGGATTTGCGTGCAGAATGTTTGCAGGTACCCGCTTCCCGAGGATCGGTGCTGCCCCTGTCCGGATGCGGCGACACCGGAACCTGACCATCTGAAGATGGATCTTTCGATGCCCGAAAGCGTCCATCCGTGGCCCATGTTCGGAGGAAATTGGCGTCGCACGGGAAGGTCTTCGCTCAAGGGTCCTGCGGAGAATCCACAGGTCCTGTGGCGGTTCAAAGCCGGGGGGCCTATTTCGGGGGGAGTGGTTGTGGATTCGGAGGGAAGGGTGTTTTTCGGCTCTCATGATGGGAATGTATATGCGTTGAGTTCAGACGGGAAATTGCTTTGGAGACACAAGACAGGGGATAAGATCTGGGGCGCGCCCGCGTTGAACGAAGCGGGCGACCTCGTGGTGGCCGGGTCGGATGATGATCATCTCTACGGTTTGTCCACAAAGAACGGAAGGCTGGTGTTCAAGGTCAAGCTGGGCGAGTGTGACCCGGACGGACCCGAAGAAGAACAGAGATTGAGAAGGGTTGAAAACGCAGCACCGGATACGGTGCGATGCGATGTGGATGGATCGCCGCTTTTTGATTCTCGCGGGCGGATTGCAGTGGGTGGGGAAGGACTTTATTTTTTGTCGCCGAAAGGAGAAATCCTGGCCTCATACAATGAAGGCCGCCATGTGCGTTCATCACCTGCTTTCCGGGAGGATGGAGTTTACATATTTGGTTCCAGGGATGATCGGGTTCACGCAATCGACGAAAAAGGAAGAGTCGTCTGGAGTTTCGCGACGCGC
>SLPX01000102.1 GCA_007131745.1 Myxococcales bacterium
AGGCTAACCGGAAAACGCTGAGTTGGGCAATTTTTCGAATCAACGCCCGATCCGAACACGAGATCGACAAGACATGGTTTTAGCGGTTTTGGGTCGGCTCGATGTCGTGATCGTATTTTTGCAAAAAACACCGCATAAAAAAGTGACCTCCGTTTTTTGTTCCCGATGCCACTGCAATAAACAAGAAAGCTGCCTGTTTCGCAAAACAGTAAAAAAAAGGTTTTTACACGCATTTCGAAGACGTCTGTTGAATGCTGGTGGATTCGTGCAACTCAAGGGATTCCGGTTTGTGCATTGAAAAAATGCACCGGAAAAAGAGGAGAGAAAGGAAGGATGACAATGAGAAGGAAAAGAAAGGGTATAATGGTCGGCCTCTTGGGGGTCGCTGCCTTGTGCTTGGGAGGGGTTGTAGCTGGTTGTGTTGATGAACCAGCGGATCCTGTTGATGGTGATGACAATAAGGATGTCATTGAAAACGTGGAAAGATACGTTTTGCCGCAGTCCGCGGAGAGAAGCGTGGATCTCCTTTTTGTGATCGACAACTCTCATTCAATGGCGAGCCACCAGCAGAATTTGAAAGAAAACTTCCCCGCGCTCATGAACGCCCTGAAGAATATGCCTGGTGGAATGCCCGGTATTCACATTGGTGTAGTAACTTCGGACCTCGGCGCTGGTCAATACACTTCGATTCGTTATTGTGAAACGAGAGGCGGCGACAGGGGTGTACTTGGAATGTCCGAGTCCATGGAATATGCACAGAACACACCGGTTGAAAACAGGTTGGCTGATCGCGGGGAACTTTGTATCGGCCCGGGGCAAAGATACATCGTGGATGTTGAGCCGGACGGTTGCGAAATTATGCGGGACGGTTGGTCCAATTCCTGTCTGTCGCATGAATGTTTCGAGCAGCATTGTGAATCCGTGGCCCAAGGCGGTGAAAACCTGAGTCTTTATGTTGATGAAAACGGTTGTCCCCGTTGCCGGAATTATTCCGGATATCTTTCCGATGTGTTCAGTTGCTACGCTGACGTTGGTATCTACGGCTGCGGATTCGAGCAGCACCTGGAAGCAATGCGGAAGGCTCTCGACGTGGAGGAAACACCTGAAAACGAAGGTTTCTTGAGAGAAACCGCTTACCTGGCTGTCGTGGTTGTGGCTGATGAAGATGATTGCTCCGCGGCCAAGCCCGACGTTCTTTATGATCCGGATCCCCACAAGGACAACCTTAACTCGGAACTAGGTTTTTTGCATTCGTTCAGGTGTTTCGAGTTCGGTATAGGCTGCAATGTAAACAGCCGTGAGCCGGGCGTTCGGACGGATTGCTCGCACGAGAGAGATGATGATCTCATGATGTTGCACCCGGTGGATAGGTACACGACATTCATGAAGTCCGTCAAAGATCCGATGATGACGATCGTGGCGGCTATCAGCGGCCCGGTTGGCGACGAAATTTTTGTCCAAATGGATTCATCCCACCGCCCCGAGTTGCAGGCCTCCTGTGTGCCGACCGGTTCGCCATACGGAGCGGATCCCGCGGTTAGGATCAAGGGTTTTGCCGGATATTTCAATACGCCTGATGATCTGGATTTTTGGGCGCTAAACAGTGTATGCAGTCCGGATTATTCCCCTGCGCTTGCCGGCATAGCTTACAGGACCATTGACACGATGTCTGAGAAATGTCCTACGCAGCCGATATCGGGTTGTAGTGAATGGTTGAATGGAACCTCGCCGTGCCTGCCGGATTGCTCTTTCGCCGATGTGGAGAACAGGGGACTTGTGCAAGAGAATAAACTGGATGTGGTTTGGTGCGGAAGCGTGTGTCAAAACGGTCTTTGCACGCAAGACGACATGGAAGAGTGCGATTTTGACGAGCAAGGATACTGCCGTTGTTCTGAGGGGCTTGGTCCCACGGTTTTCGGAGATGATAGGCAAATCTATTGCGCGCCCCTGCTATATCCGGATGGTCCGATTGATGAAAAACCATTCGGCTTGGTGAGGGATTCCCGATTGCAGGACATCATACCCAGGCTGGAACCAACTTGCGAAGGTGGTGTTTGCACGGCCGGACGCTCAAGTGCATGCTGGTATGTGAGCGATGATACTGATTGTGAATCAGGTCTGGTCATTCGCATCATCCGCGGTGAGGAGCCGCCTCCGCGAACTTTCTCCGAAGGGCTGTGCCAAACAGCGGATGTGATGGATTAATGATTCATAACGATTGATAAAGATTGGAACCAGCCCTATGCCTCTTAAATGCTGTGTTTTTGCATTTCAAAGAAAAACACGTCCAGGATTTTTAGGTTGCGCCGAACTTCAGGGTTGGAGTCACAGCGTTCCCTGATGAAATGAATCTGCCGGGCCAACTCGGCCTCCAACTCCAATAGTTGCGTCTCCCGCTCGTAATTCTCTCTTTGTTTCGCCGACAGTTTTTCTCCGAGGCAGGCAAGTTTATCTTCCCTGTTTTTCGTAACCTCCATGATGCGGTTTTCCAAAACCCGAATCTGGTAATTGATGTCGTTTAGAATCTCTTTGTCGTCTTTGGGCGCGGTCGAACCTTCAGTATTGGAGTTTTCGCCGATACCAACGAGATGTTCTTCTTGTGCATCGGTTTCTAAAACTTTCGCAAGTCTTTCCCTTTCTTGGCTCAAATCTATCACGGCCAGCCTCAGGCTGTTTACCCGCTGGCGGGCGGATTCGTCGACTTCTTTCATCTGGGATTCCAACAGCGCCATTTCGGTTTCCTGCTGCAGAATCTCTTCTTCGTGTTCGAGCAGTTTTGACATGGAGAGAGCAAGGCCGGGATTGCCCAGAGCGTTGTCCAAAACGATTTCAACTACGTGCTTGAGATGGTTTCTGTAACGTCTCTGAAAAGCTGCGCTGATTTCCATGGGGTTCATGATTCTGTGAACCCCGGAACCTACATCCAAGCCGGATACTCCATCCAGTAGATCTTGATCAGCAGGCCGATTGGCGGAAGAGCATGCTTGTTCAAGCTGTGCATTGTTCTTCTGATTCCATGCATCCTCGGATCCGGATACACCTCCGCTTCGGATTTCTTGAGAGCCGGATACCATCCATTCCGAATTGGAGTTCCCTCTCTCTGCGTCCGGTTCATGTTTCTCGGACACTCCGAAAGGGTGGTGGTCGGAAATCGTTGCCGGCGTGTAATCGAAATCTCCATAATCGGTCCGATCGTTCGGGCCTGATGATTCTTCGACCACGATACAAGTTCGTAATCTTCGCATTTGTTCCATAATTATTTGCATGTTGGACGGTCGCTCGTCAGGTTCTTTGCGAAGACACGATAAAACAAGATCGTCATATTCTTTTGGAATATTCGTGACCGGGTTTTTCTCGGACGGCTTGGGAGGGGGTTTTCTGCAATGAGCCTGCATGCACTCCACCACCGTGCCGCTGAACGGCGCTTCTCCGACCACGATTTCGTACGCCAAGATTCCGAATGAATATATGTCGGACCGGCAATCCAGAGCCTGTCCCCTGCATTGCTCCGGTGACATGTATTCAGGTGTTCCGAAAATCTGTCCTTTAAGGGTAAGTGTATTAGCGTCTGTTTCTGATAGAATTTTGGCAAGGCCGAAATCCAGAATTTTTACCATGTCGGAACGATTTCGTTCCTGGGTCAAGAGGATGTTTTCCGGCTTCAAATCGCGATGCACAACATTGTACTCATGGGCGACGATCATGGCATCGGCAACCTGGATAAGCACTTTTAGGGCCAGAGGCAGTGGGAGAGGGCCTCTTCGAATTATGTGGTCAAGGGGTGTGCCGGGCACGAATTCCATGACAAGGTAGAAGCGACCATCCGGCAGCTGTCCGAAATCCTGGATAAATACGATATTCGGGTGATGAATACGGCTGGCAGCGCGCGCTTCTCTGCGGAAACGGGCTATCATTCGTTCGTCTTGAGTAAACTCCGACTTCAAGACCTTGATTGCTACGTGATTCCCGAGGTCTTCATGGCGGGCTTTCACCACCACTCCCATGCCGCCTTCACCAAGAGGTTCCAGTACCTTGAAACGTCCGCCGATGAGTTGTCCGATTAGTCTTTCAGATTCTTGTGTCAAAATATTGCCTCTTTAGGGTTTTCTACCAGGAATTGCGGTAAAGAAAAAGACGATTTTCGGATCATTTCGGGCGATTTTCGTACTTGGACTTTTTTGCTGCACACATACCAGATTTGTTTTTTTGTAAGGGGTTGTTATCTAACGGATTTTGCCTGGATAGATGAGTTTTTGTTTGCTCAGTTGCGCTGCCGTTCAACCGCAGATGATGGGGAGTTGAGAAAGTCTCATATTGACCTTACCGTGTCATGAAACATGATTGCATTACAAGAATACTAAAATAATTTGCTGCCAATGAATGAATTTGGGATTAGCCCCTTGATTTACTGTGATTATTGTGATAAATCCAGAAATGTATATTCTAGATGAAATTATTCGCGGATTCAATGGAACTGAGTTGGTGTATTCGAGAGGAGCGATTAAATGCGAGTGGTCTATCTGAGGTTCGATGACCTAAGGCGACTGTTATTTCACTATCAAACAATAGTGGATGGGGATGGTTTCTTTTTGGAAACACGACAGGAATTCCTGGAAGGTGAGGAACTTGTACTGGAACTTGAAGTGCCACAGCTCGGCGGTAGCTACAGCCTGGAGTGTCTGGTGGTGGGTTCTTTGCGTGAGAAGGGGTTGAACGTTGAATCCGGTTACATGCTCCAGTTCAAGCCTGAAGCCGCTGAAGTCAGGGATGAGCTTTTGGAGGCGATCGGGTGGCAACTAATTGGATCCAATAGGAGATTTCATGCTCGTTATCCCAAGACCATCGCAGTGGCCTGGCGGCAGGGAAATTCTGAAGAACTTCACGTTGATCATACACAGAACATCGGGTTGGGGGGAGCTTTTGTGCGGACTCAAAGTGTTCCGCCCACTGAATCTCTTTTGACCATGCATTTTCGTTGCGGCGGCAGGGAGCCGGCGCTGACCCTGGTGGGACGGGTGGCCTGGTGCCGAACTGACGGAGAGATCACCGGCATGGGGATCAACTTCATCGGCATTGACGCAAACAAGGGGCTCCAACTCCGCAGGGTTCTGGAAAGTGACGCGTAGGGGTGGCTATTCTCTTATTTTGTGAAGAATTCCAGATAGTTCCAAGACGAAAAAATCGACTCTCTTGTCTTTTACATCACCATTGACGGAAAAATCAGCGTCGGGCATGGATTCCCGGCAGCCGTCGTCACCGGGCGGGCAGATGGACGGCCTGATAATGCTGTTTCTTACAACGCGATCCTTGTAAAAGAGCGCTCCGTAACCCGCGGATATCTCCAGTTGAGCGAGCATGTTTCCGAATCGGCCTACGTTGAAACGATAACTTGCGCCTATTGAAAAACCCAGCTTGTCTGCGTCGGGGTTGAGCAGGCTGTAGGTGGAATCGGGATAAGGAGATTTGTCCCAGAGAAAACCGGTCCTGAATTCGAGCCCTGGAACCTGGACCACGTTCCATTGCCCTCCCGCTGCTATCGCTAAAACGTTCCGTGAGTTTTTTGGTTCGATGGTCTCTTCCAGTGTAATCGGATCATTACCGGGTAATTGAACTATAAGCGGTTCCGGAAAACGGATCTGGATCTTGTCGTAGACAGAATAATTCTGCCAAATGAAATCCACGCCGAAGCTTCCGTGTTTGGAGATCTCCCAGTCCACTCCGGCTCTCAAGATCATGGGAAAACGGAACCTGGATTTTGCTTTGCACTTTACCGACATATCACCTGCATCACAGCTTTGGGCGAATGCAGCCACCGGAATGGAGGTGATTTCCAGTCTCCCCGAAAAGTCGAACTCTGTTTGGCTCGCGTAAGAAACTCCGATCCGGATATTGCGGAGCCAGGGATTTTTGATTGAAAACGTATCGCCGAGATTCCAGATGACTCCGAAATTGAAGGCATAACTCCAAGCCGTCGCTTCCAGGTCCAGCAAACCTTCGCCGTCCCACCACAGGGCCGCAGAACCTTCAGGACCTCCGAGCCACAAAGCCCTGTTCATCTGGATGGAAGCTCTGACCGCGCTGACGCCCGCGCCGATGGTGATCGCGGGGTGCGGTTGGTAGGCCGCGGCCGGTGTCAGGTACACCGTGTTCACGGTTCCACGTATCACGTCAAAACGTTGGGACGCTCCCGAGCAGTCGATTGGCCAGCCGTCTTCGTCTCTCCTGCAATCAGGAAACGATCCCGTGGCATTGTGCGGCGAATATACGGCGAAGGCGAAATTCCAGTTCTCCAGGCCGAACCTGCCGCTGATTCCCGCAAAAGGCAGGATCCCGAATCCCGTAGGATATTTCCCCCACGGCGTCGTGGTTATCGGGTCTTCAAAACCGTCGTAGCAGCCGGGCACTCCATTTTCATCAAAAGCGCGGCTGCAACGATAGTAGGTGGTGTGCGTGAGAACTCCGGTTCCGCTTATATCCAGCCGGGCCTCCTCTATGAGGCCCAAACCGGCAGGGTTGTGGTAAACCGAGGACGTATCATCCGGCCTTGCGACATAAGCCAATCTCGTGGAACCACGCGCCCCGATCAACGGAATGGTAAACCCACCCGCTCGGGCGGTCGACATGTTCATCCCCATGACGGCCGCTGCTGCCGCCGCGGCTGCCGCATAAACCAGGTACGAATACACCCTTGCAGATCCGTTCATTAAATGAATCTTCCGTCCTCCGGGTTTTCTCAGTCCATGTGTTTGAGTAGGGATTTTTACTAGTGGACGACAAGGATGTAGTCAACTAAAAAACCGGTTTCGATGTCTCCCAAACAATGATTCAACCCCTGGGGAAAGGCTGTAGCTCTTCCGCAATCACATGCAAAACTTCTGATGGTGACATTGATAAGACCCAAGGCGCCACCAGGATCAACACCAAGCAAACACCTCCAAGGCCGATTGAGATCCAGTCCACCACACCCCACTTTCCATCCCAGCCTTCATAGATGGAAAAAGGTTTTTCTTTTTTCTCTTTTTTCTCTTGTTTCTCTTTCTCTTCCTCTCTTGTTTCCACCCTTTCAGCGCCTGCATCAGCGGTGGCGCTGTCATCTCCTGCTTTTACATCTCCGCGAACCCCATCCACTTCCTTTCCTGCAATCATATTCTGTTTCTTCAGTTTTGCTCTTTGTTTTCTCGTAAAAACTCCCTTGATCACCTGGGCGACATCATCCAGCGTCAGAAACACCCCTCGGATCACTCTTTGCCATCCAGCGAACCTTGCAGCGGCCTGGGTCCCGCGCGCTGCCATCTGCCCCCCTCGCGCCGCGGCCTGCGCTCCACGAGCCGCTGCCTGCCCACCACGCACCGCTGCCTGCCCCCCTCGCACCGCTGCTTGTCCCCCCCGAGTTGCGGCCTGCCCACCCCGCGCCGCGGCCTGCCCACCTCGCGCCACAGCCTGCAAACCTGCAAGTCCGAGAATGAAATCCAGGTATACATCAAGAGCCATGGCGAAAAGAATCAGCGCGATATCCAGCTTGATTTCCCACATCACCCTCGCCACCACGCCTGCAAGCTTTTTATCCAGGTGATGTTGCCGGATCCATTCCAGTAATCCGTGAACTGCAACTACGGCCACCAGCCAAAACAAACTGATCCAAAGACTCAGCACCACCGCCAGTCCCACATACAGAACCAGAAACAGCTTGCTGTCATCATGGTCGATTATCCAGGCTTTTGCTCGTGCCCAACGTGTTGCTGATTCAGCGTTCATTTCGATCACATGTCGTTACAACTCATCGCGTTGAATGCCGTCATCATACAGATCAGGAACACTTGTCGTGATTTCCCGATCATGCCTCACGATCACCGGAACACATCCTGCGAAACCCATGCTTTGCCGAAGTCTTGCGTACCTGCTTCGGAGAAAATATTGGAAACAAAGTTAGCAGATACAACAGTCCGGATCAAACAAGAATCTCGGAATAACGCCTTATTCAATCGTCGAAAAACTATGTTGACCCTGTCGACCGACGCTGTTAGATTGGCGCCCGTTAAACCCGGGGCTGTAGCTCAGCTTGGGAGAGCGCCAGAATCGCACTCTGGAGGCCAGGGGTTCGAGCCCCCTCAGCTCCACTACT
>SLPX01000024.1 GCA_007131745.1 Myxococcales bacterium
ACTGTGCGGCTGATTGTCTTACCTTTGATGTTTCAGGCTGCGAATACTGCGGCGACGGTGAAGTCAACGGCCCGGAAGAATGTGACGGCGGAAACCTGGATGCAAAATCGTGCACCGACCTCGTTGGCTTTGACAGCGGAACACTGGCATGCAGCGGAGATTGCACCTTCGATACATCGGGTTGCGGCCAATGCGGCAACAATGTAATCGACGGCGACGAAGTCTGTGACGGCGCCGAACTCGGAGGCGCTACATGCGCGTCCGTGGATGCGATGTATCACGGCGGCACCCTCGCTTGCGAGGCCGATTGCTCCGGTTTTGACACCACATTGTGCGAATACTGCGGCGACGGAATCAAAAACGGTCCCGAGGATTGCGATGGAGGGGATTGGGGAGCAGTAACCGGGTGCGCTGACCTGGACGGATTCAGCGGGGGAGACCTTTCCTGCGATCCCGCCACATGCACCTTCGACACCTCGGGTTGCACCCCCGATTGAGCTGTTCATCCTTCACCCATTAACTTGACTCATGGGGCTGATGCCTGATATTCATTCAAACATGTCCGGGCGAACGGAAATGAGATTCGTCCGGCATCATTTACAAGGAGCGTAAAATGACCGCCAAAAAAATCATGAAAACACTTTTGGTGTTATTGCCGTGTTTCGCGTTTTTGCCCGGATGCAAAAAAGGAAAAAGAGTCTACACTATCCCCGATGTGCAAAATGAAATCATGGCAAGCATCCGCGAGGCCGACCATCATCGTGGCAAGGGGGATCTGGAAAGAGCATCCAGAACCCTGCTACGAACAGGGGAAAGGATTTTGAAGACATACCCCCGCGATACATTGACATTCAGTACGGTTAAGCGATTCCTGGACACCTCGGTCAGAATCGGAAATCTGTGCCTTGACAAGGGGCACATTCTCCACCAGGAAGCGGTATCGAACGAAATGTGGACCGCGGCGGGCAAGTACAAAGAGCAACATGCGAAACACCAAGAACTGAATGCCGAGTTACGAAACCTTCTCCCTGAACTACAGAAAGCGGAAGTTTCCGCGAAAGCAAAGGCCGAAAGTGCAGCCGCCCCCGCAATGGAGGAACCTCGACCCGGCTCCGATACCGACCCGGCCGATCCCGCCATGGCGCCCTCAACAACGGATGATCCCGCAGCGCCCGTCATCCCGACGGAACCCGGCGACGATCTTCCCCCGATAGAAGACCCGGGAACCTGATTCGCTTGTTCATGCCCTGGAAAGATTATACACGAAAAACCGCAAACCATTGGGCCGCCAGGCTTGTTCTACCGGTCTTTTTGTTGGTTGCACTATCCAACAAAGCTCTGGCGGGTTATTGGATTGATGTTTGGGAGACAAGCCGAGCCGAAGAAGCCGCTCGGGTAGCCGGCGCAATAGATGAAAACTGGGCTGCAGGAGGCCGGCTCACACAGGTGCTCATCAGGAGAACCCGGGATAGAGGCTTTGATTCAGATTCTTACAAGATTTATGTAGGAGTCTATTCGGACATGGCTCAGGCGATCAAGGTGGCCATGCACATTCTGGACAAACAGCCGTGGCGATCAACGGGAGTTTTCTGTTCAGAACTCCGGTTGATCGCCACGGGAAGTTTCGAGCCCATAGGTATAAAGTTTACGGACAAACTGGCCGACGCTCTCAAACCCGACAAGAAAAGTTCTTTTCCGTACCTGGCTGAAGCCTTGACCGCTGCAGGTTTCGGTTTTCGGGAACCATCCTCGGCCATACCCGACATGGTAACATCAAACGCCCAAATAAAGGCGTGGGATCGGGTTCTTGTGCTGGAAGAGAGATCGGTATGCGGTGAAACAAGGCGGATCGTGGGAGGATCGCCCCCCCGGAGTCCCGGTTCAAAAGGACCTCCCGGACCTCCTGTGGTTCACGAAAAAGGTGAAAGGTGCACGAGGTGGCTTTATGTAATAACTGAAAACCCACTCGCCCTTGCATGGTTTCCCGCTGCAAATCTGGCCAAAACCGAAAACTATAAGAAGGCTCGTGCCCAAAGCCGTTGGGGACCTGTCGACTTTCTTTATCAATTGAACCGGATAGGCAAAAGCCCCTCGGGAATCATTTACCAAGGTGTATTCCGAACAGGGGCGTTTGCTCCGGTAATCGAGAGAATCGTCGTACCAGCGCGGTACCCCGAACCTCACAGGCTCGTCCATGACGAACTGGGATTCGCCGTGTATGAAGGCAAGGGGCGGGTGCTTCAACGCCTCACGATCAATCCTCCTCCTCCGGGAATCTCGCCCATATGGCGTAAGCAGTAGAAACCCTGCTTCACTTTCATTTCTTTTGGGGCAACTTTCGCTTGTCTTTTCCGATAACCGGGAAAACAACCCGAGGGCGACAGCCCGGAACAAGGAAGTTTCGATGCACAAAAACGAGTTCCTGGCCCGAATCCGTCTCGGCCTTGCAAAGGGGATCGGGCCGAAACAATTCCACAATCTCCTGGTGCAATGGTCCACGGCAGAAAAGATCCTGCAAGTTCCGCGATTCATGCTCGCATTGACATTGTCCCCTGAAGCCATCCAAAACCTGTTGTGCACAGAATCCGAAAAACAAGCCAAGGAGGAAATCCGGAAAACCACTGCTCTCGGCGCGGCAATCATCCCGTTCGGCCATTCACAATACCCGGACTCACTCGCCGAGGCACCATGCCCCCCGCCCCTCCTTTGGTGTGCGGGCAAAATGGATGTTGTACCCGGAATAGCGCTTGTGGGAAAAAGGGCTGCATCCGGAGACGCAGTCAACACAGCTCGCAAAACAGCACAAACTCTGGCCCAAAAAGGTTTCACAGTAATCTCAGGCGGAGCTTACGGAATCGATGCTGCCGCGCACGCTGGATGTTTGGACGCAGGCGGTCCTACAATCTGCGTCCTCGGCTCCAGCCTGGATAGGCCGTATCCTGCGAGAAACCTGGACCTGTTCAAAGAAGCGGTCAACAGCGGAGGCGCGGTGATCAGCCACCTCAGACTTGGTACCGAACCTCATAGAGGGTGTTTTCTCCAAAGAAACCGTATTATTGCAGCCCTGTCGCGCGGCGTCTGCGTTGTTGAAGCAGGACTTCGTTCGGGCGCCAAGAACACGGCGGCCCATGCAAAATCCCTCAAAATACCCGTAATGGCTTTTCCCGGATCTCCGGGAACGATGCAACTCCTGGCCGACGGCGCTTACCGGGTGGAAAATGCACGTCAAATCCTGGATGTCGTCGTGAGCAACAAGGGAGAGCGCGGGGTAGAAGCTCCGGATAACCTCGACGAGAACCTGAGCAGGTTGCTCTGTGCCGCGGCGGTTCCCGGTGGGCGGACTCCGGACGATCTTGGAACCCTTTGCGGGATGTCTCCAGCTCAAACGCTGTCAAGGTTGACAGTGCTGGAAATGGAAGAATTAATTCTCCGCCTCCCGGGAAACCGATACGCGGCAGTGCATAACCCATCATCTCCAACCAAAAATAAAATTGGGGGGTTGACAGAATGAAAAGAGCAGACCATCAACAGGAGATCTAAATGGATGGAGCAATATGCTGAACTTGATTATTGTTGAATCACCTGCAAAGGCGCGCACGATCGGAAAATATCTCGGCAAAGACTACGAGGTAAAAGCATCTGTGGGCCATGTGAAGGACTTACCAAAAAAAGACCTGGGTGTAGACGTAGACGACGGGTTCGCTCCCACTTACGTGACCATAAGGGGAAAAAAGAAAGTCATCCAGGATATCTGCAAAGCTTCGAAGAAAGCTGAAAACATTTTTCTCGCCCCCGACCCCGACAGGGAAGGCGAAGCCATAGCCTGGCATATCGCCCGGGAAATCGAGAAGGTCAATCAAAACGTGTACAGGGTGCTTTTCAACGAGATTACAAAGAAAGGCGTTGCACGCGGTTTATCGGAACCCAGAAAACTCGACAAAAACAAGTTCGAATCCCAGCAAGCGCGCAGGATCCTGGATCGCCTGGTCGGGTACCAGATAAGTCCTCTTCTCTGGAAAAACGTCAAACGAGGACTCAGCGCGGGCCGCGTGCAATCCGTTGCCGTCAGGATCATCGTTGAAAGAGAAAAAGCGATAAACGCGTTCACACCGGAAGAGTATTGGAACATCTCCAGTGAACTCCTGACGGCCCGTGATGAACTGTTCGAGGCAAAACTAGTCAAGATCGAAGGTAAAAAAGCCGTTGTACCGAACAAGGAAACCGCGGACTTGCTGGTAAAAGAACTGGAAAGCAACCCTTACAAGGTTCAATCAATCAAAAAAAGCGGCAAAACCCGCCGCGCTCCGGCGCCTTTTATTACCTCAAAGCTTCAGCAAGAAGCCGCGCGCCGCTACAGGATGCCTCCCAAGTTGACGATGTCCCTTGCCCAGAGACTCTACGAAGGGGTCGACCTGGGAGGTTCGGAAGGCACGGAAGGCTTGATCACCTACATGAGAACCGACTCGACGCGGATCTCGGAAGACGCCCTCACGGATGTTCGGGCTTTCATAAAAGAACGTTATGGAGAGAATTTCCTGCCTTCCGCTCCGATCCGGTACAAGAACAAGAAAGGATCCCAGGACGCTCATGAAGCCATCAGGCCCACATCCTCTTCCCTGGACCCTGAAACCGTCAGAAAACGTCTTATCACACCACTTGAAATAAAACTCAACAGTGCGTCGCCGGACAAGGCTGGAGCAATCCGGCGGAATCTAAAGGAACGAAAAAACCTGGCCGACATATATGAACTCATCTGGAAAAGGTTCGTAGCGTCCCAGATGAAGCCCGCGCTATACGACCAGACAACCGCGGAAATAGCATGTGCGCGCCTGGGCCTCAGGGCCCAAGGGACAATCATGCGGTTTCCCGGATACACCGCGGTCTACGAAGAAAGCCGTGACGAGGACGCGGAAAACAACAAGGAAGGCGCCAAACTTCCCGAACTGCAAGAAGACGCGGAATTGAACCTGAAAAAGGTCAACTCTCTTCAAAAGTTTACTCAACCTCCGCCCAGGTTCACCGAGGCGACACTCGTAAAGGAACTGGAAGAACAAGGAATCGGCCGGCCTTCCACCTATGCGGCGATCCTATCGACAATCCAGGATCGAAACTACGTGATCAAGGAACGCGGTCGGCTTCACCCGACAGAACTGGGTTCGCTGGTAACCGACCTGCTCGTGGAAAACTTCCCCGACATATTGAACACGGAATTCACTGCAAAAATGGAGAGCTATCTGGACCTTGTCGAAGAAGGGTCCAGCGACTGGCAGAAGACGCTCAGAGAATTTTACGAACCTTTCAAGAAAGACCTCGAAAAAGCGTCCGCGTCCATGAAGAACCTGAAACGGCAGATGATTCCGACAGAACACAAATGCGACAAATGCGGCGCCGCCATGGTCATCCGCTGGGGAAAAAACGGCGAATTCCTGGCGTGTTCAAGTTGGCCGGATTGCCGGAACAGCAGTGAATTCGAACGTCTCCCCGATGGGAAAATCGAGATCAAGGAACAGGAAAAAACAGATCAAAAATGCGATGAATGCAGCGCGGCTCTGGTTATCCGGAACGGCCGCTACGGGGAGTTTTTGTCATGCAGTCGATATCCCGACTGCAAGTTCACCAAGCCGCTTACCCTTGGCATATCCTGTCCACGTGAGGGATGCGACGGTGAAATTTTGAAAAAGCGAGCGCGCAAGAAAAGCAGGGTTTTCTACGGATGCTCCAATTACTCTAAAACCAAATGCAACCTGATTCTTTCGGATCGACCGGTCGACAAAGCCTGCCCTCAGTGCAACTACCCGCTGATGGTTTCAAAACAGTCAGCGCGTGGAGATTACCTTTTGTGCCCCGAGTGCAAAGGACGCGTGACAGAGGAACCTAGTTCACTTCCAAAATCCGGCAAATAAGAGGGGTCCAACTCGTGGGAGCGTGCTCCGGCAAAAAGTCGTATGCGAAAATTATTTTGTGTTTTCCCGGACCATGAAACGGAATCGAACTCCAAGTCCAGGTGTATTGGCCTCCACCACTGGTTATTTCGGGATCTTGTACTATTCTCTCAACTCCGTGTGGATCCTGAATCAGCAAGCCGATGAAAGCAAACCCATGGGTCGCGCCGACCGTAACACTCACAGAGGAGCCCGTCCCTACCGGGTTGGGAGATATCTGCATCGAAAGATTTACCGTTGTGTCCCCCAACGCGTCCGAGCCGTCGCAGTTTTCATCGATGCAATTGGCTGGTATTTCCGTTTCATCCGGATCGACGCAACAATTATTAAAATGACAGTTGAGATCGCCACAATCTTCACACCATGCATTTCCGGAAGAATCCTCCCTGCACGCCTGCTCGGGCGTGCAACTTTCGACCTCTGAAGAGCCTTCTTGAATGTTGGACTCGTCGCACTGAGCACTCGTGCCGCTGCAGTACTTGTATGAAACAGCCTCGAGAATCCTTGTTCCACACTGAAGTTCTTCGCACTTTAAAGCCGTTCCGACCGGAGTTTCATCGCAACGATGATCCGTGCCCCGATAATAGCAGCCGTCGCAGCAGTCCCCTTCGGTGCAAACACATGCTGCATCAACTTCGCTTCCGTCATGCACTGAGCCGTCGCTCGCTGCGTCCACGACAACCGAACCATCATCGTCTTCCGGGGTCGTGAAACACCTGTATTCACCTTGAACATTTTGACGACAATACCAACCAGCAGGACAGGTGTTTTCCTCGTCCGGAACACACGCGTACACGCCTCCCTTAAGGGACACGTCCCCGCAACCAGCGCAACCGTTTGCAAACGGCATGACCAGGATCACTGCGACAAAAGCACGAAAAAACCAGGTGCCACTCGAAAGCGATTTTCCGGACTCCCTGAAATGACACTTTCTTTCAAGTTCAAACATCATCTTGATTTCTCCAACCTTTTGCACATTTCCAATGCGCGGATCGCAGTCATTCGTACCTGTTGTGAATCTCTCTCCGCTGCCCAGCTTCCAAGTATCGCCGAAGCGTCGGGAGATGGGCAAAGAGCAGAAACAAGGTTTACGACCGCCAGTTTCAACCTTGCAGACCTGGGAGTGGACGGGTCTCTTGCAACCGCCAAAACTTTTTTTGATAGCCTGATAACGCCTCGGACAATGTTTTCCGGAGGCTTTACTCTTTTCGCTGACTCATCCACGTCGACTCGATCACCCGGCCCAACACTCTTTTGAACGGAAACACCCTGTTCCAGGAAAGCTTTCAATCCATTCACCAGGTCCACAAACAATCTTTCCTGCCGGGTATGAGGGTGCGTTTCATCAAATACCGACTCAGCCGCCTTGAGGATAATCTCAGCGCTCTTCCAATCCCCCAAACCGGGCAACAATCGGGCAGCCAACGCTGCTGTCCCCGGATCCTTGCCGTGGGCCGTAACCATGTCGTTTAAAAGTTCACGCGCTGCCGGATAACGGCATACAGCTATCGGGTAAAGCAACGCTCCTATGGAAGGCCCCACCCCCAGCCTCAGAGCCGAAAGAAGATGGGTTTCCCCTTCAGCCGGGCATCTTGCAGCAACTACCTGGAGACATCGCACCCTGACCCATGACCATGGATCCTGGAGCGCACAAAACAATGCAAATTTATCGGTCGCGGGATCATCCGCGTTTGCAAGATGGTCCAACGCCTCGACTCGAACCCTTGGATCCTTATCTTTTGCAGCGTTCAACAACACTTGTCTTCCCTTGGAAAGTCCGCTTTTCCCGATCGCACGCACAGCGGCCCATCTCAATAATTCCTCCTCCTCCCCGGAAGCAACCGCTTTCAGGATATTCCAGATTGCCTCGACCCCATGGACCCCGGGTTCACTTTCACGGTCATCAGTTATCTCAATTTTCCCGCTTTCTTCGGGATGATCGCTTTCAACATGATGGAGCGAGCGACCCATTGCCTGAATCAACCGCATCCGAACCTCGAATCCTCCAACACCGGAATTCCAGCTTTCGATCAGGCGGGCGGACACTTCAGCCCGATTGGACGCGCTGTGCCCGGAAATCAATCCCGCAGCCCAGATTCGATCCGCTGTTACGGAATCGCCTCCAACCTCTTTGTGGAAGGAAAAATCCTCCGGAACAAAAACCCCGGGAGAAAA
>SLPX01000025.1 GCA_007131745.1 Myxococcales bacterium
AAAGCGTGATCAACGTCTCTCAAATAATCACCATTGATAAGTCATTTTTGACCGAAAAGGTTCACACCCTTTCAAATGCAATTATGGCTGAAGTCGACGAGGGGTTACGGTTGGTCTTGAACCAGCTTGCCGGATTTTGTACAGCAACGCGATGTCTCCCTGTGCTGCCGTAGCAGATGCTTGAGGCAAGAAAGAATCCTCAAGAACAGAAACTTGGAGATTTTCCGTAGAATGTGAATTACAATTGGGTAGCATTTTTAAAGAGCTGCACGCCGAAAAAAAAGGAGTCTGTCATGAGAAAAATAGCGTTTCCCTTGCTTGCGCTTTTCATTTTTGCGCTGCCGGCCGAAGCCCAAACGTCGAAGACGAGATTGTACGGCAGATGGCTCGCTGAATACTTGACAACCAGCGACGGAGAAAAAGAACCCATCCCGATCGGCACAAGAATCATTTTCGAGTTTAAGAGAGACGGTTCGCTCATAGCCGTTATGAGCATTAACGGTGAAAGCGACACCAAGACCGGCACATGGAAAATCAAAGGAAAAACCCTGGAACTGACCGTTGACGGAACCACGGACAAGGTCGGCTTCAAGGTGACGGCTAAAAGACTCGAGATAATCAACAGGGAAAACAAAGAGGTTTTGACGTTCAGAAAGCTATAACGAGCCTGTTTTTTTTGGGCGGTAGCCAAACCGCCGAGCGCCTTGTTAGAACTTCCTTATAAAACTGTCTTGTCGGTTTCTTCAGTGGATTCAGTCTTTTGAGTCGCCTCGGAATCTTCCATGAATTCCGACTCTTCAGTCTCTTCGGTTTCCCCGGTGTTTTCAGCGGATTCGGATTCTTCGGTCTCCTGAGTCGCTTCCGGTTCTTCCGGTTGTTGGGACGGGCTTTGGTTGTCCGGCTTTCCGGTATGGTCATTGCCTTCCGGTCCGTGTTTATGCGCGGGTACGATGAGAGTGAACAAGACGGGCAACAGAACCAGGATCAGGACGGTGGACACGGCGAGACCGCCGATCATGGCCCAGGCCATGGGTTCGAAAAGAACTCCTCCGAAAAGCCCCAGGGGGAGAAGGCCTCCTATCGTGGTGACGGTGGTCAGCATGATGGGGCGCATTCGATATACCCCCGCCTCTATGACGCTTTCGTGCTGATCCTTGCCCTCTCCTTCCGCCCTGTTGACGAACTCGACCCAGACAACGGAGTTTTTAATCACCATGCCGGCAAGCGCGACCACCCCCAAAATAGCCATGAAGCTGAAGGAGTAGTTTCCGAAATAAAGGCCGATCGTGGCGCCCACGAGGGCAAGGGGCACCGCGGTAAGCACTACGAGTGTTTTTCTGAGGGATCCGAATTGCAGCACAAGCAATCCAAGCAACACTGCCATGATCAGTCCTGAGACTACAAGGACCTCGTCCAAAACCTTGTCCATCTCCTTTTTTTCACCCGCGATTTCAAGGCTGTAACCAAGGGGAAGTTCCAGGGCTGCTATTCTCGGCCACGCGTCCCTGAGTACATCATCGGCAAGGCGATCCCTGTTGCGAGCCAACACGCTGACCGACCGGCGCCTGTTGTGCCGGGAAATGACGCCAGCGCCCCACTGCGGTAAAATGTCGGCCACGTTGGCAAGAGGAACCTGTTTTCCGGTCAGGTTGGAAAACACCGGGAGCCCCTCCAGGTCTTCTTTGATCCGCCGCTCCTGCCCGGTGAGTCTCAGGACCACCGGTATTTCCTTGTCTTCATCATCAAAGCTGGTGAGTTCAAAACCCTGGTAGGTGGCCAGAAATGCTAGCGCTACATCGGTGTTTGTAACACCCACCCGGTTGGCCCTCTCTTCATCGACTTTTACCTTGAAGCTCGGCACATCAGGACCCATGTTGTCTCTCACATAAACCGTGCCGGGGGTATCTCGAAGTATCTCCTGGATCTTTTCAGAGATTCTTCTCAACTCTTTCATGTCGGGTCCGATTACCCGTATAGCGATGGGCGCCTCAACCGGGATCCCCATCACGAGCCTGTTTGCAAAGACTCTTGCCCCCGGGAACATGTCCCCGGCTTTCTTGTTGAACCTATCGATGACATCGCGCGTGACTTCAGGTCCGGTGGTGTTGACCATAATTTGTGCGTAATTGGATTTCTGGAATTCAGGAACCACGGTGATGTAAAAGCGCGGCCCTCCGGTACCCACGTACATCAGGGTGGAAGCGACATCCTTGTCTGCGCGAAGCATTTCATCTGCCAGCTTGGCGACTCGCAGCGTTTCTTCGAGTGAAGTTCCTTCCTTTGTCCACACGTCCACGGTGAATTGATCCCGGTGCGCTTCGGGGAAAAAGGACAGGCCGACAATGGTGAATATGTAGGCTGTTCCGCCCAGCATGGCAATGGTCAACAAAACGACGAGCCAACGGAACCGCAGGCAGAAACGAATCACCGAGCGATAACCCCGCGATAGCGGTCCGGTGCCAAGTTCCTTCTTTTTCTTGTGAGGCCGAAGCAGTTTTTTTGCCATGTAAGGCGTCAAGGTCATTGCAATGACAAGGCTCGCGATCAGTGAAGCCGCTACGACCAGGGGCAAGCTTCGGATATAAGCGCCCATTTCATCGCTTAGAAGCAGCATCGGAAGAAAAGCCACCACCGTGGCCATGGTGCCTGCTACAACCGGCCTGGCCAACTCGTGAGCTCCCTGCCAGGCGGCTTTGTGATTGTCGAGTCCCTGCCGCAACTTGATGTCGATGTTGTCGGTTACAATTATGCTGTTGTCCACAAGCATGCCGAGCGCCACGATGAACGCGGATATGGAAACCAGCTCCAAGTCGATCTTCATCATCGGCATGAAACACATCGCCATGAGCACTGACAAGGGTATCGCGACCGCGCTTATCAGGGCGGAGCGGATACCCAGGAAAATGCTCATGGAAAGAACCACGATCGCAAGGCCCTCCAGCAGATTCCGCATGAAGGAGTTTATTCTTTCGTTTACCTGCCTGGGAGAATCGTGAACTATCTCTGCTTCCACGCCCGGAGGAAGTCTCTTGCGGAATTCATTGAAAACCTCTCGCACCTCCCGGCCCATTTTTACAATGTTGTATCCCCGGTTCATCACCACGCCCACGGCCATGGCGGTCTTTCCATCTTTGACCACCATGGTATCGGGCGGGTTTTTGGGCGCCCGGTAAACATGGAACAGATCGCGCACTCGAACCGGGTGAGCCGTTTCACGGGAAAGATCGATAATGGTGTTTTCTATTTCGTCGATAGTCGAATATGCGCCCGTGGGCTGAACACGGTAGCCGAACTCATCGGTTCTTATCGAACCTGCTGGAATTTTCAGGTTGCGCATCTGGAGCATGCGCTGCATTTGAATGGGGGTTATGCCGTACCTGGCCATCTTGGCGCGGGTGGACTCCACGTAAACAACGTCCGGTATCTCACCGTAGAAATTCACCTTCCCTACCGATTCCACCCTGTTGAGTTCATCACGAAGATTTTCGGCCGTTTCCTGGAGTACGTCGGGACCGGCGCCGGTCAGTGTTATGATCATCCCGGTGGTATCGCCGAAATCATCCCATACCTGCGGTCCGATGACCGTTTCAGGGAGCGATGATCTCATCTCCCTCATGCGGGATCTGAGCTTCAACCACTCGATAGATTCGTCCAGGTCGAAGCGAACCGAGACAAAGATCACGGATATGTTTTCTCGAGTCGTGGAACTAAGTTCATCCACACTCGCCATCTGCTGGATTTCTTCTTCGAGCCTCTGCGTAACCTGTTGCTCGACCTTTTCCGCGCCCGCTCCCGGATAAATGGTCACAATGAGGGCCATCGATATCTTTATCTCCGGGTCCTCCCTCCTGGACAAATTCAAATAGTTCAGTCCTCCCCACACGGCGAAAAAAAGCGTTCCCAACAGCACCATTGTGGGATTTTTCAGGGCCCAGCGAGGTAGGTTCACTTCTTGTCCCCGTCCTCTTCTACGACCGCGGCCACATGGTCCCCGTTGTTAACCATTCCTTTTACAATGATCCGCTCACCGGCCGATATGCCTTTCGAAATCATGACCTCTTCACCCACTCGGATTCCCAGTTCCACCTCCCGGGACACTGCCTTTCCTTCCTCGTCTATCACCAGGACCGACGGTTCACCTCCAAGATTGCGGGAAACCGCGGAAAGCGGAACAAAAACTCCTTCATGGTCGGCCACATGTACCTTTGCCGACACGATCATGCCCATCCTCAAGACCAGGTCATCATTGGGGACAGAAAGAGTCACCGGGAAAGTCCTGGTGGAAGCATCCGCTGCATAACCCACGTGATGTACCTTTCCTTTGAACACGCCATCCACACCGGCCGCTTCCAGTTCGATTTCCATGCCTTTCTTGAAATGCTTCAGATCGCCCTGAGACACGGGAAACACGATTTTTACCCTTCTCAATTTGGCTACCGCGATGACCGGTCTGGCCGGACCGGCCATGTCTCCCGGCCCAACGAGTCTTTTTATTACAATCCCGGATATGGGTGATCGCAAACGCGCGTAGGAAAGCTGAGCTTGGGCCTGCCGGTGTTGAATCCTCGCTGCTCTCATCTTGCCTTCGATTTTATCCAGTTCCGACCTGGGAAGCGCTTTTGATTCGTAAAGAGATTCAGCCCTTTTCAGGTGGGGTTGCAACGCCTCCACTTGCGAATGGGCCAGATTCCGCATCAACCAGTAATCCCGGGGATCCATGACGGCTATGAGTTGTTTTTCCTCTACCTCGTCGCCTTCTTCAACCAACACCTCCGACACCCTGCCGCCGACCTTGAACGACAATGGCAACATTTCCCAGGCGTCCACGTCACCAGTCAAACGCCTCACTTCCTTTTTATTCTCCACACGGGCTTTCCTGACAACAACGGGAGTTTTGTACTCTCCTTCCACCCCTCCGCTCTTGGCGACCTTTTCACAAGACACACTGCTAAGAGCAGCGATGATCGGAAAAACAAAAAAACACCGGTTCATCATGCTCTCTCTCCCAGCACATATTCCATCATCACTTGGATGAATCTCTTCAAAAGATCCGCTCGTTCCTCGCGCGGCATTCCCTCGCTACCCTGGATGCTCAAACCCTGCATCACGGCCACACCGAAATCCAGGGCCGTTTCCAATCTTACACTGAAGCCTTCCGCTGCATCCACACCATCTCTTTCGACGATCTTCCCTATCAACTTCCGGTACTTTCCACGCATGTACCGGGTCAAGCGCTGCGCCTCATCTCTGAATGCCTGGGACCAGAGGGTTTCCGGCAAGAGTTGTATCCATATGCGCTCCACCCTGGCCGCTTTGTCACCTTCCAACTGCACGAAAAGCAACCGGGAAATAGTGTCTTCCAGGGAGGTGTTCCAAGAGATCACCTCACTTACACCAAAGTCCAACAACTCCATGTGCAACCTGCTGAACAACGCCAGCGCCACATCCTCTTTGTTCTTGAAGAACCTGTAAATTCCCCCTTTGCTCAAACCGCTCTCGGCCGCGATGGCCTCCATGGTCAGATTCGTATACCCCGACCTGTCAATCACCTCGGCCGCTGCCTCCAGTATATCCTCAATCCAGGCTTCCTTGTTCCTGTGCTTTGTCAAAAACACCTCTCCGAGATCTGCTCTGCAGATGAGTTTCACCACCTGCAAGTTACGTATCTGCTCTCTATTCCCTCAAAGGGCGCCGGCCACCAGCGACTATCGAGTAAACCACGCCATCAAAAGTGACGCATTCGTCACAAATCAAGAATGTGCAATCCTGAAAGGTTTGTCAAGACGCTTGATTGGAGTGAATCAAAAAAACGGAAGATGATCACGTTCACCAAGGATCGTTATTTCTTGTGCGGCTTCAGATCAAGAATGGGGGTGCCGTCCAGCATGTCGATCCGATTCACTTCGATCACATTTTTTTTGATCGCAAGAACTTCCAAAATGGATAAACCTATGGCGTTCGGCCTAACCGGCGAACATGTGCTGAATACTCCCCTGGGACGATCCCTGGTCGGTGGAGTCTGTTTGAGCAAATCCCTGGTAAAAGGCGGACTCTTGTGAAAATGAAAAAGCACGACAAGTTCACTCCCGACCGCTATGTCGGCAAGACCGTTGACCAACCTTTCATCCATGACCAACTCTCCCCGGACATTTGAAATGGTCCAGTGCTTGGGAATGTCAACCGCGGATGTCCTCACAAATCCGATAGGAACGAACTCCACGGGGGTCGAATCGATCTCTTTTTTCATTAGGCAAACCCTTTTCGTCGCATCTCGGCATTAGGCATCCTGAAAGGTACGGTCCCTCAGGAAATTCAGAAAAAAGGTATCTGAAGGCGCTTGCTTCGAACAAAAGCTTCGGGTAGTATTTTTAGGGTTTTTGACGTTAATCACAAGAGAAATCAAGGCCATGACCGACACTAAATCCAAAGCGCCGTCCGAGGGCATACCCCCGGGCAAATCAGAAAAACTCGATGAAGGAACAATTCTCGGCGGGAGATACCGGATAGAAAGAATGTTGGGGTGGGGAGGGCTCGGCCCGCTTTATCGCGCCCACGACAACAAGGAAAACGGTCCGGTAGCGATTAGAATTTTTTCCTCGGAGATCGCTTCGCAGCCGAACCTGGTGGAGCGAATCCGCGAAATCGCCGGAAAAATCTCCAGCATCGAGCACAAGAACATAATCCAGGTTTATGAAACAGGATTCGATGAAAACCTTTTTTACATGGTTTCAGAATACCTTGACGGCCAACCCATGAGGGTTTTGCTGGAAAAAAAGGCGCGCGCGAAAAAGACGTTTACATTGAAGGGGGCGTTCAACGTGGTGGCGCACCTGAGCAACGGGTTGAACCAATTCGAATCCATGTTCAGCCACGGCGCGTTGCATCCCCGCAACGTACTGGTCAGCAGGTCGGGACGAATCAAGGTTTCGGACACTGGTCTTTTATATGCACTGGCACCGATCGGAGACATCGTTCCATACCTGGCCGAGCAAGAATCCAGGTACGTGGCTCCGGAAGTGGTTGCAGATCCTCTTTCGACCGACGGCAAATCGGATGTGTATTCTATCGGGGTTTTGGTGGGAGAACTTCTGACCGGAATATCACCCGACCAGAGTTTCAAGAACCCATCGGAAGTGGTGCCAGGCCTTCCCTCGAACATCGACATTGTCATCAACCGCTGCAGAAACATCGATCCCGGCGAAAGATACCTCTCGCCCATGGACATGAAGGAAGCGATGCTCGACGTCATCCAGGCCATGACCGAAAAGGACCAAGGACCGGCACAGGCGCAAGGCGCTGTTGCAGGAACCTCTGGAAAAGAAGCGGAATCGATCGGCATTGACATCGACATCGTTTCCGAACCTGCTGCGGGTTCAGCTTCGCCACCGCCGTTTAAACCCGGGCCGGGGTTCGCGCCCGGAGGCAATGTAGTTCATACACAACCCGGTCTCGCCGGCATACCTCCGGCACCGAACGAGCCGTTCCCTCCCATCAGTTCAGGCGAATTCGATCTTGCAAGCCTGGTGGAAGAAACCGCTTCAGAAGACGAAGAGCGTTACCTGATTCAGCAGGGAAAACTTGATTTCGGCCCGTTTTCAGCAAGAGAACTGAAAGTTCAGATCCGCATAGGTGAAGTCGGCGGCAATGACATGGTTGTCGACAATGTAACCGGCAACCGGGTCAAGGTGAAAGATCATCCCGAGTTGGGCAAGTATTTTCGCGGAGTGCAGCGTCACAAGGAACTTCAAAGACGCGCGGCCACCCAATCCGCAACCCAGGAATCCGAGAAACGTAAGAAAAAGGTCTTTTGGGGAGTAGGAGTGGGAGCCGCAGCAGTGGTGGGGCTTGTTGTAGGAGGCATCTTTTTGTACAAGGGCGTCCAAGCGGAAGAAACCGGCCCTGCAGCGCGGGATCGAAGCGAACTGCGTTATGAAACAAGCTGGGATGGAGAAGAGGAAACCGACACCGAGGGCAAGAAAACCGGAAAAAGAGGAAGAAGAAGAAGAAGGGGTGGAGGATGGAAAGGCGGACAGTGGGATGACAAGCAAGTCATAGATTTCGGCCGAGAGGGAGACATGGGGGGAGGCGAAACACTGTCCAGGGGTCAAATCCA
>SLPX01000425.1 GCA_007131745.1 Myxococcales bacterium
GCAGGCACTTCTTCGTCATCCTGGTTGGTAACTGGTTTAGGGGGGACCAATTCAGCTTTGGTCAAGCCCAGCCGTACACGGCTCGCGTGCCGCAATCGGTTGAAATACCTCTCGAAAGAAGGATATCTCTCAATGATTTCGGCAAGTTCATTTGCGGCTGCCAAAGATTCCCATCGCAAGTCGATCGCCTCGAACCACCACCAGTATTTTTTGCGATTTTCCGGGGCCACCATCAATGCATGACCCTCCCGTGTGAAATTGTGAAATACCAGGCCCCATGCCAATGGTTTCACAAGGGCATCAAAGTATTCTACAGCCCGTTGTTGTTCTTCCGTAAGCTCTGTCTTTTCGCCAAGATAAGACCGGGCGCCTTCCAGTCGTGAGTGAAACCGTTGTCGATATAGGATGGACCAATCCAGTTGACTTCCAAGTATTTCCAGGTTTTCCCTCTCATGCGGGTCGTCAATGGCCTCTTCTATAATACCTGCTATCTCTTCGGCCGCTTCTTCCAAAGCATCTGCAGAAAGCTCTGCCAATGCGTCGCGCACCAAATCCGACGGCAAATCGCCCTTTTCCTCGAATTGAACGGCTCCGGCTTCCAACGCGGCAATGGTTTCAAGAAACAAGCCGGCTGCAACCACCCGGTCTTGTCGCTCCACGTTTTCATCTACGGCGTCAGCCGCTTGCAATTTCGCCACTGCAAGAAGATCCTTTGAAACATCTTCCGACAGAGAGAAGGTCTTTTTGTTATCCTTCATCTCCAGGTCCTCCTGTTGAAGTTACTTTCATGTTTCACTGCTTTCCATAATCAACCCCGCCGCCTTTGCAGCCATTCTTTTCGTGTGAAAGTCGAATACTGCTTCTCTGAAGGATTTCAGCCGGCCTCCACATATGGGTCGATATCCGGTTTTCGCCCTCAACACTCCCTTTTTTTCATCTATCAAAGCAGCTACAAAAACCCGCTTTTCAGACAAAACAACGAGCGAACAATCATCGCTGCAAGGCTCTCTTTTTACAAAAAAACAAGGTTTGCCACCGGGATACTCACCTTTTAGGACGGATAAAACAGAGTTTTGTACAATATCATTATAAGTATCGAGTTCACTCTTGAAGGCAGACCCCACAGCAAGGATTTTTTTTGCATTGTCTCTGTCCGAGCCGCATTCTTTACATTCATCATTTTTTGTGGGCGCTTTTCGAGATAATCCACATTTCGGCAAGGTGGACTTCAGCTTTTTTAATAGGTTTTTTTGTCTCGCTTCCAGGTTCCGATGTAAAACGGGGCTGTCCGGCCATATTTCATGCCATCGCTCGGGATCATCTTTTTCCTTCTTTTCTTTCACCCCGTTTAATCTTGCGACGTGTTTCATGTAATGGCGATGGAGATTATGATTCGAAGTGAACCCTGCCCAAGTCAATCTGCAAACCTTGTTTTGTAGCTTTAGTTCCATAGCATTATTCTCGTGGCTCATTTTTTTCCGGCCTCTTTCATCAAGTAGACGTTTGGTGATTCAGTTTTCTGACTTGAATGATTCAAAATATTTCCGAAATGCAGTTCGTGCTCTTTCTAATCTCTTGTACACGCCATCTCTCGACAATCCCGTGCGTTGCATCATTTCAGGCACCGTTAAGTATTCCAACTTCATTTCAAGGATTTCCACATAATTTGGATTTTCCTGACCAATTGCCTCCATAACCTTATTAAGGAAATCCCTATCATCTACTCCTGGCACCCCTGGTTGAGCGGGTGATGGGTCAATCGGCGAAACTTCAGGTGTCGAAGGACCGGACACAATTCGTTTTTTTGATTTTTGGACGTCTTTGAACAAATTTTTCAGTGTCGTTTTACAAAATGCGAGAAATTGATTTCGATTGGTCGCTTTCACCTTATTGCCGCGTTTCGTGAAATCCATGATTTTCATTATCATGTTTTGACACAGATCATGCAGATCATCTTCGTCAAGTGAGTATTTGTATATCATCTTTCGTTTTCGACAATAATCCAAGGCGATTGAAGCGACCTTCTCTCCTTCAGGTGAATTCCAATCAGGACTGGGACTGCTGAAGAATTGCTCAATCAAAGCATCATGTTCATGTACGCTATCAGTCTTTTTCGATGAAGACACGGAGCCAACCCCTTTTTGATTTCCTCGACGGCCTGAAGATGACCGCACAACCGTTATACAAACCAAGTGGCTGTCTTCTTATCAAATTCTTATTCGCCATACAATAGCGAAGATTGGCTTGGCTCAACCGCTAAATGAATGAGTTTTTTGGTTTTGTCTATAGTAATGGGGGGCGCTGTGGAGACCACATATTTTCGCGATGAGAGTGCTGGTCCCAATCTATTCAATAAAAGTTTTATTCCTCTGTCAGAAAACAAAATCCGGAACGTCTTTAAATCAGAAACCGCTCAGCACCAACAATGCAGGAATAGATAGCGGAGGTTCTTTCTGGTTCCAAAAGTGCTCATGGGTTTCCGACCAAAAACCGAAGAGAGTGGAACAAGAACAGGAGGTTCAGCTCATGACCTACAAAGCAACTAAAATGAAATTCACGGAAGAGGTCGGCCACTGGACTGCCTGGAGCGACCCCTATAATGTCGAACAGAACCGGGTTGCAGGAAAGCCCGGCATGCGAGAAAGAATCGAGCGCAAATTGTTTCCATCCGACAAAGGTGAGGTGAGTACACGGGAATGGATGTGGATTATCCCGTTCATATTTATTCCATACGTAAACATTGCAGCGATTGTGTACTTTGCGACAACTAAAAAGGCAAAGCCTTCGATTCGTTGCTTCTTCAAGGCCTCGTTGTGGTGGTTATTAATCATTGCCATATATTACCTAATAGAGGCACTGGCTACTGGTAGACCGTTGTTTTAGCTCAATGGCCGTCACCAGACCAGAAACAGCGAAGCGCTAAAAAATGCAGGAGCATCGGGCCGGAATCTGTTTGCTAAACGTGATCATTGTTCTCTAACGAGAAACCGAGGAGTGCGGAAAAAGAACAGGAGGTTCAGTCCATGAACGGAAAAGCAATAGTTATGAAATGCACTGAAGCGGTGAGTTCCTCACCTGAAACAATCATGGAAGAGATTCGATCTTTCCGAAGCGGGCGTGAGCACATGTCAAAAGAGGAACTTGCCGAAGCATGGGCGTCTCGTATCGTGAAGCTATATGCCGCTCAAGGTGCGGCAACCGCGCTGCCTGGAGCAATCCCCGGTATAGGAACCAAAACCCAGCTTGCGATAGAAGTGGGAGCAGAATCCTTTAACATCGGTTTCATGCTTCGCTGTATGGCTCGGATGGTGGCAGGGGTGGCTACAATATACGGTCACGATATCCGGGAATCCTTCACCCATGATTTCGCAAAGGTTTTGGCTCTGTGGTGTGGAGTATTGATGCCTACCAGAGAGGCGGCCAAGCATGTTGCAACAAAGGTGGCCTTAGCACAGTTCAAGAAAGTTCCGGCTCAAGTATTTGCAAAAATTAACCGTAAGGTGGGTACAACCATCATAACAAAGTACGGCGTTAAAAGGGGTGGAATTGCAGTCGGCCGTCTGATTCCCTTTGGTGTGGGTTCGGTTGTCGGAGGTGGATTCAACTATTCCGTGATGCGGGGATTCAAACGGTGGACCATGAATTACTATACCGACAAAATGCAACTCGTAATGGCCTAAGATTAGTCGCACCGAACTGTCTCGCCGCCCTGTCATCGGCCGACTGCTTGCCTCAAGTATTTAGGGCTCTTTACGCATTTTTCGAAACTTCCTGTCAGATGTACTCCTCCGGTGCGTCCACAATATAGACGCGAGGAGGAGAACATGTCGTATTACTTTCTTGAAAAAGATTATCGGAAGTTGGTTGATGAAATGCAGAGCATAGAAGCTCGAATAAAGGATATCGGCAAAGAAATGGGGGCAAGTTGTCAGGAAGGCGCTGAGACGTTTCACGACAATTTTGCGTATGAGGACGGCGAACGGCAACAGTACATGTGGTCAAAGCGTCTAAGCGAATTACGAGCAATCAGAAACATGGCACGTGTTGTTCATCCGGAAAGCGAACCGGAACGGGTTGCATTGGGTCGTCTGGTAAGCGTTTTGGACGAAGATACAGATGAAATAACAACATACCGTATTGGCAGTTACATGACATTTGATGGTAACAGAACAATTTCGTATAGTGCGCCGTTGGCCAGGTTGTTGATCGGAGCAGAAAAGGGTGATGTTAGGTCAGGAATAGTTAGTGGGAAGAAAAGGTCATTTTTGGTGGTGGATATCCGCTGATTTTTGTTATTCTCCAAAGACTCAAAAACATAACTGTTCATAGATACGACAAATCGGAACAGCATAAAAAAGGAGAATAACGTTTTGCCGGGCAAACTAGCTGTAAAGGGGGGCACACCGGTCGTCAATGAACCACAGCCTCATTTCACGTGGCCTCCTCCGGTTCCGGGCCTCTCTGAAGTAATATCAGCGTATATCGTCTCCGGAAAACCGCTATCGATAGTGGATCGCAGCGGAATATACCAGGAACTTGAAGACAGGTTTTGTGAATTATTGCAAAGGAAATACGCGGTTCTTGTTTCGTCCGGTACGATGGCGCTGTATTCCGCTTTTTTCGGAATCGACCTGAAACCCGGTGATGAGGTTATTTCGACCGTATACTCTTTCCATGCAACCGCAACTCCACTACTCCACCTGGGCGTTCATGTGATTTTTTGTGATATCGAGGATGATACCGGGAATATCGATTGCAACGAGATTATTCCGCTTATAACACCGCGAACAAAAGCTGTCGTGACAAATCACATGTGGGGTCACCCCGTCGACATAAAAAGAGTGGCGGAGATTTGCCGCAACCACAAATTGTATTGGGTGGAGGATTGTTCGCATGCACATTTTTCCTCCTACCAAGGTGAATATGTTGGCAAAAAGGGCGATGTCGCTGTTTTCAGCCTTCAGGGCAACAAGCTTTTGACCGGGGGTGAAGGCGGCATTCTTTTAACAGACTCCGTCGATGTTTACGAAAGAGCTACCCTCTTGGGTCACAGCCTGAAACGCTCGATGGACTGCGTAAAAAACCCGGCCTGGCAGGATATCCGCCGCACCGGCTTCGGGCTGAAATTCCGCATTCACCCTCTTGCAGCGGTTATGGTGAAACATTTGCTGGAAAACCATTGTTTTGGATGGATTGAATCAAGAGCGAAAACATTGGAGTATTTCTCAAAAGGACTTGAAGCGACCGGGTTGATCAAGCCGCCGGCTCGAAGAGAATATGTTACTTCCATGGGCGCCCACTACGGGTTCAAGCCCGGAATGGATTTCAACAATCTTGGCGTTTCCAGAGAAACCCTTGTCTCAGCTCTGAGAGCAGAAGGTCTTGATGTGTCTGTGCCCGGATCGTTGCCTTTTCACAGACTTCCCATTTTCGAACCATCGCGTTTCCATGTGGGAAATTTTTCAAAAACCGACCATGGTGACCGAAAGTTCCCAGGCGCTGACAAGTATCACTCACAAATACTTTCTCTACCCACCTTTACCTTCAAGGACCAGGTACCGATGGTAGACAAGTACATAGAAGCATTTGAAAAGGTTCTGGCTAACCTGGAGGAACTCGTATGAATTGGAAATTGGTCGCTACAGAAGATCTTCAAACAATTTTAAAGCTGTATGAGGAGGTATTCGGCGATGCAATCAGTGAAAAGGACTATAAAGATCGCACAGCCGGTTACTCGGTCCACGAGTACTTTGTTCATGAAAATGGTGGGTCACCTGTTGGATTCGCTGTTTTTCGCGGCAAATCCAACAGTGTTGAACTATGGAATTGCGGGATTTTACCGCAGCACCGCAGACAGGGAGCAGGTGCATGCATACTGGAAGGCGGTCAGAAATTAATGGCCGAGCTGGGGTACACGCGCATGTCCGTTTCAACATTCAACCGTTGGAACATCATGTTAAGCATGTTGACAAAAAGAGGTTTCCGTATTTGCGGAACCCGGTTCAGCGACAGGCATGAAGATTTCAAAATAGAATTGGAAACAACCCTGCGTCAAAGAAAAGAGTTAAGGTATGCGCTAACGGAAAAGTGCAATTTCAAGTGTCTCTTCTGCCACAATGAAGGGCTGGGCCAAGCCCTCAGGAGTTCGGAGAAAATAGAATCAGTGCTTGCAATCCTCAAGTCTGCCGTGGACCTTGGATACACCGACATAACTTTCACCGGCGGCGAGCCACTGCTCGAAAAGGAGAGATGTTTCTATCTCTTGTCCTCCTTGGGGGCACTACCTAATCCGCCGGACATTACCCTCGTAACAAACGGTTCCCTATTGGATGACAAGGCCATCAAAAACCTTAATGATTACAGAGGCAAACTCAAAATTCACATTTCCCTTCACGCTACTGACCCCCGTACTTTCAATACAGTTACGGGAACCACCAATGACAACTTATTTGCTCAAGTACAAAACAACATCGAGCAAGCCACAAAATCCGGCCTGAAAGTAATCTGGAACTATGTGGTGCTCAATAACTTCAACCATGACAAAATAATTGAAGCCGTCGATATCGCCCGGAAAATAGGTGTTTCCGGGATTAAGCTGCTCGAACTCCTGGTGTTGTCGTCAAACGCGGACGATTACAGATTGTTTTGTAAGGTAAACACACTTGATACCGTTTTGTCCCGGATTGCCCACGGCCCGGAAAAGAAGGGTCTGAGAAAATCAGTTTTTTATCACAAGGATGACACCCGGTTTACCCTGGAAGTGCAGCGCCTTACCTGTGCACTCGGTTGTGCCCATTGCAGAGAGGTTCGCGACCGCCAGTTGAGCAGCGACTTATGTTACCACCCCTGCTTTGTCCGAAGTGACCGTCATTATAAAATAACCGATCCATCTGAACTCGAAAGCATATTCAAGGATGGCGATCGGATAATAGACGGGCACGCCGGCAAGTTCGGAAACAAGAGTCCGACTCTTATCAAACAGGACATCTATACCCCCGGCAAGAAAGAAGTATTTTTTCTCTTGGATGACAAAAATCGATTCGAAAAGTTCCTTGAAAACAAAGGATTTCATAAAGACTGCGTCATCATCTTTGCTGAAGAGTACTACCGCCCCCAAAATGCAGGTGGAGACTGGACGCGGTTTGAAAGAATATTGAAGATCGGCGAGGATACCGATGATAGAACCAAGATCGATCTGGTTTATACCGACCACAAACACAAAACCGGGAAAAACGGTTGTTTGGAGACTGAGGTCAAATTTTTGTTTCCATCCGGCCCGGTGCGGCTGGAAAGCTGGGATTACGCTCGTCATTTTCTGAAAAAAATGGATTTCGCTTCTTACCTTAATCTTGATTGGACGATAGTGTTCTGGCGTTCAGAAGAATACAACAGTTCAATCAATGTAGGCACTTCAGGCAAAGTAACGACCCTGAAAATAGAGGATTGGAGCGAGGATTTGGATAAATGTTTTGAGCTCTTCGGTGAATACGAAGGAAAAATTGAGCCTCTGCGAGTACCGCTGATTTCTTACTTCCTCGACCATCCGGAATTATCCCCTTCAGAGACGAATCAGCCAGCTTCTTGATATGGCACCATAATCGGATATATCCGAACAGGGTTTGTGAGAGGGTGCATGAAGTAAAAAGCATTTCTCTCTAGTTCATCTTTTATAAAAACCTTGTCAGTATCTCCTCTTTCATTCGTGCAATCCACCCATTTTCTCATAAACGCATCTTCGTGTTTCCCGGTGACTATGACGGTTTCCGGATATATTTCATTTTTTTCCACATATTCCATAAACCTGAGTGTCTTCTCGAAAAAATCCTTTGCCTCTAGCCTAAATTCTCGAAAAGACATATTGTTAACTCTATCTCTGAAGTGCGATGCATCATTTCGAAAAGAAGTAATATTGCTAAAATCATGTAACTCTTTGCCGAAAACTTTTTCACGGCCGGCAAACAACTCGCTGAGCTTGGCCAATCTCACAAGGTCTTTGCCAACCTCTTTTTCCAATCTTTTCAAAATATCGAAATTTGTTCCCATAGTTCGTCGTTTCTCACCAAATTTAGCATTCCATTTTTTGAATGCATTTTCGTAATCATTACCGAAGAA
>SLPX01000133.1 GCA_007131745.1 Myxococcales bacterium
CGGTTTCTCCGATGACTTCCATCGTGCCGGGCGGACATTCGTGGTCCGGAAGGATTGGCTCGCACCCGCCGTCCGAATCTTTTACAAATCCATCTGCGCATTCTAGCACCCCGACCGGGCGGCAACCGCCGCCAAGCTTTGGCATTTCGTTCGGACCAGGGCAATCTTCGGGGTTGTCGAAAATGGGAACACACGCCGGCCCTTCGGCTCGGTAACCTTCAGGGCACTGCGATCCGTTGTTGTTATCATTTTCCCCGCTGCCCTTCTCCCTCTTGCATCCGGCTGCACTCAATGCGGCCAAAGTGATCAGCGCGAATGATGCGGTCAAATTGTTTAAGCAGTTTCCATGTTGCATTACCGCTGTTAGTCCTGTGATCGAGTTCTTTCTCATCTTTGCGTTCCTCTCCTTATTTGCCTTTTCGAAAGACAACCACGAAATGCATTCATCGTAAAACAACCATTTGCTTTGACTAAATCCTCACCCGGCAGAATATTAATTCTCGATATTTTAAGGATATTACTACAAAACAAAGACAACCGCGAAGAAAACGGTGGTTTGATAAAATCCGTCTATTCCATCGGCATAGCCGGCATCGGCGCGGGTGATGGAGTTAGTTCCACCGCCTTGGGATCATCTTCAACCGTGCCTGATAGAACGTTGTTTTCGGCTATTGAAGGGGAAGCGCCCCTATTGATTGCCACACTGTACTCCCCCCCGCTTACCACCGATCCGGTCAAATCGCCCGTCGAAAAATGGTAAAATAATCCAGCCAAACCGGCATCCCGGATCTCGGAATCACGCACATGGAATACGGGAAATTGACCAGGCATCTCGTCATCCTGTCCTCTTATCTGAACTCCATAGCCGTACTTCCCATCTTTCGGTCGTGCGAAAACGTTTTCAACAACACTTCCTGTCATCGAACCGTAAACCTCTTCAACCGCCACTCCGACGCTATAGCTTGAAACCACCATACAGTGATTCATCGATAATGTCCCGCAAACATCAACAAAGGGGTCACAACCCGAGTAAACACCCTGTCCATCAACCCCCTGCATATCACCCTCCAAATTGGGGGATGTATTATACACCATCACACCTTGAAGATTTGCCGGCACTCCCAAAATAGCCATACCAACGTTTTCGTTGGACGCAACCTGGCTGTCTATTACCCACAAACTCCCACAAGACCCCGTTTCTTCACCACATTGGGCGTTTATGCCTCTGCCGAAGCCGTGATCGCTTTCCTGCGGAAGTGTATCCCGCACAATAGACGAAACGACTGTTGTGTCCACTCCAAAGACAAAGATTCCCGCTGTCCGGTTTCCCATTACTGTGCTCTCTTCCACCCATAAACTCCCGCATTTATCAAAGCGATAATCACACTCAGCGCCAATCCCACCGCCTAGCGATTGGTCGCTTTCCTGTGGCAAGGTGTCACGCACAACAGACGAAATCACAGTCGTATCTATGCCGACTGCGGCGATTCCCATCTCACGGTTTCCATTCACAAGACTGTTCTTCACCCACAAACTTCCGCATATACCAAAGCTGTCACTGCAACCGCTGTAGATACCCCTGCCTAATCTCTGATCGCTTTCCTGCGGCAGGGTGTCACGCACAACAGATGAAATCACTGTTGTTTCAACTCCGTCGGAAAAGATACCGGTCGCACGGTTTCCGGCCACTAGACTTTTTTCAACTCTCAGACTTCCGCAAGTTCTTTCAAAGGGGTGGCAAGCAGCTCCAATCCCACCTCCTTGCGATTGATCGCTTTCCTGCGGCAAGGTGTCACGCACAACAGATGAAATCACTGTTGTTTCCAATCCGACTACACCGATTCCGATCTCGTGGTTTCCGGTCACAAGACTGTTTTCCACCCATAAACTACCGCAAACCTGTGCTTGCGGAAAACACTGACCTCCAATCCCCCTGCCTGAATCCTTGCTGTTTGTCTGCGGCAAAGTATCACGAATAATGGATGAAAGCACTCTTGTTTCAGCTCCGGCGCTATTGATTCCCACCTCGAGGTTTCCGGCCACCAAACTCTCCTCCACTATAAGGGTTCCACACATTCCGAGATCAGGCTCACAAAAAACTTCGATCCCCCTTCCGTATTCCTGTTGCCTTCCATGATGCAGTGTGTCCCGAACAACCGATGAGTGAATCAACGTATCTACATTACGAATGGCTATTCCCAAAAAACGGTTGCCGGAAACCAAGCTGCCTTCAACCCGGAGTCTTCCGCAAACTTTCATATCCGGATCACAATCAGCGCCTATCCCCATTCCCGCTATTTGATTTGCTGACTGTGATTGGGTGTCTCGAATCACCGACGACACAATGGTTGAATCAACTCCGGTAAGATAAATCCCGTATTCCTTGTTGTCTGTCACTAAACTGTTTTCCACAATTAAAGATCCACATATCTCTTCATCCGAGTCACAAATAACGTCGATGCCGCGACCCCATTCATCCGTATCAGGACAAGGAAGTGTTCCCTGCACGACGCTTTGTTCCAGAGACAGCATGCTGTCTCTGGTATATAAACCAAACATAGTTGCATTTGCCACTTTGACTTTCCGAAACAAAACATCTCCTCTATTTGTAGCGAAAACACCAAATCTGCCATTGTCCCGCACCTCCACTTCTTCCATCAGTACTCCCTGCGCTCCATATGTCACCAGACCATGGTGTGGTCCGCTGAGGGTTACTCCACGAACCACGGAGCCCGACCCACCTGGTCCTATCAGCAAAGCCGAAAAAGGCGTACCGTAATCCACCAAGCCCAGCAGGGTCACCATTCTTGAGCATCGACCCGTCAACCGAACAGATTTGTTCAAAACCAGCCCTTCCCTGTAATTTCCCGCGGCTATCGCAACCTGGCCTCCAGGTTCTACCGCTTGCAAGGCCGCTGCTACGGTTGGGTACGGAGCGTTTTGGGTTCCGTCGGGTTCATCCGCGTCGCTCGCTCCGTCTACAAAAACCGTTGTGCCGTCGACCTGGATATTTCCCCACGGACTTCCACCCTCTGAAGGGTCCGGGCCACAGTCGCCAAGAGGTTGACAAGTGTCATGACCGATTTGTTCGATTGTTCCGGGCGGGCAAGGGTCGGGGCCGGGCGGGAGGATTGCGTCGCACCCTCCTTGGCCGTCTGATACAAACCCTTCCCCGCATTCTATCACTCCCACCGGGCAACACTCGGTTTCTCCTATGACTTCCATCGCGCCGGGCGGACATTCGTGGTCCGGAAGAATGGGTTCGCACCCGCCGTCCGAGTCCTTTACGAACCCCTCCGCGCATTCGAGTACCCCGACAGGGCGGCAACCTCCGCCGAGCGCGGGCATTTCGTTCGGGCCGGGGCAATCTTCGGGGTCGTCGAATATGGGAATGCACGCCGAGCCTTCGGCTCGGTAACCTTCAGGACACAAGTCGTTTTTTTCATCATCGTTGCCCGTTCTACACCCGGCTGCGGCGAAAGCGGTGAAAATAATAAATATGGCCGACACAATCAGCACCGGTTTTTCGTTTTCAGGCGACAATCCGAACCTCCTTTACGACAAAGAAAATATCCTCGTTAGCTGTGCGCACAACAACTTGAGCTTAGAAACACATATTATTTCAAGCATCAAAATATGCAAGCAACACTACGGCCTAAAGAACATGTGAACCTGTTTAAAAGAGCGGAATTATTTCATGGTGCGGAAATGGGAGCGGATATCGACATTTTCATTTTCGGATGGGGAAGTGTGAAAAACCTTGACCTTTGCATGAGCATGGTTTGAGTTGTTCTGGTTGTGATTCAAGAATTGCGTTGGGCGGTTTAAGCCAGGAGGCCCTGAGTATGGATCGAGAGAATCCCAAAAACCGGGTGAGTCAAGAAGGAAAGACTGTAAGCACAAAGGGCTCGGTCAGAAGAAGCCGAAAGAGCCTCAGCGCCGGGGGCGGCAGGGCGAGGAACGGAAAAAAGAGCGGTGACGGAAGCGGAAGCGAAGTATCGGAAAATTCAGCTGTTGGTACAAGAGGAGCCCAAATCAAGAAACCGGAGAAAGTGGATTCCAGGGACAAAGAAACAGTGGTTAAAGCAGGGGCGTCGGACGAAGATGAAAGGTATTGTTTTTTCTGCGGGACATTTCCGGATGGTTCACAGCTTGTAGACGGAACACATGCTCCGATATGTTCTTCATGCGTTTTTTCCCTGAGCGCGAGGCTTGCGGAAGAGGACAGGGAAGCAGGAAAGAAGGCGCCCAGGGCCAGAAGTCTTGAGCAAATGTATGAGGAAGACGGCGACCTTCCCGCGCATGAGTATCAGAACCGGATGGACCTGGCGGGCGCGTACCGGGAACTGGGCAAGAAGAACCTGGCTTTGAAAGAGTTGTTTTTTGCGCTTGAGGCGTCGCTGATCTGCCGGGATTGGGGGTTTGCTCTGAAGGTAGTGGCTGAAATCCGTTCCATCTCCGACGGGCCTACGATCCGGGATAGGATTCACGAGGCCCTTTCACTGCACAGGCCGGTTGAATAGTTTTCACGTGATCAAGGATTGGGGAAAATGTTGGCGGTGAAACGCATGATCAAGAAGCGGGAAATGAATTAAAACGGAGCGAAACGGGCTTCAGTCCAGTAGCTTTCTTTCATGTTGTCGTGCTGCTTGAGCAAGGCCGCGTAGTGAAGGGATTCCCAGTCGGCCAGTTTATTGAAAAAAGCCGAGACTTCAGGTGAATCGGTTTCCTGCGCCTGTTTTCTGTAAAACTTCTCGGAATCCAATTCAAGTTGAATACCTATTGAAAGGGCTGTCATTTCATAGTGAGCTTCTTCGATCCTCTTGCAAAGCCCGTCGGAAAAAATCGGGTTTTCTCCTTCGAGAGCGGCCGGCTTGCCCAGAATCAGATTCGCATCCACCCTTCCCTCTTTCAGGATGGATTCCCTTTGCCCCTTCAGGAAACGGAGATGCTCGGCTTCTTCTTGAGCCAGTGTTTCGAATACATCTTTCGCTTTCGGGTCTTTTGTCGAATTCGCTGCCATGGAGTAGAAATGAAATCCTTCCTGCTCGGTCCGCATGGCTGCCAGAATTCCGCCGGCTATCTTTTCCTGTTGTTCTCTGTCCATGTCTTCATCTCATCACTTTCAGCCCCGTTACATCTTGGGCCTGCGCTCTTCATTGAAAAAATTGGCTATCTGTTCGTCCAAATCCACTATGGTGAGGTCATGGTTGTGGCAACCCACGGTGGGACAAGCACGTACTTCCCCGCCGTCGGGCAGTTGAATTGCAAACATCGGAACCTCGCAGAAAAGGCATTTGTCTTCCACCGACATGGACGTTTCGCAGTGCGGGCAGTAGATTCCGACTATGTCCCCCTCTTTCATCTCTATGTCGCATTCATAAGAGAAATTCCCGTAATACGGGTCGAAATGAATCATTCCGGTGGCGCCCCTGTTTCGGATCATCGCGGAAATGGCCGGTTTTCCGGAGAGTTTTTTCTCGGGATTCATAAGCGAACATCCCGCGGGACATTTTCCTTTACGCACCAATATTTTCCCTTTCGGGACCTTTACTCTTACCTCTTCCGTCATCAGCGTTCCTCCCGTTATCTGATTTCCAGCGCTGAATGAGGGCAAAACGCCGCGCACGCCGGCGCTCCCCCACACAGGTCGCATTTGATTGGAATCAATCGTCCCCCGTCAAAATGCATGTGTCCGAATGGACACGCAGCTTCGCACCGGCGGCACCCGATACAACGCGCCTCATTTATATCCACCGCTCCGGTCTCTTCATTTCGCACCAGCGCTTCTGCAGGGCAGACACTGATGCATGCAGCTTCCACACACTGTAGGCAGGTCAACTGAACATAGCGTTCTTCTCCCACCTGTCGGATTCGAATCCGGCTTCTTCCCATGAATCCCCCGAATGAATGGACGAAAGAGCATGCCAGTTCACAGGTCCTGCATCCGGTGCAGTTGCCGGGCCTTATGACCAGTCTTCCTTTTTTTCGCGCTGTTTCCGCCGGTTTACCATACAATTCCGGCAAACCGCTTACCAGCAGCGGCCTGTTTGCAGCTTTCACAGAGATCATAATAATCCTCCGGCAATACATTTTCTGCGATCATCTTGGATTTTTGCCGTTCAGTCATCATTGCGCCGCCACATTCATTGCATGTTGCAAAGGGCAGTTTCTGACCCCAAATTGTTCTTTCAGCAGCGGTATCGCGAACAAAAATGCATCTTGTCGGGCACACGGAAGCGCACGACGCGCAACCAGTGCAATTTTCTGACGGTTCATTAAATGCCATTCCGACCCGTTGCTTGTCGCCCCTTTCCACCATGGTCAAAACATTGTTTCCCAGATGTTCGCAGGCCCTGACGCAAAGCTTGCAAAGAATGCAGTTGGGTAACGGAGTATGGGACGGAGGGCCGAAGCGCGGCCTGGTTATCCCGTAGCGGGCGGCCAGTTGCCTCACGAGTTCCGATTCGGGAGCGCGGGCAAGCAGCAGTTCCAGGTTCATGGCCCGGTTTATCAGAATACGATCAGATTCCGAAACAACCGTCATGGACTCTTCGATCGGGTAATTGCATGACGTGGTAAGCGAGGTGACTCCACCTACTGTGACTTCAACGAGGCAAACCCGGCATGCGCCGACCGGATCCAGTGCTTCATGGTGGCACAATGAAGGAATATCTATGCCGTAGCGTAGCGCGACATCTATCAGCATCTCACCGAGTTCGGCACTGACTTCACGGTTATCTATGGTGAATCTAACAGCCATATCGTTATCCTTGTTTTCCTGGTCTCATTCGACTTTCACGGCGTCTACCGGGCAAACGTCAAGGCAAACCCCGCAACGGATACACAGTTCCTGGTCAACAACATGCGGTTTTTTCTTTTCGCCTTCGATAGCGTCCACAGGGCACTTTTTCGCGCATACCATGCATCCGGTACACTCGGCCGCATCGATGGTGAAAGTAATCAGACTCTTGCACACCCTTGCCGGACAGCGTTTTTCAAGGATGTGAGCTTCATACTCGTCCCTGAAATATTTAATCGTGGACTGCACCGGGTTCACCGAAGTCGACCCCAATGCACACAAGGAGGTCGTCTTGATTGTCTCGGCCAGCTCCTCGATAAGATCAAGGGTTTCAATGGCAGCCTTGCCCTCGGTTATCAGGGTCAGCATATCGTGAAGCTTTTCAAGGCCGTCCCTGCACGACGTACAATTACCGCAGGATTCCGACTTGAGGAATCCAACAAAATACCTGGCGACATCAACCATGCAGTTGTCTTCGTCCATGACGATCATGCCGCCCGAACCCATCATGGATCCTTCGTTGAGCAAGGTGTCGAAATCCACCGGTACGTCCAGCTTTTCTTCGGGCAAACATCCGCCCGAGGGGCCGCCGGTTTGTACGGCCTTGAATTTCTTGTCGCGGGGAATCCCCCCACCGATTTTTTCGACGATATCTCTCAGGGTCATACCCATGGGCACTTCCACCAGCCCGGTGTTGTTCACCTTACCTACGAGAGAAAATATTTTTGTACCCTTGGAGCCTTCGGTTCCGATTCGGGAGAACCACTTGGAACCCCTTGCCAATATCAGCGGTATTGTGGCCCATGTTTCCACGTTGTTTATATTGGTGGGCTTGCCGAAGAGTCCCTTGTCGGCAGGATATGGAGGCCGCCGCCGGGGAACGCCCCTTTTGCCTTCGATTGAGGCTATCATGGCGCTTTCTTCACCGCACACAAAAGCTCCGCCTCCACGGTTGACGCAAATATCGAAATCCAACCCCCGGCCCAGAATGTTTTTGCCCAGAAAACCTGCTTGACGAGCCTGTTCGAGAGCTATTTCAAGGCGCTCGACCGCAAGAGGGTACTCCTGTCTCACGTAGATGTAGCCCTCACCGGCTCCGATCGCCAAGGCCCCTATCAAGAGACCTTCAATCACCGACTGCGGATTGCCTTCCAGTATGGAACGATCCATAAAAGCTCCGGGATCCCCTTCGTCCGCGTTGCAGATGAGATACTTGGGCGTCTCGGGGGATTGAGCGCATATTTCCCATTTTTTCCCCGTGGGAAAACCTGCGCCGCCTCTTCCCCTCAGGCCGGA
>SLPX01000298.1 GCA_007131745.1 Myxococcales bacterium
ATCGTGGTCAGCCTGGTACTCTTGTGGTACGCTGTGGAGCACCTTGGACGCCGCGACTATCCCGGTTCTCTGTTGCTGACCGGGGCGGGTTTGAGCATCGCCCACCTCGGAGGATTGATGGCGCGATTAGCTTTGGCGGATCGTTCTTGAGAGTAGAGATGAGAAAGCATCTTTCTTGGACCCGAAAACTGGGGCTTTGTATGGTTTTTTCTTTTCCGATCGTATTGTCGGGATGCCGAAAAGACAGGGAACCCGTTTGCCCTGCGTTCAAGCCGGCCTGGGCGCCCGTACCGACTGAAGAAGATCCCGCGGTTGCCATGGTGAACGGAGTTCCCATTCTGAAGTCTCAACTTGCCGGCTACATCGGAGAGTTTCCGGATTGCGAAGAAAGAGACGAAACACTTCAAGAACAAACCGATGACGAAAGGCCGATAGAAGATCCGGATGAGCCTTGCCGACCTTCACCCCGTGAAGCGTTGCAACATCTGGTCGACATGGAATTACTCGCCCAAAAGGCCAGGAAGCTCGGCTACATGGATCACGAAGCTCTTCTGGCTGCAAAGAAAACCGCTGCATACAAAGTCTTGGAAGAGACATTTGAAAGAGAGCACCAACGTGAACATGTACCGACGAGTTTACTCAGGCAAGCATACAAACTAAACATCCGCCGTTTCGTCCGGCCTGAACTGAGAACTTTTTCCCACATCCTGGTCGTGTTTCCCGCCAAGGACTCAAAGAAACGCAAAAAAGTATCGGGAAAGGAGAGCGGACCGTCCGAAAAGGATCCGGAATTGCTTGCAGAAAAACTTTCCCGTGCAATCCATGAAAAGGCCGTGGAACTTGAAGAATTGGGCAAGCTGGATCGAGATGTGTTTTTCGAAATCCACCGAAAAATGAAGGATGAATCAAACGGCTTCACCCTGCGGGCCGAACGGGGAACCGCGGCCGAAGAGCAACTCGTACCGGAGTTCGCACAATTGCTTTTCGGATTGGAGAAAACCGGAACCGTCGCGGGTCCCGTCAAAACCAGGTTCGGTTTTCACGTCATCTTCTTGGAAGAGATACAACCGGCCATTGACAGACCATTCGAAGAAGCCAAAGAGGAGGTATTGGATAATGTCTTTCCAGAATACCGGCAAAGTGCTTTTGAAAGATATTTGAAAAAACTTGAACAAGCCTGTCCGGTTAAGATCCATATAGAGAACATTCCTCACGCGTCCACAGGTTGCAAGTCAGAGCACAAACCGACAAGAGAAACCGCAAAAGATCATGGCATCTGAATTTGGTGAACTTCTCGCTGAGTTGGTCGGCACAGTCCCGGGGGCGATCGGCGCCGTCTTTGTTGATTGGGATGGGGAAGCCGTGGATCAATTCGGTCACATACCTGAACTGGACATCCGGATCATAGGGGCGCACTGGGGAATCGTCGTCAATCTCACGAAGCGCATGTTACAAAACAGAGAATATGGAAAACCGGAAATTATCATTCTCTCAAGCGAAAAAAGGGATGTAATAATAAAAACGGTAACACCTGAATACTTCGTAGTTCTCACGATGAAAAGAGGGGCGCATCTCGGGCACGCACTCAAAGAAATGTCGCGCGTCTCGGATTCAATCCGACACGAAATGGGGTGGTAGGGGATCAACCTGCAATGCGTTTTTCGACAATATCCAAAACAGCTTCCGTGGTCTTTTTGGCCCACGCCAAGTTCTCGTCCAGAAAACTCCTCATCTTCCCGGCTTCTTTTTCGTCGTTCATACCGGCCAGGTTCACCAACACATTGAGCCTTGCAGCAATATACCCGGAGAGCAAACTCTGCGCACCTACGCCCACATCAGTCACAGCCCCCTCAAAGCATTTACCTGCAAGCTCTTCACCCCACTTTAATCCATCAAGACACGCTGACGCTGTTTCAAAAGGAACTCCGGCAGCTTTCCTGTTGGCCTTTTCCAGGCGGGACGATTTCTCTGTTCTTTCTTCCTCCGTATCCTCCGGGAGACGAGCCGCTCCGATGACTTCTTCATATGCATCTGAATCCGCATCCACCAAGCCACGCAACCTGTCCCGCAGTGCCATCCCCGCGTTTGCAATTTCACGGAAATAACCGCCGTCCGCTTCGGACACACGGGTTTCACTCAGCCTGCATACCATTACATAAAGTCCGGCTCCCAAACTTCCCTCCAGGGCTGCAACCGAACCACCGCCGGGGACCGGAGCCCTGGATGCAACGTTTTGCACAAAACTCGTAACCGGCAAATAAACAAGCTTGCTTGCTTTGGATCTTTCGATCATTCTAAATCCCTCCTGGTCGCCGACAAGGCGACAAAGCATATTGACATCATTTCCAACCCGCTGATGCTATACGACGCTCGATTATTTTTACATCGGGTTCAAAAGGATTATAGTCCGACAAACCCAGGCGCTCGCATGCGACATCCACCAGTTCACGTTCGGATGGGTTCTCAGGACGATTTCCCCCGTCCATGTAATAATACTCGGCAGCCATCAACAAGGGCTCCAGCGGAATCAACCCGACCACTTCCGAACCAGTAACCCGAATTCCCAGTTTTTCTGCCTCGAAACGGACCTCTTCAAAGGCGACGTGCGGCGGGGTTATGAGATAATTCGTCAAGTTCATTGATATCTGGCAGAACGGATCACGGTCTTCAGGCTCAACCACCACTCCCATCGCCTTGACCATGCGCAATTTGCCTTTCTTTTTGACCGGCTTTCCATTTCTCTTAACCGGGTTCCCCTTCTCATCCCTTTGAGGCCCGCCCATCTGCCTGACCGCTTCAGATATAATCCGTGCCTTGTTCGGATCTCCACTGCTCAAATTGATGTTGTACGCAACCAGGAAAAACCGTGCGCCGGCCGCCACCGCTCCAAAACGGGGAACAAATTCCGCGGGTCCGTAATCAGGCTTCCATTCCGGTTTTGTAATCTTTTCGGCCAGCCCCTCGTATTCCCCTGATCTGACGTTTGCCAGATTCTTTCTTCCGGGTGTACTTGCAGCGGATTCGTACAAATACACGGGAAGTCCCAGTTCACCCACGCGCGAACCGTATTGCCTGGCAAGTTCCGCGCATTCACTCGTCCCGAGACCCTTTACCGGCACAAACGGGCAGACATCTATCGCCCCGAACCTGGGATGCCCTCCCTTGTGTTTTCGCATGTCGATCTTTTCACTTGCCGTCTTGGTAGCCCTGTAAGCAGCTTCAACCACAGCGTCAGGAGAGCCGACAAAAGTCACTACCACGCGGTTGTACGACGGATCCGGATCAACATCCAACAAGAGCACATCGGGCACCGATGAAACGGCCTCGCTCAACGCTTTGAACACTTCCGGATCTCTTCCCTCTGAAAAATTCGGAACACACTCTACGATTTTTTCCACGAATAGACCTCCTCGGGGTGCCGGTTCAATGATGCATTTCGGGATCCTAATCGGCTAAACAGCCTGTTTAACAACCATTTTACAATTCCGCCGGCCTACCTTCCGGCTTTTTCATCAAACCAATCAGCAAACCCGAGCCTGAAGTTATTCCTTTTGAATCCGGTCCGTCAAGACCCTATAATCCAACCGGAACACAAAACATGGAGATAAAATCCACGCATGAACGTTCATGAAAAGAAAACACAAGCCAGAGTCAGAATAAGGAAATTGCTTTCACGCGGCAAAACTTCGGAGGCGGCGACCATCTACAAAGAGATCCTGGCACTAGATTCAAATGACGCAGATCTATGGTGTGAACTGGCGAGTTTGCAAAATCTGCAAAACAAATCATCCGCTGCATCATCGTCTTATATGCAGGCGGCGGAAATCTATTTTCGCCGGAACAGCCTTAAGCATTCCTTTGCAGCATGCAAAAAAGCAATGGAAATCGATTCGTCCAACAAAGCTCCACGAAATCTGATAAGAAAGCTTAAACGCGAAATCGAAAACTCGCTCAACCCCGACATGACTCCGCTTCCGCCTCCGGCGCCGGGACTCAAAAACTGGGACGAAGAAACAGACGGCGGCACTTTGTTGCATGAGGACAGGGATCCCAGACCATGGGAAGATCGTTCCAGCGTCATAATAGAGATGGTCCCCCTTCCGGAACCCGATATGGAAAGCTCTCCAAGCCGCAATAGTCCCTTCGGCCGTCGCAAATGATCAAGTCATTTTATATCGATATTTCCGGTTGACTGAAAGAGAGTTGCAAATATTATCAAACCCGAAATTCAGCTTTGGCATGAACCAGTGGCTGCTGAAAAAAAAATAATGTGTTTTCAACACGAAAGGAGTTGGAAAGTCATGGCTATGAAAATCGATCAAGATGAATGCACCCAGTGCGGAGCATGCATCGACGAATGTCCGAACGAGGCTATTTATGAAAACGACGATGGTGATGTTTTCATCGACGAAGAGAAATGCACGGAGTGTAAAGAACAGGATCCGCCTGAACCTAAATGCATTCCTTCCTGTGCATTTGAAGCCATTTCATAGCGCCCGGCCCCACCCTTCTTTCTTTTCAATAAACAGAATACTATTGATCCGCCTAGGTGTATCTCAAGCGGCTACTTTTACTGCATCTTTTAAATTGACCTGGACGATCTTGGAAACCCCGGGTTCGTCCATAGTAACCCCGAAAAGGGTGTCTACCATTTCCATCGTACGCTTGTTGTGCGTGACCAGGATGAACTGGGTGTAAATGCCTATCTCCCGCAACAGTGCGTTGTAACGATCCACATTGGCCTCGTCCAGAGGGGCATCCACTTCGTCCAGAATGCAGAACGGGCTTGGGTGATGAAGAAATATCGCAAAGATCAAACTCACAGCGGTAAGGGCCTTTTCTCCTCCGGAAAGAAGCGCGACCGACTGGAGTTTCTTTCCCGGAGGTTGCGCAACTATCTCAACACCCGCGTCCAGAATGTCGTCGGCCTCGGTGAGAAACAACCCTGCCTTTCCACCCTTGAAAAGCCTCGGAAACACAGCCTGAAAACGTTCATTTATGGCATCAAATGTTTCCTTGAATCGCTTCCTGCTGGTCCGGTTTATTTTTTGAATGGCCTTGCCCAAGCGATCCAGAGCCTCTTCCAAATCCGCTTTTTGCGCAGTCAGGAACTCGTAGCGCGCTGAGAGTTCCTCGTACTCTCGACGCGCTGTGGGATTATAATATGGTCGCATCCGCTCGAGAACACCCTCCAGCTTTTCCAATTCGACGCTCATCCTTTCATTCCAAGGTGTCTCAAGATGGTAATCGGCGAGAATGTCCTCGGGCGAAAGGTGATGACGTTTCGCCAATTCTTCGCGAACATGTTCGGATTCCATGTCAAGACGTTGACGCGCCAATTCCTCCCGTGAACGATGTTCATTTACTTCGGCATACCTGACTCTGGACTCTTTTAATTCAGTTTCAAGTTCGCCGCATGTGAGCCGATGGTCTTGGCAAGCTTTTTTCAGTTCAGCCAGTCTCTTATCCATTTCCATAGCACTGGAAGCAAGGTCCGCCGCCTCCTTTCCGGCCTCCTCGATCTCCTTGGCAAGAATTTCCCGTTTTTCGTGGTTTTCTTCTATCGAACGAGATCGCTCCTCCATCCGCTCTCCCGCTTGCACCAACGCGACGCGCGCCCTTTCGAGACTCTCGCGCAAACCTTCCAAACGTTCGCACATCTGTGCAACATTGACTTTCAACCCGGTCACCGCCCGATTGGCATTCTCTGCTTCAACAGATAAAACTTCCACCCGTCCGCACAGGATGCGCGCCTCTTCTTCCTTTTTCTCAGCATCCGCTGTATGCAGTCTTCTCTTTTCTTCAGCATCTCGAACCTCATCGCGCTCCATCCGCAACAGCTCGGCAGTACGAAGCTTTTCTTTTGAAGAATCCTGCAAACGTTTTTCCAATTCACCCGTACGCTGAACCGCCTGGTCCAGGTCCCTCCTGCATGCATAGAGAGCCTTGTCGGCTTCATGAAGTTCTTCGGTCAGCAACTCCAGTTCAAGTTCGGTCACCCCCATCTCCGCCTTTACGGTCATAAACCGTGCAAGTTTTCTACGCTCTACGTCCTGGAGCTCGTAAGCCATTTTCTGCAACTCACGGATCTCCCTCTTCTGCCCCAGGATCCCAGTTGTCTTTTCCTCGATCGACCCTCCGGTGATGACACCTCCCGAATCCACTATTTCGCCGTCCAGTGTCACCAACTTCGTAAACAACCGGCCGGATTTCCACAAGTCCAAGGCGGTTTCCAGGTCTTCCACCACAACAACATCCCCCAGTAGATGTTGAGCTACGTTGTCGTAGCCTTCAGCCACTTCCACCAGCCTTGTCAACTCACCTCTTACGTTTTGAACACCTTCCACATCCGCGCCGACCATACCACCGCCGGTCAAACAGTCTTGCCCTGTTCTCCGATCCGCCACTTCAACCGGAATAAACGACGACCTACCCTTCCTTGCCTCCTTCAAATATGTCACGGCTTCGACACCGACTTCCTGGCTCTCCACCAGTATATTTCCAAGACGATCACCCAAAACCGCTTCCACTGCCGATTCCAGTTCGGCCGGACTGTTCAATATATCAGCCACCAACCCTCTGATTCCCGCCTGCTTACTGTTCCCGTTGTACCGCTCCATCACGGCACGGGTTCCCTGCTCAAACCCTTCATAGCGCTTCTGTATTTCTTCAAGAGAGCTAAGGCGCGAGCGGCAGCGCTGAAGTTGAGTGCGAGCGGTCTCCAAACCGATCTCGCTGTCTCTGTATTGCTCCCTGAGCGATTTCAAGTGATCGGACAGCCTGTTTCTGCGGGATTGTTTCTCATCCAAATCCGACCTCTCCCGGTGAAAACGTTCTTCCAGCTCATCCCGGCGCGGCGCCATAACGGAAGACTCTTCCAGGAGACGTTCATGTTCGATCTCCGCCTTTTCAAGTCTTTCCTCCAGTTCCTCCAACCTCGTCCAGCCTGTTTTTACACGGCTCTCCGCAGACGCTGCTTCCCGGGAGTGAAACGCGGACGCTGTGCGCGCGTCGTCCAGATCCATGCGGCATTGTTCGAGATCCGTTCGGATCCCGTCCGCGGTGGACTCCAGTTCATCTAATTCACTCTTTCGCGTTTCCAGGCCGACCTCCAGAGCTTCCAGCTCTTCCGAACGAACCTTGATCTCGCTCTCCAGAACCTGTTTCTCTTCCTTCAGATGCTCTATTTCACGGGAAGCTCTTTCCATCTCACCCTTCAACCTGCCCCGCTCCTGTTCCTTGTAGTTGCTCCGGCTTTCCTGCAGCCTTATCCGGTTTTCGACCTCGTAAACCTTCTCCTGAAGTACATTCAGTTCGGTCTCGGATTCGGTGAGCAACAAGCGTTCCGCGTCCAACCGGGCTTCCACGGCCTCTGTTGAGGCGCCTATGTCCTCCGCCCGCCTGACTATCGCTTCGAGTTGAGACGTGACATGACCGCGGGTTACTTTCAATTCGAGGAACTTGTGGGCAGAGCGCCTCAGATCCAAGGCATTGAACTCATCCCTGTAATTTTCATACCGCTCGGCCTTGCGGGCTTGCCTTCTGAGCGAACCGAGGGACTTGTCCAATTCTGAAATAATGTCGTTTACCCGGACAAGGTTTTGTCTCGTAGAGTTCATCCTCCGCTCGGCAGCGTTCTTCTTTCCCTTGTACTTGGTTATCCCCGCCGCCTCCTCGATCAAAACCCTCCTGTCCTCAGGCTTTGAACTCAGAATAAACCCTATACGGCCCTGTTCAATTATCGAATATGCTTTGCTGTGCACCCCGGTGCCCAAAAAGATTTCGCTGATATCCTTGAGCCGACAGGGAACTTTTTGGATCAGGTATTCACTCGTCCCGTCACGAAACACCCGCCTCGTAACGGTGATCTCCGGATAATCCAGGTACTTTACGGGCGCTGCGCCCGTGGTCAAATCCAATGTCAGCGTGACTTCGGACATTCCCATGGCGCCTCGATTCTCAGATCCCGCAAAAATGAGATCTTCCATGGAACGGCCTCTAAGGTGCCTCGCTGTCTGTTCACCCAGCACCCATCGAACCGCATCCACGATATTGGATTTTCCGCATCCGTTCGGGCCCACTATGGCGCATATGCCGTCATCGAAATTGACAACCGTGCGCTCGCAAAACGATTTAAAACCTACAAGTTCGACTCTTTTCAGACGCATTCACAAACCCCTCGAACGAATCATGTTTCGCCGGGGATCCTCTCAAAGGGATCCGATCCGCAGTAAGCGGATGTTTTGACCAAAAAAAAAATTCAGGTCAACCGGTTTCGGACCCGCTGTCGGCTCGCAAAAAAATCCTCGCACCGACGCAGGTCCGCCGCTGATTCAGCTCTGAACCACAATTCAGTAGCACGCTCCGAGCTGGAATGTAAACGAAAAACAGGCGCTTTTTCCAGCCGAATTCAGGTTCATGGAAAGAAATATTTTTGTTCGACGCGAGTGTTTTTCATTTTTATTGAAACATTTCCTTGCGATAAACGTTATGGCATAATAGGTACTGTTAGACATCATATGGCGCTAGTTGAAGGAAAGAATATGGCGCGGATTTTGAACCGATCCAAAGGCTGCTTCTTTTGGGCAGCCGTAATATCGGTCACATACTATTGCCTGCTGTGTAGTTCCACGGCCATGGCAGCTGAGAAAGTGCATCACACCGACCTCTCAGCGCTGGAAAGGTCTCATGTCCTACCCGGTCACCGGCCGGGCTCTATCTTTCCGGCATCTTCCTCTTCAGGTTCTCTCGACCTCGGCGAGGGTATCCGGGAATCTCGGACCGCTGGTAAACCTTTTCTCAGACCTTTCATTTTGAGCTTGTTCAACATTTCCGACATGGATACTTTTTTCCCCTTTTCTACATCTCTTTCCTCTTCTTCTTTTCCGCATTCTTCCCTCTTTTCATGGCTGGGATTCAGGCGTTTGATGGACTCGTTTTCGGAAAGCACGGAAGAAACGGAAGCCGACCTCCGGTTTCCGGGCGAACCGGGCAGCGACCTTTTGTGCCTGGCGGAACTCTTGGATACATCCATGGACTTCGACTACACCGGGCCGGTAGAGGGAGTGACAACTCCCATCTACATAAACCGTTGGGTTTTCGGCGGCGTTGAATACACCGACTATTTCCAGGAACAAAGAAACCGGCACATGGACTGCCGCCTCGCTCTCGCCCTAACACGTGTAGGCGGAGTTCTCAAAAGCCTGGGCGTCACCCAGGTCATATGGTCTTCAGCGTACAGGCCTCCGGCAAGGCAGGCAAGAGAACACGGCTATGAAAAGCACAACCTGGGCATCGCTATTGATATTCACGGATTCGTGTTTGCAGGCAACATGAGGGTCATGGTGGCGGACCACTATGAAAAAGGATTGGGTTTTCAGAGGGACCATTTGTGTCACGGAAGACCGCTCACGCGGGAGGGATTCCTGCTTCGCCTTATTGCCTGCCGCCTGGATTCCAGTGATCTTTTCGCCGAAATTCTAACACCCGACTACGATGCAGGTCATTGGAACCATTTCCACATGGCGGTTTTTCATCCTTTGGACCGCAACCGGCGTAGACACAAGAACACCGCGCTCATCGAAGTTCCCCTGAATTCCATTCCAGGCTGGGCAATGGCTCGTCCGCCCAGGTCGGACCCCGAACGGGAGCTATGGGTGGAAACTGCGAAAACTCCGTGGCCCGAAGACTACGAATGGCTCAGAGAAAACCTTAAGAACCGCTGGACCCGATGGAAAGAGCAAAACCCGCACGCGGATCCTGAAATCGGCTTGAGCGGATGGTGGGAAAAGCAAGAAATGGGTGACAATGAACTTGAAATACCGGTCGAACCCGACCAAGTCGCTCTTCACGAAGCTCTCATATCCGCTTTTTTCAAAAGATTGACTTCAATCTGGAACTGAATCCGCTGTTCCACCAAACTGTCCGACCAACAGCCCAATGCTTTTCCGGGGAAAGGCAATAGAAGTGTCTATCTTTAGCCGTCTCAGTCTCCGTTACCGAAGCTCTTTTGTGGTACTGCAAACGGCACCGATTGGACCATGGAACACGACTTCCAAATTCTTTCATCTTTGACCAACCAGTAAATTTCATCCAGTTTTGCTCCATGCAAGAAACAGGTCACCCTCTCGAAGTTTTTGTCAAAACGAGCAACCACATCTGCTCAAGGAAGACGCTGACGCCATTTATGAGGATCGCGAGCGGCGTGAAATACGCCGTAAACGGTCACCACATCTTCTGCATACTCATAGAAAACCGCATACGGAAAGCGTCGCACCAACCCCCGGCGATAGTTTTCGTGGACAACACCATGCATCTCGGGCATGCGGCGGATTGCTTCTAAACACGCTCCGACACAGCTCACAAACTCTTCACCCAAGCCGGGCCGCTGTGTCTCGTACCAGGCGTATGCCTCTGCGACGTCCTGTTCAGCCTCGGGAACAATGATCAGCTTACAGGCCATAGCGACTGCGAATCCTTCGCTTGACCTCTTCCCATGTGACTCCAGAGGCTGAGTTATTCATGAGGTTGGCCTTTCTTCTGGCCAGCTCTTCTTTTTGCCAGTCATGGATTGAAACTGCTTCGGGAGTCGCCGCAAGGTCATCCCACAAATCTTCCACCAACTGGAGTTTCTCCGATGCGCTCAGGTCAAAGATCGAGGTAGGGGTTGGTTCCATCTTGATTCCTCCTGCAATGATGTTCAACCGCGACCGACCGTTTTGCTGTCTAACATTTTTATGCCTGTTCCGCGATCAAATGCATCATACAACAAGGCAAGGCGAGGGGTCAATGCAGGGTGCTTTGGTCCTTTTTCGAACTATAGCAACTCCCGGACCGAAGCGGCGATGTTTTCGGGGGTAAACCCGTATTCTTTCATCAAAACATCAGAGGGAGCGGATGCTCCGAATTTGTCTATTCCCAGCACGCGTCCATCAATGCCGGTATACTTATACCAGCATGCCGTGGCCCTGCCACCGCAATCAGGCCCCTTGAAATTCACCTACGAAGGAAGTAGAATCAAGCCATGAAAGAGAACATCGCCGATATCCTGAAACAGGCATTGCGACTCCCCCCTGAGGCGCGGGCGGCCTTGGCGGGCTCCTTGCTTGATAGCCTTGATGAACCATTGGACCTTGATGCAGAGTCAGCATGGGAAGCCGAAGTAGCCGCTCGCAGCCGGGAGATTGACGAGGGGAAAGTCACCCTGATTCCCTGGGCCGAAGCCAGAGCGAGAATCGCAGGATAGTAATGCCTGCACGGCATGTAGACTTCCATCCTGAGGCTGTTGCCGAGGCGCAAGCGGCCTACCGGTGGTATTGGCAGAGAAGCGCTTTGGCCGCAGAAGCCTATCTCGCCGAGCTTGATTCGGCGGTCGCAGCTATAGCTGAAAACCCCGCAATGTGGCCACGGTATGTTCATGGCACGCGCCGTTATATTCTCCATCGCTTTCCTTTCTACCTCGTATATCGAGAAACCTCCGGCAGAATTGAAATCATCGCCGTAGCTCATGGCCGGCGAAAACCTGGATACTGGAAGAACAGGGTCGCCTAACCCCTCACTTCAGCCGACGCAAAACCCGCGCTGCTGATTTCCAAGTTCGGCCCCAATTCCAATTTTGAACTATAGCAACTCCCGGACCGAAGCGGCGATGTTTTCCGAAGTAAACCCGTATTCTTTCATCAAAACATCAGAGGGAGCGGATGCTCCGAATTTGTCTATTCCCAGCACGCGTCCATCGAGGCCGGTATACTTATACCAGCATGGTGTGGCGCCGGCCTCCACGGCCACCCTGGTCCTGATCGAAGACGGGAGAACACTTTCCTTGTACGAAACCTCCTGTCCATCGAAAATTTCAACACACGGCATGGATACAACCCGGATCCCGCGACCTTCTTTTTCCAGAATATCGGCAGCGTCTATGGCAACTGCGACTTCGGAGCCGGTTGCAATGATAACGGCGTCGATTGCGTCCGGTCCTCCACTGCATTCCCTCACGATGTAACCGCCGCGTTTTATTTCATCCAATGTTGCCCCCGCTGACCCTTTCGGCGTCCGTGAGAAAACACCTGTCTTTTGGCGGGTAAGCAGGAGGCAGGTGGGCCCGTCACGGTGTTTAACCGCTGACAACCAGGCCGCTCCGCATTCCACTGCATCCGAGGGCCGCCATACCCTGATCTCGGGAATCAACCTCAGACCGGCCGCGTGTTCAACGGGTTGATGGGTCGGGCCGTCTTCACCAAGGGCTATTGAATCATGGGTGAAAACAAATATGGACCCTACCTCCATAAGAGCGGCCATTCGTATAGCGTTCCTGCAATAATCCGAAAAAACAAGGAAAGTACCTCCGTATGGGATAAACCCGCCATACAGCGCCAGGCCGTTTCCAATCGCTGCCATTCCGAACTCCCGTACTCCGTAATGAGCGTAATTCGCTTTTTCAAGATTCCCGGTCACGGGTTCGGAAGATTCCCACGTCGTATTGTTGGACGGTGTCAAGTCCGCGGATCCTCCGAACAACTCGGGAAGATGGGGGCCAAGGACGTTGAGTAATTTCTGAGAAATCTGCCGGGTTGCGAGTGAAGGAGCGTCCACGCCTTGCTCCAGGAATTTGCCCGCAAAATCCAGGATGGACCGTTCGAGTTCTTCGTCCATCCGGCCGGCGAGCCGTCGCTCGAGTTCTTCGGCTTTTTCGGGATGAACACCAGCGTAATCCCTGAAAAGCTCCTTCCACTCTTCTTCCCATCGGGCGCCTTTTTCTTTCGCGTCCCAAGCCGCATAAATGTTTTCAGGCACTTCAAACGGCTCATGTTTCCATCCGAGCGATTCCCTCAGCCCCGCTATTTCCTTTTCGCCCAGGGGTGAACCATGTGTTTTCTCGCTGCCGGCAAGTGTAGGAGCGCCGAACCCGATGGTCGTCTTGCAACAGATGATGCTGGGCAATTCGGTCTCGGAGCGCGCTTTTTCAAGTGCCGCCTTTATTGCAACCGGGTCGTGCCCGTCAACATTTCTTTCAACGTGCCAGCCGTATGAATCAAACCTTTTTGCAGTGTCATCCGTAAACCAGCCTTCAACCGGGCCGTCTATGGATATGCCGTTGTCATCGTAGAGCACGATGAGCTTTCCAAGTTTCCATGTTCCTGCAAGAGAACATACCTCATGGGAAAGACCTTCCATAAGGCATCCATCACCAGCAAACACGTAAGTATAATGATTCACTACCTTGTGGTTGTCCGTGTTGTACCGGGCTGCAAGCAGTTTTTCTCCCAGCGCCATTCCCACTCCATTTGCCAAACCTTGGGCCAATGGGCCCGTGGTGGTTTCAACGCCCGGAGTACAAACGTTTTCGGGATGTCCCGGAGTTTTGGATCCAAGTTGGCGGAAATTCTTGATGTCCTCCATCGTGACATCGTACCCGCTGAGATGTAAGAGAGAGTACAGCAACATGGATGCATGTCCGTTGGAAAGCACGAACCTGTCCCGGTTGCACCAGCGCGGATTGCCGGGATTGTGTCGCAGGAAGTCATTAAACAAAACCTCGGCGATATCGGCCATGCCCATGGGCGCGCCTGGATGTCCTGAATTTGCTTTCTGAATGGCGTCTACGCTCAAGAATCTTACACCATTTGCGAGGTCTTTGCGGTTCGTCATGTCGGGCTCCTGTCCTTTCCTGGTGAAATTCGAACAATTCGGCACATTATGACCGCGGATATGCGAAATAGAAGAAGAAAAATCGAAAAAACAAAAAAAATCAAACCGCGGCCGAATCTATTCCAAACCGTGCAAAGGGTCGTCGATCGCCTGAATTTCCGGAACATAACCGGCTTTTTCCAGTATTTCCACGGCCTGATCGTCAGGCCTGAATCGGAGCGGATATATGATCCTGTACAAAGTTCGATCCTCCCGGCTCCTGGGCACATCCAATCTATAGGCCGCATCCTTCAGACATTCCTCCAACTTGAGATCGTTCAGTTCGCTGTTTTTCAATTCAGCCCGAGCCACCTCTCCCCTTGTTAAATCCAAGATCAGTAAGACACGACCTTTAGGAAGTTTCGCGAGGGTGGCGCCCAACCCAATCCTCTCTTCATAGCAGGCTTTCGCGTATTTGAGATACGAACCCCGAATCACCCTCTGAACAAGGTTTTTCGTCAATTTTCCGGAACTCACGATTTCAACCGGAATCTCATCTTCCCCCGTCTTTCTCCACACCTCCTGCACGGAAAAATCCGGCGAATCATCGTAGGACAAACGCCTGAAAAACCGATGACCCCACCGCCGGGCGAAACGGTACCTGTCCATTGCAAAAGCATCCCTACGATCCAAAACAATCAGGGATGATGCCCATGAAACGATCCCGCCCTGCACCGCTTTATTCCTTGCATTAAGAAACGCTTCATCCACGATTCGTTTCACTTCCGCCGATGTTCCCGATTCCCTTGCAGAACTCCTCATGTGGCCAGACTTTTGAGACAGATCTTTTTCGATATCCTCAATTTCCGCAGCCGCCATGAAACCTCGCAGAACACCGGCTGTTTCCGCGTGTCCAAGTCTTACAACGTTCACATTCTCCTTGTGCCGAACGCCGCGATAGACATATTGCACATGCGCGTTTCGAACACTCTTGGAACGAATTCGGAACATGCGATAAAATGAGCTTCCAGTTGAAAACTGCCGCAATCTCGCGGGCAAATCCTTACGTTTCCCGTTGATGAACAACTCAAAACCGGAAACCCGGCCTGGAACTGTAATCATTTCAGCCAGTTCATCCCAGTCCGGTCCACCCTCTTCAACAATGCGTTTGTCCCCCGCTCCCTTTGATCCGTCTTTTCCAGGGCCGGGTCTTTGCCGACGTTTCTTCCCCGCCGATGAGGCAGATAAACCATCTACCCGGAAAGGATCGATTCCGAATGCGACCGCCCCCCGCTCATCGGCCAGATCCGCGATCACTCCTTCATGCAATTCCCACGCCGCCTCGCTTGCCCGAGTGCCCATCAATAACACAAGTTCCACCCCCTCACCTCTGCCACTAAGCTCCGCGGTCAGATCATCGCCGGGTATCAATCCATCGGTCAACAAAACCACCAGCCTACGACCTCCGTCCTCTTCGTCCCCCAGAAGTTGGAAAGCTTTTTTCAATGCCTTCGCCACATCGGTTCCGTTTTCCGAAGGGGCCTTCATAAGGCGCCGAGCCGCTTTTTTCAAGTTCGCTCTCCCGAACAGAACCGGCTTGTCAAAAAACACTCTGGGTTCCCGGGCAAAAGTGACCAGCTGAAAACGTGAACCAGAGCCCAGCTTTCCGGCCAATGCATTCAACAGCCTTACGGAATGCAATCGGCTTTGCTTCCACATGGATCGTGACACATCAACAACAAAAACAAGGCTGGTGGTCCGCTTGGATCCTTCCTGCGGGTTTCCATGAACCGAGGCAAGAGCTATACTGGAAGCGCTATGTTCCGCCTTTTGGGCGGGATCACGGAGCCCGCCGCCCCGAAACTCGGCTTTCCCTTTTTCCTCCGAATCACCAGTCACCCACAAATCCACCGAAAAGGGACCGGATTTTCCCGGAATCCGCGTCAACGGAACAACCAGCGGCTTGGCAGAATGTAAAGTCCGCCTGCTAACGAAAAATCGCCCACTATATGGTTTCGGCCGTTCTTGCAATACCAGCAATCCGTCCGTCAACCGCTTGTCGGCACCCACGCGCGGATACCTGTACACGCGCCTACCCATGCTGTGAGAAACCTTGTGAACATAGTGCAATCGCACTTTCATCGGACCGGCCGGCTTTTCGGGTACCATCCTCAAACGGTAACGATCCCGATCAACCCATTCCAACCAGGCCGGATCCGGAGTTTCGGGTAGTCCCCTTGTCGATTCGATCGTCTTGCGGACGAACCTGGAGTCGAACAAAACCCCCCTTAAACTTGGAGCGGTCTTTCCCTTTTTAGCCTTCTCGGCCGGATACACCACTTCCAACCCCTTTATAACCGAGCCTTCCGGCAATGGAAAAGTGTAGACATATTCGCGCGCCTGCCAACCTCCCTGAAAAACCAATGTTTCTACAGTGTGTGCAATCACGCCCTCAACACGAACCCTGACCTGCCTGCGAGTCATCCAGACCCTGCGCCCGCCGTCACCGTCATCCAGGGGTACGGAAGTCGCCCCAAAACACACGGACAAAGGGAAAAAACTTGCCAGACAACCAACCAAGAAAAACCAAAACTTCATGCAACCCTCATCTACAATGCGTTTTTCTCGTTGTCCTTTTTCATCCCCGGGGGATCCGCATCCGGATCCGACATTCTGATTGGACCGCATCTATCCTTCACTTCATCAAAACCTTCCAGGAGCCTCATGTTTTCAGGCAATCCCCGTTTCTTTATATAACCCTTCAATCTTCTTTGTCTTTCCTTCGACGGCGGATGAGTCGACAGCAGGGGTAACAACGTTTTTTCAACCGAACTCATCTTTGCTTCTATCTCCGCGAGTCGTTCAAAAAACCTGGGCAATCCCCGAGGATCCAGACCAGCACGATAAAGCTGCTTGACCGCCTCCATGTCGGCCTCATGTTCCTGTTCTCTGTCGTATTTTAGCGATCCAAGCTTGGCAGCGCTCTCGGCAGCCAGGTCCACGAAACCACCCACATCGCCGAACATCATGCGCAAGAGCACAACCAATCCTAGTGATCGCACTATCCTCTTGATGCTGTGTCGCTGCACCACGTGTTGCATCTCATGCGCCAACACCCCGGCAACCTCCTCGCCTGACTCGGCTTTCTGTATCAAACCGCTGAACACGAACACGTACCCCCCGGGCAATGCAAAAGCATTTACCTGTTCATTGTGTAAAACCTTGATTCGAAACTCGTAAGGTTTTTCATCCAAACCCTCCTGCAATCGCCGGCTCATTTCATCTACAAAAAGATTCAAATCCCGATCTCCACAAATCCGGTGCTGGGAGAGAAAAGACTTGGACGCGGACCGCCCCAATTCGATTTCCCAGCTTGCCGGCACTCTCAAAGCGGCCCATTCCAGGAACCACATAAAACCAAGATAAGTCAGGTAAAGAACGGTCACCGATCCCAGTATTCCAGCCGTCACCCAAAAAATCGTCTTTGCTCGTTTATTCGTCCCCACCACCGCTGAGCTTCCAGGCGCCCCTCCTCCTGCTTGGGGCTGCGAACCCCCGGCTTGCCCGCCGGGTCCACCTGCGTGCGGTTGCGAAGACACACCATGTCCCTGACCCACCGCCCCGCCGCCCCACCGGTACCTGGGATCCTCCGAGCCGGGCGAACCACCAGCCACGGGCGGCTGCGAAGGAACAACACGACCCTGACCCACAAACCCACCCCCTAAAGACGGGTCCGCAGAACCGGTCCCACCGCCATGAGATCCACTGTGTTCCCCTTGTCGAGGAGGTTCCGGGCTTCCGGGCTTGGGGCGATCATGTTGCCCCGGAGGAACCCATACCGGAATATTGGAATCGTCTGAATTATTCGAATTGCTCATACGTCGTTCCTCTTAAAAGCAAAATGCATTCTTCAAGCGCTTTTGTTGAGCTTGGTCAACAACTCTTCAAGTCGATCCGCACGGACAGTAATCCTGGTGGGCATGCCTCCGCCAAGCCCCAACAACCCGACAAAATCCCAACCCGAATTAAAAGGAGCGGCCACAGTTATATTACCCCCATGTTTTACAATCGCCACTTCGGCCAGGTCCTGCCCGGTCAACAGCAAACCGGTCTTGTCGAAACGTTGCAAAGGCTCACCCACGTCTACAAACGCCACCCTGCCCTCAACACGGTAACCCGACGCCAATTTTTTAGCTTCCGCATTCATCAAAGAGAAATCTTCCGCCGCGCCGCGGATGTATTCCAAGTCAGATTCTTCATCGACCGCGTCGTATCTTAGGGCTCCATTTAAAACATCGGACTTAACGGGGTCCAAACCACCATTAACACCCCAACCGAAAACCAGATACCTGACAACCGCGTTCAACAAAGGTTCGTCTCCTTGCCGACCGCGCAAAGCCTGATCCAGTAGAATGCCTATATCCCCGGCCTTGCCGATCCTGGAATCCACAGCGCGGGCATCCTCATCCGCGCCGGGATAAGGAGGTCTGCCTCCCAAAATCCACTTCGCAGCGGAATACAAACCATCAAGATCGGCATGAGTCACAAGGGTATCCACGTGCCCGACCGTTTTTACCAATTCGGGTGTAACCATCTCCGCACAGGAACGATTCATGGTCTTCCCCGACAGCACGAACCTGGGATCGTCGGCGTAGTCCGCATGTCTTTCATTATCATGGTGGTCGACCCAGGCGGCCAATCTCTCACCAAGCCCGAGAATCAGTTTTCCTGTTGATTTCTCGAAAGATTTTCCCAAACCCTTACCCGCGAATGCAAGGTCTAGAACCACGACCCTTCCAGCAAGTTTTTCCGCGCTTGGCAATTTCCTCGGAGAAGCGTAGACCAGGACCGGCAAAACACCTGCCTGGTCGCGCATCCAGGAGCCTGAACCACATCGATCATTACCGGTGTTGCCGCATTTCGATTCACTTGCCATAAATCCACTCATCTACCGGCCGGTTCATCAAACGAGACCGACATGCACATTGTGACACAAATACGCACGATCCGGCCTAAAAAATATCCAGGTCCCGGGCTGAAACAACAGGACCGGTATAATGCACCGCTATCTCGGCCAGAAGATTGCTCTCGTGAACCCCCCACAAAAGCTGGTGATATAATACGAGCAGTCCCGGCTCGGCACGCGCTGCGATCTCGCCGAGTTCAAATCCTGATGTGTGAGAAGCACGATGATATTTTCTTTGTGAAGGATTCAAATTTTGAATCCCCAAACCAGAGTACACCTCATGAACCAACACGTCGCAGCCACGGCAGTTTTCAACAATCGTTTGGGTCGGAGCCGTATCACCGGACACTACGACAACCCGGTCCTCGGTTTCGAATCTGTAGCCGTATGCATGTCTCCATCTCCCGTGACGAACGGGAAAAGCCTTTATTCTTATGTTGCGGTCCTCGTATACAATGCCCGGATAAATGTCGGTCGCCACAACCCGATGCCCGTGAGGATTGGCGGGATTCGGACCCGAACGACGAATAAGAACATCCTTTCTATATGCCTTTCTCAGATGTTGCATCATCTCGAAGGTGCCGGGCGGCCCGTAAACTTCTAAAGGTTTCCTCCTGCCCAACACCCATGGACTCAGCCACAGATCAGGAAGACCGACCGTGTGGTCCGAATGCAAATGCGACAAAAAAACCCTTTGCAAGCGCTTTGCATCCAGTGCTTCCACTCCAAGGCTGCGGGCTTCAGCGGCCCGGCGAACAACACCTGCTCCGCAATCGACAAGATAAGAATGTCCATTCACGACCACTGCAACACCCGGCCCGGCCCTGTGCGGATCCGCTGCAGGCGTGCCGCTTCCGAGTATAACAACATGGGTCCTTCCTTCATACCCGGATATGGATGAGACAGGTAGGCGCGGCGACCGGTCGGCTCCTCCATCAGCACCGAAAACACTGACCGCCAAGAGTTCATCCAGATCCACCTCCTCGGGATCATCGACCGGGGCGCGTTTGACGCTACATCCCGCGGATTGCCACGACGACATCAAGAACACAAATAATAAGAACCACTTACAAGAAAACAAGAACATGATGAAAATCTTTACGTTCCCCCGGTAAAAAGAGCAAAAGAACTACCGAACGGAACAATTCTGCCGATAAAAAACTTTTTATACGTCTACAATACTTCAACTGTAAAGACCATCATGAATTCACAATTCCTCTCGATAAACGCTTATTTTTAGAAAACAGATAACAAGAAGAATGACTTGAAAGTTTTTCTCATTCGCAGTATGGAAAAAAAAATTTTCAAATAGGGAAGGAAGAACCATGAAAACAATTAAACACTCTTTTTTTCTGACATTTCTTGTCGCATTCATTGCAGCGGGCTGTACGTCTCAATGCAGCGACAAAAAAGAGGCTGAACCCGAAAAGGAAGCTCGTCCCGAAGAGCCTGGAGTAGATGATGATAACGATGAAATCGGGCTGCCGGAAAAAGTGGTTGAAATATCATCCGTTGAAACTGATGACCCGACCCGACCGGAGGAACCGCCTATCGGTAAGGGACGAACTCCGGACGTCCATTTTGTGCCCACTCCCAAGCCGGTCGTGGAAAAAATGCTGAGAGTCGCCAAGGTCACCAAGAACGACCTTGTATATGACCTCGGCTGTGGCGACGGACGAATCGTAATTATGGCAGCGGAAAAATTCGGCGCCCGCGCTATAGGGTTTGATATTGACCCGAAAATGGTGGCAAAAGCCCGCTCCAACGTTATAGCAGCGGGAGTCCAGCATCTCGTGACCATAAAAGAAGCTGATATTTTTGAGCTGGATCTCACGCCTGCAAACGTCATTACCATGTACCTGTTGCCGAGATTGAATGTACGGCTGATCCCCCAGTTGGAAAAATTGAAAAAAGGAACGCGAATAGTATCCCACGATTTTTCAATGGAAGGGGTGAAACACGATGAGCTCCACGTAGTCGCAGACGAAGAAGACGATGTAAACCGAGATCACCATATCTATTTGTGGACGGCTCCCCTGAACATAATCGATGAAGACGAACAAGACTGATCCTGCACATCCTCGATCTTGCGACCTGTTTTCTTGAATGGGTCATTAATCAAACAAGAACTTGATCCGCAAATTTTCGTGACACAGTATGTTGAAATCTCCTTTGCGGGAATTCCCGCAATAGTTATTGGACCGCGATCGGACCAATGAAACCAACAGGCTTCAATCATCAATAATTACAAACAGTTAAAGAGATCGACCATAAGGAGAACATCATGAACGAAAAAAAACAGGTTTTGATTCTTGGCGCAGGGTTGGTAACCAAGCCCGGGGTGCGATACCTCGCGGAACACGGATTCAAGGTTACCATTGCAAGCCGCACCGTAAGCAAGGCGATGGCCTTGATAGAAGGACTTGAGGATTGCAATGCAAGGGAGTTCAGGATCAACGACACAAACGCCTTGAACAAACTGGTCAAAGAACACGACCTGACCATCAGCCTGCTCCCGGCGGCCCACCATGTTGAAGTGGCAAAAGCCTGTCTCGCGAACAACAAGCCTATGGTTACAACATCATATGTCAAACCGGAAATGCAGGCCCTGGATGCAGAAGCCTCTCAAAAGGGACTTCTTCTTTTGAACGAGATCGGGCTGGACCCCGGTATAGATCATATGTCCGCCATGAAGATAATCCATGACGTATCCGAAAGGGGCGGAAAGATCTTGAGCTTCAAATCCTACTGCGGAGGTCTTCCCGCTCCCGACGCCCGGACAACTCCATGGGGATACAAGTTTTCCTGGAGTCCCAGGGGCGTCGTGCTGGCAGGCACGAACGCTGCAAAGTATCTTGAAAAAGGAAAAACGATCGATATTCCCGGACCGGAATTATTTTCACACCACTGGAAAGTTGAAGTTCCTGAATGCGCTGTATTTGAAGCTTATCTTAACCGTGACTCCATTCCATACAGGGAATCCTACGGCCTCCACGATGTGACGGATATGCTGCGAGGCACTCTACGTTATCCGGGCTGGTGTGACACTTGGAAAAAAATGGTCGACCTTGGACTCCTTTCCTTGAAAGAAGAATCCAACCTCTCGAAAATGACTTACAGGCAATTAATGGCCGATCTGGCCGGAGGCTCGGATCCTGCAAGTTGTGAAGACGCGGTGGCCGAACATCTTGGAATATCAAAAGACAGTGAGCCGATGAATCGATGGCGATGGCTGGGCCTCTTCTCGGACGAACAGGTTCCGGACGAGCCGACGCGTCTGGACGTTCTTTCACACCGTTTGTTGGAAAAGCTCAAATACGGTCCTGGAGAACGGGACATGATCGTTTTGCACCACGAGTTTACAGCGGATTTCGCAGGCAAGAAAAAGCATATCACATCGACCCTGGTCGACTACGGAAACCCCGACGGCGATTCCGCGATGTCACGCACAGTAAGCCTTCCCGCCGCGATTGGAACACGTCTGTTGCTGGAAGGTTCCCTGAAAGCGACCGGAGTCCGGATTCCGGTGGATAAGGAGATATACATTCCAGTACTTGATGAACTGGAAAAACTTGGAATTCATTGTAAAGAAACGGAAAAAGACATCTGACGGATCAAAGCTTCAAACCGATAAAAGACATGTGTTGACCGATAGGGCTTCCGTCCCGCCGATAGCTGAAATAACTTTCCGGCCGACAAAAAGTGCATCCTCCCACCACCTCAATGTTTTCCCTAATCACCCCTGAATCCTCCAATGTCCGGTATATGACCTTACAAAGATCAATATGAGGCCTTCCTCGTTGCCCGGTCGAGGAAAACCCCTCCAGTGAAGGAAATGCTTCCTGAAATTTCATTTCCACATCCCGGCCGACTTCGAAACAACAAACCCCGATCGAAGGACCCGCGGCTACTTTCATGTGTGCCGGATTGCTGCCGTAACTTTCTTTCAAAGCAACGACGGCTGAAGCCGCCACGCGGGCGAGGGTTCCCCTCCACCCCGAATGAACCGCGGCAACGCAAGGCGCGACAGGATCATAAATCAACAAAGGCACGCAATCCGCAGTAATGACACCGCAGACATCACCGGGGGTTCCGGAAATTAAAAAATCTCCGGCTGTTCTTATGGAAACTTCCGGCGGATACCGCTCGGTGGATACCCCGTTGGAGCCATGAACCTGTTTTACCAGAAAAAGTCTTTTCCGGTCATATCCCTCCTTCCGGGCGAGCAGGTCGTGGTTTTCGTCAGCACCAAAACCTTCTTCTTTCCATTTCCAGGAACAATTCAGTTCAGCGAACACACCCGTCCCGTACCCCCCTTTTCGAGTGCAGAACCCGGCCCACAAAGCGCTGTTCCTCCACCACGAAGGCCTCAGTATTTCAGGTTCAGGTGTCTCCATCATTTTTTTCCAGGCACCATGATCTGCCACTCCCCTCTTAAATCCGGGGGCCACCCCGATAAGGGCCATGAGCCCCCAAGGGATTCGAATACTCTTTTCATGTCCTCAGGCATTTCAGATATCCACAACATCTTATCACCGGTTGCGGGATGCTTGAACCCCAAAATAGCCGCGTGAAGAGCCTGTCTTCCCAACTGTTTCGCAACATCTCGTACATTCCGCCCCCTCGGTGGATTGCCGTACACGGAATCTCCCAAAAGCGAATGACCTTTTTCTGAAAAATGCACCCGGACTTGGTGAGTCCGCCCAGTCCTTAATAGTGCTTCAACCAAACAAGCTCCATTGATTCTCTGTATCACACGGTAATGAGTCTCAGCCAGCCTCTCCACCAAGGTTCCTTCCTCTCGTGCAACTTGTTCGGCAACCGTGTTTCGGGTCGTGAACTTCTTGCGGTTTCGTGGATGCCGTTTGTGGCCTGTAATAAAACGTCCGCTGTCCGCCTCAATGTTTCCAGCAACAATTGCCAGGTATCTTCTCTCAACCGAGTGTTCCTTGAACTGGTTTGAAAGGCTAAGATGCGATCCATCCGTTTTCGCAACCACCAGCAAACCGCTGGTATCCTTGTCTAAACGATGGACAATACCGGGACGCTTGACGCCCCCTATTCCTGAAAGTCCCCGGCAATGGTAAAGAACCGCATTCACAAGGGTTCCCGATGAGTGCCCGGGCGCGGGATGAACAACCATTCCAGGTCTTTTATCGATCACCGCCAGATACTCATCTTCATGGACGATATTCAAAGGCAGCTGCTCCGGAACCGGAATCGCATCCTTGACGGGCGGAACCTTGTAGATAATCCGGTCGCCGTCCCGCAACAAAAGCGATGGCTTAGCAATCCTACCCTCCACGATCACCGCGCCTTCCGCCACATGCCTGTTCGCCTGTGAACGACTCAACCCCTCAACTTTTTCGCACAAAAAAAGATCCAGCCGCTGCCCTTCCTCGTCGGATCGGACGACAAAAACCAAACTCCCTTGATCATTCATCGCTTGAAAAGACCCGGTTCTCTATAAAACTCCCCGCACCCTTAATCACTTCCCCACCACTCTACCAGATGTCCGAATCCACATAAGCCATGGCGACCAGCAACTTGTCAACCAGGGCCATGTCGTACAAATTGTAATTCTCCAATATCTCCGGGGTTACACGGCTTTCATAGTGCTCGCGGCCTTCCTGAATCTTCTCTTCCAATGCCTCGAACAAATTGTCTTGCCTTATAGCTACTTCGACCTCGTCTCTGTTGTAGAGCAGAATATCGGAAGCAATCGTCCTCGCCAGGTTCCGCGCTCGTCTCGGTTTATCGTATTTCAACATCGGATTCTCCTCCTGTACGCCGGAGCGTTCATGGTATACTCTAAAACGGTCGGACGCAAAGGTCAATTTCAGCGGCCTCGATTTACGAGCGCTGCCCGGAACTTAATATCATCAATGTAGTAGAATGATCAGTGAGCGTTCGCATGTTCCCGGCCGGGAGTGACAAGGTCGACAAAATCATCAACACGGAACCGTTCTGAAACCGAATCGGACAAACCGGAATTCAGGGATGCTTCATCAAGAATCGCCTCTACCAGATCGGAAAATGGAATTTCTCTATAATGAGCTATTTTGGGAATCATGCAGTTCGATGCCAACCCGGGAAGGGAGTTGACTTCCAGGATAAACTCATTGCCGTCGTTCGAAACCATCATATCCACTCTGGTGACACCTTTGCAACCCAACGCCCTGTGAGCCATGAACGCCTGTCTCATGACACCCTGGTAGCGGCCGGGAGAAAGCCTCGCAGGAAGATGGTACTCAACAGCTTCGGAAGTATACTTTGAACGATAATCGAAAATCCCTTTTCGGGAAACGATTTCCATGGCTGCAAGAGAACTCTTGCCCAAAACTCCCACGGTTATTTCCATTCCTTTAACGTAACGTTCAACAATAATTCTAGTATCGAAATGAAGCGTTTCTTCACATGCTGATTCCAGTTCGGCAACGGAATGAACCTTTTTAACTCCTATGCTCGAACCTTGCCCGACCGGCTTTACCACGCACGGAAAACCGAAATGCCCGTGTACACTCTGCAACCTGTCCAAAGCGCTGTGGTCGATTACGTAGCCGGGAGGGGTGGGCAGATTGTTCAATCTCAATATCTCTTTCATCCTGGCCTTATCCATTGCCAAAGCAGAAGCCAAAACACCTGAACCTGTATACGGA
>SLPX01000027.1 GCA_007131745.1 Myxococcales bacterium
AATCCGAACTTTAGCCAGCTTAGGCAATGGTAATAAACGAGCGGAAGCGGAAATCCCTGATACTAAGACATTCTTGACTCGGTGCATTGTCTGTAAACTCCAGGATCGATAATAATTGCAAGTTTGCTTGAACTATAAGTTCATTTGCCTTTGTATCATAGAGCACCAAGGTTTGGCAAAGAATAAATGTGAGGGGGGAAACAGGGAGGCCGGAAGAAAGCAGGTTTGTGTAAAATTCTTTATTTAAGGAAAAACCAGTTGGGGTTGTAATTCTGTGCTCTTGCCTGAAAAAATGTTGTCACGAATACGGTTTAAAACCTTTCCAATAGGCTTTTGACCGACACAAATTATGCGAAAATAAAAGATGGGTATTCGAAACACTTTTGTTTGTTTGTGTCGGCTGAAAGCCTGAGCTGAAGATTATTTGATTTGCACTCTGTGTTCAGGTGTCTTGAAGGAGCCCGTGTTGTGTGTTAACTTTTTCGGGCTTTCTTCGGCATGGGAGTTTCCGGGACCTTTCTGTTGAGATTGCCGGAGCTTTCTGTGGTGTTTTTCATGGAGTGATTACAAGCGGAGAATTCATGCTGTTGGAAACATACGAGATTACTCGAAAGACAAGCTCCGGTACGGATATCTTGGACATCACGGGCGAAGTAGCGGGTTGTGTTGAGCAAAGCGGTGTGAGTAATGGGTGGGTCGTGGTATTTGTTCCCGGTTCCACCGCGGGGCTGACAACGATCGAGTACGAGTCGGGGGTGGTCGAGGATTTGAGAGACGCTATCGAGAGAAGCGCTCCAATTGATATGCCCTACGCGCACGACGCCCGATGGGGTGACGGCAATGGATATTCTCATGTACGGGCCGCGCTTATGGGGCCGTCTCTCTATGTTCCGGTGGGTGGAGGCAGGTTGTGTTTGGGAACCTGGCAACAGATAGTGCTTTGCGATTTCGACAACCGTCCCCGTACCCGCAGGATTGTCGTTCAGGCGGGTGGTCTTTGAGAGGCCCAATGAAAGTTCAGGGTCGCGGATCTCCTGGTGGATCGGTTCTCCCTCAGGACGGTGAAAAGGTTGAAAAAGAGAAATTGGAGTTTTCCGACCTGGAAGCCTTGCGTTCCGTTTTCGGTGGTGAGGGACGAAACCTTGTGCTCGTGGAACGGATGTTCGGAGTCCGGGTGAACGCGCGCGGTAACCTGATTGCGCTCAACGGGCGGCCGGAATCAGTGGCTCTTGCCCGGAAATTGTTGAATCAGATATATGGGATGGCTCGAAAAGGTCTTTCGCTTTCCGCTGAGGACGTCAAATGCGCGGCGCGTTCTCTCTTGCAGAATAATTCGATCCCTCTTGAAGAGATCTTTGACGACGTGGTCCTTGTTTGTAACAGGGGTCGAAAAATTACGCCGAAGGGCCTTGCTCAGAAACGGTACGTGGACGCGATGCGGCGTTGCGATATCGTGTTTTCCATCGGTCCCGCAGGAACCGGTAAGACGTATCTTGCAATGGCCATGGCGGTGAGGGCTTTGCATGACAGGCATGTTAAAAGGATCATCCTGGTTAGGCCGGCGGTGGAAGCGGGGGAGAAACTGGGGTTTCTCCCGGGAGACATGCTGGAGAAGGTGAATCCTTATTTGAGACCGCTTTACGACGCTCTGAATGATATGATGGATTTCGAACAGGTCAACAGGCTGATAGAGGAGGGGCGAATCGAGGTGGCGCCCCTGGCGTTCATGCGCGGAAGGACTTTGAATGATTCTTTTGTCGTGATGGATGAGGCTCAAAACACCACCACCGACCAGATGAAGATGTTTCTCACCAGATTGGGATATGACTCCAAGGCTGTTGTGACGGGAGATGTGACCCAGACGGATCTGCCCGATGGATGCGTGTCCGGACTCGTGGAAGCCCGCCGAATCCTGAAGGACATAGATGATATTGCATTCTGCACTTTCGATGAACGGGACGTGGTGCGCCACCCCTTGGTGCAGGAGATCATCAGGGCATATGAACGGCACCATTTGAAACAAAAGGCGGGAAAGACGGTTTTTGAAGACGATGAACAGTAGACTTCTTAAGCAGGGTGGAGGGATGCGGAGATCGAATTTGAAAATGGTGCGACCGGAAAGAATTGTTGCAGGTAAAACGTTGTTGTAAGAGAGTTGGTTTTCTGCACCGACCGGTTGATGCCAGCCCGCGGTGACGCTGTTAGTCAGGAGTATCCGGATGGAAAGTACGTTTTGCAGCACCCCGGAAGAATTGATTCGCCTGATGAGAGGGGATCCCGGGTTGGCTGCGTACAAAGCCCGCCGGTTGGAAGAATACGTTGTGGAGGCGCGTTCAAGCGCGGCGTCGGTCCTTCTTGTTTGGCCCGGATTATGGAAAGACGGTGAATCCCTGCATACGCTTCTCCAGCATTATGCCCACGAGGCTTGCCAGACGGTGTTGCTCGGGAAGGGGAGCGATTTCGACGAGTTGGCTGTTGATGCTGCAAGGGTCCGCTTGTTTTGCTGGGCGCTTCCTATGGGAGCATCGAGGCTCAGGACGAATCTGAAAACCTTGTTCGGAGATCTCGTGGAACGACACTTGGCAGCGGATCAGCGAAGTCTTGTCGCACGTTACCGGTACGAGTTGGACGAGTTGGTGTCCATAGCAAAATCTCTTTCATCACAACAGGATTTCGATCGTTTGCTGGAGGTGATACTTGAAAAGAGCCGCTACGTGACAGGCGCTGACGCCGGATCCGTATACGTGCTGGAAGAAGGAGAAGACGGCAAACCCAGGCTTCGTTTCAAGATCACGCAGAACGATTCGGTCAAAACCGATTTCCGTGAGTTCAGTGTCGAGGTGTCCGAGAGATCTGTTGTGGGCAACGCGGTACTGGGCGCTACGAGCATAAATATTCCTGATTTGTATTCCGAGGATGAAGACAATTTTTGGTCGGCTCATCATGACCGCAGTTTTGATCGGCGCATGGGCTACGAATCGCATTCAATGCTCACCGTACCGATGATAAACAGGCGGTCGGACGTGATCGGAGTCATTCAGATCATCAATCGCAAGAGAGATCCCGGCACAAGGTTGAACACCCCGGAAGACTTCAAAAAACAAGTTATTCCTTTTGACGAAAGATCCGAGGAGCTGGCCCTGTCCCTCGCTGCCCTTGCAGGAATAGCTCTTGAAAACGCAATGCTTTACAGAGAGGTGAAAAACCTGTTCGAGGGATTGGTCGAGGCATCCGTGGCTGCAATCGAATCGCGCGATCCTACCACGTCGGGACACTCGAAAAGGGTTGCGGAACTCACCTGCTCGCTTGCCGAAGCGGTGAATGCATGTGATTCGGGTTCACTCGCTTCCGTCGAATTTACAAAAGAACAAATCATGGAAATGAAGTACTCGGGTCTTTTGCACGATTTCGGAAAGGTCGGCGTAAGGGAGCATGTTCTTGTGAAGGCCCACAAGTTGTACCCGGAGGAAATGGCGGTTGTAAAATGGCGGTTTGAAGCAATGGCCAGAGCGCTGGAAGCCGAGAAGTTCGAAAGTTGCGTCGACTTTTTGAAGAAAGCTTTTTTTGAGACGGGCGGTGAAAACGAATCAGCCTATAATGAAGTCGTCCTGGGCTTGGAAAAAGTGGGCGCCGAGTTCGACGCGCGCAGAAAGACATTGGAGAGATTCTTGGAAATCGTTATCGAGGCCAACAGGCCGAGCTTTCTCAAGGAAGATACTGCAAGGGGTTTGATGGAGATGGCCGGAGAAAGCTACCTGGACACCCGGGGCGAAACCCATCCCATGTTGACCGGGAATGAATTGGAATCGTTGAATATTCAGCGCGGAAGCCTGACCCAAAAAGAGCGCGAAGAGATTGAAAGTCATGTAAGGCATACCCAGAATTTCTTGGGACGCATACCGTGGGGCAAAAGCCTTGCGAGAGTTCCTGAAATCGCATCTAAACACCACGAAAAAATTGATGGGAGCGGTTATCCCGATGGTGTGGATGAGGATGGGATTCCAATTGAATCCAAGATGATGGCAATTGCCGACATTTACGATGCTCTGACCGCGTCCGACAGGCCCTACAAGAAAGCGATGGATGTGGACAGGGCGCTCGCAATCATCAAGGCCGAAACCGAAGCCGGTAAATATGACCCTGAGCTTTATCGTCTTTTCGTGGAGAGTAAAGTGTACCGGCTAGGCGGAGAATCAAAATAACGAGGAATCATGTCTGAACCTGATGAAAACAAGCCGGCGAGAACCCGGCGGATTCTTTCGAGTCTTGCATCGATCTTGACCTCACTGCTCAAGCACCGCGTGGTCCAGGTTGTTCTGGTAGCTCTGTTCGCCGGAACCGCTTCAATCGTATTGACCCCCGGCCTGAGAAGGAAAGCCCCTGAGTTGAGCAGTTCTGATGTGGGAAATCTTTCAAAGGAAGACATCATAGCGTCAAGGACTTTTCAGTATGTCCAGCCTCCCGAAGTCTTGGAACAAAAAAGGGATGAAGCCGCGGCGCAGGTCCTGACGGTATACAACTACTATCCGGGACGATTGAGATTTGCGTTTGAAAGTCTTGCCATGGCTTTTTCAGAGGCTTTTGACAAGGAAGGACTGTACAAGGAGAGTGCCGACCCGGGCTTGAAGGAGATCGACGAATCAAAAGACGGGCAGAAAGCAGAGTTGGTAGAAACACCTTCCGATAAAAAGAAGCGTTCCAAGGATTCGGGCAGAAGAAGAAAAAAGGAGAAGCGCGGGATCAAAGAGGAAGCGCAACCTTCGGAGGACGCGAAAGAGGAAGTTTCGGAGGTCGTGAAAAAGGAACCGGAAAAAAGAGAACTGGATCCGGAAAAAATAGAAACGGATAAGCCCGACCGCTGGCAACTGTTCAATGAGCTGTACTCCAAGCGCGTGCGGAATCACACTGATCTCAGGCTGTTGTTGGACAAGGAGAGTTTTGAAGTCCTTTTTGAGTTTGCGATGAAAGAGGAAGACGGAGCGACCAGGCTGGAGGATGCGCTTAGATCGGTCCTTTTAGACGATGCACTTTTGGACAATAAATACATCAGGAGCGCCTTGGACCTGAAGTCCGACCTGGGCATGGATCAGAAACGAATCGTTATCCGTACGAAGCGGTTTAAACCGGATTCTGATCGCGGGGAGGTGACACGGGAAGAGGTTTTCGCCAGCCTGGCCGCTGTTCGTGAATTGCGCGACCTTGTTGATCGCGTCGGTCTGAAAGTGACGGGATTCCCCGGATTGCCTAAAGATGTAAAAAAAGCTTTTTCCAACATGGTCAATCTGGCCCTCATCGAGAACCTGGTCCGCGACGACGATGAAACAGCCCAAAGACGAAACAGAGCGCGGCGCAAAATCGTGGAGCGGCCGATAACATACGTCAAGGGACAGGTGCTTGTTCGAACCGGGGAGCGGATAACAAAGGATCATCTCCGGATTATTTCAGCGATGGAAGGTGATCGATCCCTGTCAGGGCCATGGCAGGTGGCCGGCGGGATGGCGCTGTTCGTGCTTTTGTTTTTCTCGGCGGTTGTCTGGTACGGGCGGCGACATTTGGAGAGGTTTGAAATAAGTCATCGGGACATGTTTGTCTGCGGAGTGATGATCCTGGGCTTGGTTGCGCTTGCCGATCTCTTGAGAACGCTGGGCCTGGTGCTTGAATGGCAGCCCTCGCTTGTTCAGATGTTCATGCCCGCGGCGGCCGGGTCCGCTCTTGTAAGGCTTTTGCTGGGTGGACCAGCGGGAATACTCTTCAGCGTGGGAACCGCCTTGCTTTGTACTCTTGCCCTGGACGGAGGTGTGAGCACCGCGCTTTACCTTTTCGTGGGATGTATCGTGGGGGCCGGATCCACAGCCAAGGTCCAGACGCGGTTCGTTTTATGGAGATCAGGTGTGGCGGTGGCGGTGGTTAACGCCCTGATGGTTGTATTGATTCGGACTTTTACCGGGGAGCTTTGGAGTACGGGAACCATGTTGGCGGGATCTGCGGGGGTTTTAGGCGGATTGGCTGCCGGGTTTTTGGCTTCAGCGCTTCTTCCGGTTCTGGAATGGATGGGAGGCTACACAACGGATGTTTCACTTTTAGAACTGGCGAATCTGAATCATCCTTTGCTTCGGGATCTTTTGATGAACGCTCCCGGCACTCATCATCATTCCATGGTGGTGGGCAGTTTGTCCGAGGCGGGCGCTAATGCAGTCGGGGCCAACGGCTTGATGGCCCGTGTTGCCGCCTATTACCATGATGTGGGCAAGATCAAGACATCCCAGTATTTCGCTGAGAATCAACGTGGAGATAATCCCCACAACAAGCTTAAGCCGTCGATGAGCGTGTTGATCATTCGAAATCATTTAAAGGACACTCGAGAGATACTAAAGCAGTACAGGATACCCGAACGTATACAGGAAGCTGCTTTGAGTCATCACGGTACGACCCTGATCGAGTATTTTTACAAGAGGGCCCTTGAGCAGGCCGGAGATGATGAAGAGATCATAGAAAATGATTACAGGTACCCGGGGCCGAAACCTCAAACCCGCGTGGCCGCTATTTTGATGCTGGCCGATTCGGTCGAAGCAGCAGTCAAGAGTTTGCCCAATCCCGACGAGGAACAGATCCGGAGCGTTGTGGATCGCATAATCAACAAGAAATTCATGGACGGGCAGTTGGCTGAATGCGCCTTGACCTTGAGGGATCTGACCAAGATTGCGGGCGCGTTCATAAACGTACTCTCTGGAATGTATCATCATCGACCGATATACCCAGGACAGCAGGATGGATACCGGCCGCCGGAAAAATCACCCCAGGGCATGCAGTTCATAACGACGACAAGAGAGTTGAGAATTCAGGCGAAGGCCAAGGAAAGGGCCGATAAAAGGGCGAGAGACACGGAAAAGATGGAAACCGGGGATTATGGGAAGGATTCGGGCGAACCCGGGGATGCTTCTGAGAGCGGGGAAAGCGTCGGGGAAGAAAACAACAAAAAGAAGGGAGATGACGGGCAGGATGATTGACCTCGGAATTTCAAAAGGGCCGGACCGCCTGAAAGGAGCATGACGAAATCGTGAATCAGGGTTCCCCTTCAGTTGTTGTGATTGATGTGCGCGACGGCGTGGAAGAAGAGTTATCGGGCAAGGGATACCCTGTAAACGTCGAGCAGATTCAAGGTCGGTTACGGAAATGGACTCTCAGGGTTTCTGGTCGATTGATTCCTTTCCCGGTGGAAGTGTCCTTGGTGTTGGTGGCGGATTCGGAGATGAGGGAGTTAAACGGTCAGTGGCGGGGTCTTTTCCGCGTTACCGATGTTTTGAGCTTCCCCCAAATGTCCATAGAGGATTTGACAATCAACGCTCACGAAGATGAAGCCGACTCATCGCAACCTCCTACTCTTCTGGGCGATGTTGTCATTGCTCCGGCTGTAGTGTACCGGAGAGCCGGGTCCGCGGAGGTTTTTTGGGAGGACTTGGGCCGCGTGTTGATCCACGGCTTGCTTCATTTGACCGGTCGAGACCACAAAAAAGCCGGGGATCGGCTCAAAATGCGCGCCGAGGAAGAAGAGTTGGGTCGACTGTTGGATTTAATCCTGACTCGAAAATGACAACCGGATGTCTCCATCAAAATTCCACAGGTTTGAATCCCAGTTCTTTTATCATGCGAAGGTCAAGAGATGGATCACGACCAGCGGTTGTCAGGTATTGGCCTATCATCATCCCGTTTGCCCCGGCGTAAAAAATCCAGGAGGCAAGATCTCCCAGGCAACGAGACCGGCCGGCGCACACCTTGATGGTGGTTCGCGGCATGAGCAGGCGGTAGACGGCTATGATCTTCAAACACTCCAGCGCAGGGAGAGGAGGAGCGTTTTCAAAACGGGTGTTTTTCACCGGCACAAGGTAATTTATGGGTACGCTGTCTACACCCAACTCCCGGAGCGTTAGGCCTAGTTCAACTCGGTGCTTTCTGGATTCGCCGATTCCGAATATGCCGCCCGAACACGTCATGAAGCCGAGTTTTTTCGCCCTTCGGA
>SLPX01000155.1 GCA_007131745.1 Myxococcales bacterium
AGAGGGAGAGGGAGAGGGAGAGGGAGAGGGAGACGAAGACTAAGGGCTGAAGCGATTCGACCGAGTCGCAGCGGGATTATTCTTGGGATGGTTCCGCAAGAGACTTTATGTAAACCTCCTGCATCTGCTCATCCGACACGGTTCCCGGAGCGCCCGTCATCAAATCCATTCCCGTTATGGTTTTGGGAAAGGGGATCACGTCGCGGATCGAGTCGGTATTGCATAGAATCATCATGATCCTGTCCAGGCCCGCTGCAATTCCAGCATGAGGCGGCGCTCCGAAACGAAACGCTTCCAACAGAAAACCGAACTTATCCCGGGCCTCTTCGCCGCTGATCCCAAGAGCTTCCAGCACTCGTTTCTGAACTTCCGGCTTGTAAATTCTAAGGGATCCTCCGGCAATCTCGCTTCCGTTTAAGACCAGATCGTAAGCACGGGCTCTCACCGCTCCGGGGTCGGTTGAAAGAAGTTCCATGTCCTCTTCCCGCGGCATTGTAAACGGATGATGACTTGAAACCCAAACCTTTCGTTCTTCACTCCACTCCAGCAAGGGAAATTCGGTTATCCAGCAAAAAGCCCAGTCCTTGTCCGATATGAGATTCAATTTTGCGGCAAGTTGTCTCCTGAGTCCATCGCCGGCCTTGTGTACATTACGCGCCGGGCCGGCAAGCACCAGCAATCCATCGCCCGGTTCCACGGAGCATGAACCTGCAATCGAGGCCAATGCCTCCGGTTTCATAGCCTTGGCGAAAGCACCGGACCATGTTCCATCCACTCCCGCCTTTCCCCAAGCCAACCCGGCCACCGGTCCGACTTCCTCCCGCTTTACAAAAGAAGTCAGCTCATCCAGCATTTTTCTGCTGAGTTTCTCGGCTCCCCCGGGAACCCTGATCGCTTTTATCAGATGGCCTGCAGAAACACTGTTTTCAAACACCCTGAACCCGCATTCCCTGCATAGATCCGTGATGACATGATGCTCAAGTCCGAATCGCAAATCAGGCTTATCCGTGCCGTATTTTTCCATTGCCTCACTGTATGTGAGTCTCGGAAGAGGAAGCTGCAATCGAACCCCCTCGACATTTTTCCACACATGAGCGATCAGGTTTTCTATCTCGTAATAGACGTCTTCTTCCCGTGCAAAACTCATCTCGATGTCTATCTGTGTGAATTCGACCTGCCGATCCTGCCTCGGATCTTCGTCTCTGAAACAGCGGACAATCTGAAAATACCTGTCGAAACCTGATATCATCAAGAGTTGCTTGAATATCTGTGGAGATTCCGCCAGCGCATAGAAATGCCCGGGCCGCAACCTCGAAGGCACGAGGAAATTGCGGCATCCACCCGGTGTGTACTTGACGAGAAACGGGGTTTCCACTTCCAAAAATCCACGTCCCGCGAGATATTCCCTCACCGCTCGGGAAACATCCGACCTTTTGATGAAGTTTTTCAACAGGTCGGGTTTTCGAAGATCCAGGTAGCGATATCGAAGCCTCAGCTCTTCTCTTGATTCAGATGAGTCAGCATGGGACTTTATCGTAAAAGGCGGGGTCTCGGATTCTGAAAGCACCTCCAGTTCACGTCCATGAACTTCGATCGATCCGGTATCCATGTCCTTATTGATATTCTTTTCACCTCTGGAAACAACCGTGCCTCGGACTGCGATGCAGTATTCCAAGGAAAGTTCCGTTGCAGCCTTGAACGTCTCTTCCTGGATTTCCGGCTGAAACAAAACCTGGGTGATTCCTTCACGATCTCTCAACAAGACGAACAACCCAGCTTTGCCGAGGTCCCGGATGTTGTGGACCCATCCCATCAAGACAACGTCTTTGCCTTCATCTTCAGCTCTCAGTGCTCCGCAACTGCAGGTTCTTTTGTGTTCAGCGAAAATCCGTTTCATCATGTGCTCCCGTGATAGTGTTTTTTCCCCGTCGGCTGGTCCGGGTTTTCTTCCCGGCCGCCATGTCGACAAGGGATAGACATGCATAAACGCCGGCCCCGGCCGCCATCATTATGAATGAGGCCCATGCCAATCCAAGCAAACTTAACAGGAAGTAGACGGAAGAGGAAAAATCCCTTCTCACTAGATAGGTCAACCATCCGTATCGTCCCTTGGTTGCACCCTTTTCATCAAGAACTCCGCCTTTTCCCAGAAAAAACCATGGATAACAAGCAGTATCCGCGGGTAATCTCATTACCGCCAATCCGTGATAGAGATAACCAGCTGTGAAAACAACCGAAAACCCACCCAGGATTCCGACCCACAAGATCCATGAATATCCCGTTTGCACGTAGAGGCCGATGGAGAAACCGACCGTAATCGCGCAGGTGGAAATATCATCCGCTATTGTATCCAACCACTGGCCCAAACGAGATCCGCACAGCTTTACGCGAGCAAGATCGCCGTCCACGCAATCCACCACCATTCCAAACCAGTAAAGGAAAGCCCCAGCGACAAATCCCGAATATTTCCCCGTGGACGCTGCGATCCCTCCGGCTACGCCGATAACCATTGACGCAACCGTTACCATGTTGGGGGTTACGGGAAAATCGACCAATATTTTGCTGAACAAACGACCGACCGGTCTTCCGACATAATAGGCCACCAGCCCGTCATGAGCCACGCTTTTGCCGGCCTGTCCCCAAAGATTCTTCTCCGCTTTCTTGAGCTTCTCGGAGTCATCCGGGATCATGCAGGGGGGAGGTTCTCCACCGCGGTTGGAGGCCCATTTCCCGAGCGCTTCCAGTTCATAAAAACCACATCCACTTAGCGCACCCGCAGTTTTTTCGGGGCCGATGCTTTTCAGTGCCAACTCAACCCTGAGATCTTTCGGAGCTTCTTTCAAGCCGCGTTCCAAATGTTTTTCATGAACATCAGGACTTTTCCCCGGATCACCTCCATAAACAGTAACGTCTTCAGCGCCGATTAGGTGAAGCTGCCTCAAAACCCGCCCAAGAAGAGTCAGCCCCGCAAGGCGGGTCCCGCAAGAACACCCTTCTCCCCCGGTCCACGTTCCGTCCACTACAAAACAGCGTGGAGATTTCTTCTCATTTGATATCTTGCAAAAAACCCCGCCCATTGACTATCTGCTACGACTTTTTTCCAAAAAGTGTCTCGGCGCGTCTTAAATCCTCGATGTCATCTATCTCGGTGCTTCTCAGCCCGGATATGTCCACCGCTCGCACATCGTGACCGTTTTGCGCCAACCTGTTGTATGCAAATTCATAATACTCGTCGTCCAGACCTTCATCAGCCATTCGTTGCAGTTCCCGAAACAAGAACTCAACTGATTCGCCGGAAATATACTCCACCCCCATGGACTCTCCGTGTGACCGAGCCGGATCGATTTCTTTCGACAGTTCCGCTACTTTCATACTTTCTCCGTCGAAACGGATCCTCACCTTCATCTCTTCCGGACCCAGTTCATCCCTGAAATCCACGCCGAGTCGAATTCCTCCATCCCCTTCTACAACGCGCCTTATAACCTCGGATTCAAATATCACGTCTCCGTCCAACTTCAAAAAAGGACCGCGGCCAAGAGCTTCCCGGGCAACCAGCAACGAGTAATAATTGTTGGCGGTGTTGTAACGCGGATTGTACACAGTGCTACACACGACGAGATCTCTCAACCCATCCAGGTATTCATCCACTTTTTCCGCAAAGTACCCCGTAACCACGACGATCTCGCTCACCCCGGCGGTTGCGAGCGGCTCGATCATCCTGCCTAAAAGCGGTTTGCCTCCCACGGGAACAAGACACTTAGGCAAACTCCCGGTAAGCGGCCTCAGCCTTTTCCCTTCTCCGGCCGCCAAAATAACCGCCTTCAAACAGGGATCTTCCAACATTGAATCCGACATGATGACATACTTACATTATTTGATTGGTTCCATCAACGGCCTACGGAAAAAAGCGCCGGAACCTGATCGCTCAGACGTTCACAATATTTTTCAGGAATCAGTATTACCCGTTGCGGATGCAAATTTTCGGCTGTACAAAAAATGACCGGCAAAAGCCGCTATCAAAACCCCTAACCCGATGAGCGGATAGTAGGCATCCGCGCCGCCTTTACGAACTGCATCCCACAGGGTCGCTGCAACAGCCAACATGGACAAAACCACGTAGAGACCCGGCAAATAAGGATAGAGGTTGGCCTTGTACGGCCGGGGTGCGTCAGGCCGCGTGTACCGCAAAACAAACATGGAAAGAACGGTGAGCGTCCCGGTGATAAACATCGCGACACTGGTCATCTTTACGATCTCTTCAAAAGTTCCAGTCAGAACAAAACCGGAAGCCAGTGCGGCCTGGAGCCACAAAGCCCGACGAGGAACCTTGCGCGGCCCGCTCAACGCGGCAGCTCCCTTCCAAAAGGCACCGCCTTTGCCCATTGCATAAGCAACCCTGGCGCTTGCCAGAACAGTTGCATTGATGGACGTCACTATGGCCACGGCTATCAATACGAGAACGCCTGTTTCCAAGACCTTGCTGCCCAAAGCCTGCGCTGTTCCGGTTCCCGCATCGGTCCACCCCAGGGCTGCCAGGCCGTTGAATCCCAGAACCGAGATAAACGCCACGCAAAGCAGAACATACAAACCTGTAACACCGAAGACGGCCGACACCATGGATCGAGGAATATTTTTGCCGGGATCCTTCACCTCGCCGGAAACATAGATGATGTTGATCCAGCCGGAAAACGCGAAATTAATGTAGAGAAAAGACGCAGCAAGGCCGGCAATCGTCAGCGTGGAAGCCCCCGCTTTTTGGGCGGGCGGCGATGTAACCGTCTGTGGAGAAGCGCCCAAGACCCATATGGCCAAAAGGGTGAGGACCGCAATGGGAGTCAGGGTCAAGAAAATCTGCGTAACCGCGGATACCTTAGCTCCCACGTGGTTGATCGCTGTTATCACAATGATCAACGCCAAGGCTAGAAGCTGGGCCCATGAAAATGGAAGTCCTCCGGCCGGCTGCATGAGATCTTTTCCGGCCAATGCCGAACCCTGATACTGGAATACGGCCACCGACAAACTCGCTATGGAACCGCAAAAGATCGCAACGAAAAGCACCCAACCGCTGGCGAAAGCCGTTGAAGAACCCAACGCTTCCCGCTGAAACACGTAATCCCCGCCCGATTTCGGTATCATTGCGCCCAGTTCTCCGCATGCAACCGACCCTGCAAGGGCAAAAAGCCCACCCAGGATCCAGAACATGAAGAAGATCGGAACCGAGTTGATCTCGAAAGCGATCTTACCGGGAAAAAGAAAAATGCCTACTCCGAGCATGGAACCGGCCACAACTGCAAAACCGGCCAGAGGGCCGATCACGCGCAGTGTTTCCACCTTGCCCGAAACTTCTTCTGTTTGTGGTGTATTTGACATGGCCCGAGGGAAATTAGTTTCCATCTACCTGGTTTGTCAATCAAGATTTTTCCGCGGTCATCGCATCCTTTCCTCCCCTCTCGACTCGGGAGCGGATCGCATCGGCTGGGAGCCGATCCGGAAAACTTTTAATTTGGTCCTTGTCTTTACCTCGTCCATGACGCAAACTATCCTGTAAAGCGCTGGTTGCGCTTTTGATTGATTACAACCCAACGTGACCCGAGAAGGACCATGAACCCAGCGGTTTGGACATTCCTGATAGTCGTCATCATATGCAGTCTCGCTCTTGTAGCGGTGCTGAAACTTCTTTCAGGCGTTGTCGCCGACAGGAGAACACGCCGTATAATCACGGACGGCATGGAAGGCGGCGCTGCCGACGAAGACGAGAATAAGAAGGATAACGGCAAACAGGAACTTCGGGAAAACGCAGACGATAACAAACAATAATTGAGTACAGAAAGCCGGAAGAAAACCTATGAGCCGATTATTCGCGTGCGCGGTCAGCGAAGGTCGCCTCTTGGGACATGCTCTTTTTCCCTGGAGGAACCTGCTGAAGATCAAGGCAACAGCCGATCCGTATGGTTGGGGCATTGGTTATCATCAAAACCAGAACGTCCTGGTGAAGCGGCGGCCGAATCATGTGGGCCCATTGGATTTTTACGAAATCCTTAAATCCATCCAGGCCACACGGGTTGTGGGACATGTGCGAAAACACACGGTAGGCCGAACATCACCTGAAAATACGCACCCTTTCAGGTTCAGGCAGTGGTTGTTCGCTCACCATGGAACCGTGAGCCGTTTTGATACAATCCGCCCATGGGTGGTCAATTCAATACCCAGTTTTCTGAAAAGGAGCATGAGAGGTGACACGGATTCCGAACATCTGTTCTACCTTTTCATGGCGTTTCTCTACGACGAAGGGTTGCTGGAAGACAGAAAACTCCCCGCTGAATCAGCGGCCCACGCTCTCAGGAACACGTTTCAGATGGTGGATCGTTTTTCGAGAGACGCAGGTGGGCACAGCGGAGGGCTGAATGTCGCTGTTACAAACGGCCGAATAATGCTCCTGACCGCAATGGATCGACCTGTCTACTATACCGATTTTCAGGGTTTTTTCGACTGTCCCCTCTGCCGCCAGCTTCCGGACCACTGGGACGAAGATCCCAAGCGCAAAGATCACGAACAGCTGAAGGGCGTACTCTGCTTCAATGACCCACCGGGAGATGGAGACTTCAGGAGTCTCCGCAAGGTACCGGAAAACTCCATCCTTGCAGTTGACGCGGACATGAAAGTTTCCGTATTGAGCATGGAGACAGACTTCTGACTTCATGATTCGGGGGTTGCTTGAAATATCTCGCCTTTCTCAGTTTCATTTTGATTCCAGGCGGTTTGCTTTACGCGCACCTTGTTTCAGGGCCAGGCTGGACAAACGGCCTCTACGTATCGGGAGGAGGAATCAGCCTGCTTGCCGTCTTGTTCGTTTTGATCGGCATGAAGAGATCCCGTGAAAACGGCTGGCAGGGGCCCAGCGCTGCAATTCTGGGCGGAGCCGCGGCACTGACGCGACTGGGCTACACCAGGTGGAGATACGCACCCATAGACGGCCCCGACAAACTGGTACCCTGGGAATTCGCAGCGGTATCATTCTACTGGACCACCGGTCTGTTTTCTCTGGTTCTCGGGGCCTTCGCCATCCTGCAGGCGGTGACCGCCCCCGAAAACAGTCGCAAAAATCTCAATCTTGTCACCGGCTGCATAGGCCTGACGGCAGGTTTGTACTGCTTCGCGTCCGTCAGCCGCCGCCTCGGCATAAACGCAAACCATTGGACTTTCCTTGGAATTCTAGGCCTGGCGATGATAGCGTTCCTGCCGGCTGTGATTGCACAAAAACTTTCGATAAAAAAAAGGCACAAGTAAAAAACCGCAGCCGCGAGCTAAAAGCTATTCAACCATGACGGCCCGCTTGATTCCGTCGGCCGGTTTTGTATCCAAAGAGTCGCCGCTTACCGATTCAAGCGTCTTTAAACGCCTGCGGGGAAACACCCTCTTCGGCCGCACCCGGTCATCGGGAGACAACCGGCTGAACGCGGATGCAAAATCCAAGTGCAGCGCCACCATTGAGGTCTTTCTCAAGGGCTGTACAGTAACCACGCAACGATCCTCCCATTTTCGTCCGTCCGAGTCTTCCGCTTCTCTGACATATCCGCCGAACCTGAAACGGCTCCAACTGAATTTTCCTTTGCACTGAACAAAAGCATCGTACGGCCCGACCGGAACGTTTTCGAATGCAAACAAACCATCCTTATCCACGATCGAGACCCTACGAACCCGCTCGCCATCTCCCTTTCCGGATCCCGTGTTTCTTCCCTTCCGATCCGGCTTGACATGGTCCTTTTGATCACAGGTATTGACCTCAACCAACTGGACCCGGCAAGATGATAAATCAACATCGCTGAATCGACCTTGAGAGATTATCCTTCCGGAAACCCCTCCCGAAAGAGCGTGAGGACTCAATTGCGCTACCAACGACCTGTACTTGTTGCGCTGCTGAAGAGGAGCAAAAGCCATTTTCGAAACAAGAAAACGCTGAACCAGTAGAGGCTCATTTCGA
>SLPX01000063.1 GCA_007131745.1 Myxococcales bacterium
ATTTGTTTCGTTCGGGGAATCCGGAACAGCTTTTTTACATGAAAACTCGATTGTACGAACTTTTATGCATCGGGGTGGAATATACCTCCAATCCCCGGAAGCGAGCCCGGCCTTGATGGGCGTGGGTTATATCATCGGCCCAAGGTTGTCATCGGCCCTGTTTTCCGGGGGAGTTCTTGCGTGGTTCGTTTTTGTTCCGCTTGTGCTGTTCATGAGATCGCAGGGGCTGATCGAAAGTTTCGGTTTTGACGAAAGCGGAAGGTCCGCGGTGCTTCTCCCCGGACAGGAAGGTGGGCTCGTGACCTGGGCTCACACCGCCGAGTTTGTTTGGTCGAGCTATGTGCGGCCGTTTGCAACCGGGTCATTGATTACGGCGGCTGCACACGCGGTCGGACGTCAGGCGGTTTCCATCTTTGCGCGTAGAACGCGGATTTCCCCGAGGGGTTTTGACGACTCAAGAGAAACTCCCCTTCGCAAAGACCTCCCGCTAAAATTGGCGGTTTTGTTGACTTCTGTATTGGCAATGCTGGTGTTTTTTGTTTATTACCTTTTTTCGAGGAGCATTGTGGGGTCGGTTATCACGGTTGGAGTTGTGATTGCAGCCTGTTTATTGTTCGGTTTTGTTGGAGCCGTCATCGCGGGAGCAACGGGTTCATCGCGAAATCCCATTCAGATGTCGGCGGTTTTTACCGGAGCTGCCGTCGGATCGATCATGCTTGCTGCGGGGATAAAGGGCGACATGTCCATTGCCGTGGCACTGGGTGCAGCCGTGGTGGTTTGCTGTTTTTCGGCAACCATGGGAGACGTGATGCAGGATTTAAAGACAGGCGAAATTCTGGGTGGTACGCCATGGAAAATGGAGACCGCGTGTATCGCAGGCTGTGCAGCCGGGGCTTTTGTATCCGTAGTAATTATCCTGTTTCTGCACAAAAGCGGATCCATTGGAGGAACGGAGTTCCCCGCGCCCTGGGCGGGATTGGCAGCCATGGCTTCTAAGGATTTTACAGGGCAGAGCGCTATGTGGCCCATTGCAGTGTTGGGTGCGGTTTTTACTACGGCTCTAATCGTTATGAAGGCGCCGGCTCCCATCATGGCGGCCATCGGCATGTACCTGCCCTTTGGGGTGACCGCGGCTGTTTTTCTGGGAGGAATCGCTCGGTGGACAACCGACCGGGTGTCGGCAAAACAATCCCGCGGAGAATCGGAAATCCGGAGAACCCAGGAAAGGGGGTTCTTGCTCGCTTCGGGTTTTGTGGCCGGGGAAGCGGTCATGGGTGCGGCCGTTGCCGGGCTTTTCATCATGGGCTTGAACTTCCCGGTCGTATCGAATGACGCGTGGCCCGGCGCTGCTTTGGTTTTGTTCGTGGCCGCGATTTTGATATTGGTCCCCTTGAAGTCAAGGAATTCGAAAAAGGCTTGAACACAAATGGCGAAAAAAGAAGCAACCGAACAATCCGACCCGAAACTCCTGGATTGCCGTCCAATCCGCTTGCTTGAACACGAAGAGACCGATTCAGGTCTCGTTGTGTTGCTGAGACCTCGCTTCATGAAAGGACTTGCGGCCAAATTCATACAGCCCAGGCTGAAAAAACCTCACATAAGAATCACCCTGGACCGGATTGGGAGCTTTGTGTGGAAACGTTGCGACGGAAAGACGACCGTGCGCGAAATTCTTGCTGAAATGGAAGAATCCCTTGGACATGGCCCACCGAAAAATGGAGCGGAAATTGTCGGAAAAGACGATGAGAATCAGGAAGAAGAAGAAAAGGGAGATACAAACAAAGAAGAAATGCTGAAGGCTCCGGAAAGACTGCGGATATTTTTAGGTCAACTCACACAAAACAACATGCTGAAACTGAAGTATTCACGCGAAAGATAGAAGTCCTGAAATGGGTTCGGAAACCACGACCGTGACGGCGCCAAGCGACCGTACAAAGACATCTCCGCCGGCTGCTTCGGGTTGCCTCGGTTTATTAGGCCCTATATCACCGTTGCATCTTTTCCCGTCATCCAACGATGAACATGTACAGGAAATAGGCCGCGGTTCCCATGGCTGCGAAAACAAGATAGGCCTTGCCTTCAAGCATCTTTCCCCGCGGGCGCTTCCGGTAACGATAAGGTCCGTTTATGGCGATCCTGGGATTCATAATAATAATATGCCCCCGAGGTCGCAATGCGGCAAATTTTTGGATCGAACGAGGGAAACGCACTGTGCAGTGAAGGTGTCGACGGATTCCCGGTTTATGGTTCAGGCCGCTTTTTTGGAAATGGCTTTCACGACTTCGTCGTCCAGATGCAGGTCCATCTGCGGAAACGGGATACCGATCTTCGCGCCGTCGAGCGCTTTCTTAGCGTCACGGATAATGGACTGGTAGACATCCCAGTAATCAGGAGTTTTGCACCATACCCTGAGCACCCAGTCTACCGAAGAATCTCCAAGGCCCGAAAGAAAAACCTGCGGAGCCGGTTCCGAAAGGCTTTTATCTACTTCCGCAACCACTTTTTCAAACACTTTGCGGGTTTCATCGATATCGGCAGGGTATTCCACTCCCACCGGGACATCCACCCGGCGGGTGTCGTAAGCTGTGAAATTTTCGATTTTTGCGCCGAAAATCCTGGAACTGGGAACAATCAGACGGCGGTTGTCCGTGGTCGCTATCTCGGTTGTAAAAAGTTCTATCTCCCTGACAAACCCCATTTCACCGTCCAAGCGGACAAAGTCTCCGACTTTGAAAGGACGGAAAACCAACAGCATAACTCCTGAAGCAAAATTACTCAGTGAACCTTGGAAGGCCAGACCGATGGCCAAGCCGGCCGCTGCGATTAACGCGGCGAAACTGGCGGTCTGGATACCGAATACTCCGAGACATCCCAATATCGCACTGATTAAGATCGTATACCTTACAAACTTTGCAAAGAAACGCGTCAGGGTCTTGTCGAATTTCCTCTTGTCCAGGGATGTCCTGATCCTGTTGTCAAGCCAACCCGCCACCATCCAAGTCACTATCAGAACGATGATTACGCCCAGTACCCTCAACCCCCATGTTGTTCCGAGTTCAGCCAGATTGGTGAGAACCTTTTCAAAATCCATTGGTTTACTCCTTTCGCAGCAGTGCGTTGAAAAACACGAAAGATTATCCTCTGTTAATGCACCTAATGCATTGAGGAATTGCTTGGATAAACAAGTATCTTTTTAAATAATTCTTTTCAATACGGTTTTTTCGCAGCGCTTTTTGTCCCAAACTACGGATGGCTTGAAAATTTTGCTGTCTCTTCATTGACATCGGACCACTGTTCGAGATAGTTTCCTTTATCGTAAAAAATCCTGCGCGCGAACAATGCGGCGCGTCATGCGTCGTGCGCACCACAGCAAGAGGTATACGTTGTCATCGGAACACAGCAGGCGCACACAGCAAAGGCATGACATACGCATCCCGGTGGACTTCATTTATCAGGGACGCGATTTCCAGGGGCAGAGTCGCAACATTTCGCTCGGAGGGCTTTTCGTGGAAACCTCGGCCGCCCTGCCTTTCGGTGCAACAGTGACAGTGAAGTTTCACATACCCAACTTAAAGGAACCCATCGAAGTGGAGGCTGAAATCCGCTGGGTGGAAAACAAGGGCGGAGTAGTCGACGGCATCGGAGTACAATTCAGAGGTCTCAGAGCCAAGCAAGTCTGGGCGTTAAACAAGTTCTTTGCAGACCGCTCATCTTAAACCTCTTTTCATAAACGGGGCGGATTTTCGAAGTCGATCATGTAACTATTGTTCCGCATCAGGCCCAGCACCTTGCCTTCGGGTGAAACCAGGTCCAAAGACAAAACATTGATTCTCGGTTGAATATCCTTCACATAAACCCTGTCGATATGAACAACATTCTCAGGATCACTGAAGCTATCCGGTGAGACCATTCCGCCGAAATGATCACTCCGTCCGAACGCTATGTGCAAACCCAGTTTTTCATCCAGCAAAATCTCCCCGGTAGGTTCAAGACCGAAATCTCCCAAAACACCTAACCCCAGTTCAGCGATGTTTCCGTATGCCGGCTCCCGGGCCAGCATTTCCCCTTCCCTAGCCGATTCAGTTCCGCTTGTTATGACCGAAATTGCGGAATTCCTGCGGATTTCGTAGACAACCACCTCGTCGCCGAACTGAACCGGCATGTACCCCTCGCTTCGGCTGGGGTCCCCGGAACGTTCTCCTTCGTAAGGGACGATGTAACTCTCTCCGGAAGGGAGATTTCCCACCATGCCGGGTTTATGAAAGAGCCCCTTGGACGAATGTCCGTTGCGGTGCCTGAGATCGAGGGTCAGATGATGCGCCCGGTTGTCATCCACGTTGAAAACGATGTTCGCCTTGCCGGCCTTGTCAAGAAGTTCGGTCAAAACAGATACCCGTTTTCCTATCTCCGTGTAATCCAGCCTGAGAGCGGGGATCATGGATTCCTTGAACTTGGGCATTGTGGCCCCGCGTATCGGGTGTTCACGAGCGAAAACCTTGAGCGGTGCGGTCGCGGAAAACTCGGTCATAGCAACGTGTATCGGGTGGCGGGACAGAACTTCGTCGCGACCGGTTCCCTTGTCCGGGTCCAGATTGGAAAAGTGCCCCGGATCATCTTGATGCCATTCCCAAAAAAGGTCGGGAAGGTCCGCGTTATTGCCTCGCGCACAAGGAAACATGTACAAGAAGACTTCCAAGCCGGACTCATCGGTCATTGAGCGAAGCTTGCCTGACCAGTCGACGGCCATTCGTCGACGAGCGGCCCACGATTCGTTGTCGGGAATTCCATCGCGGGGCAAGTCCACCAGGAATGCAATCGAACGGTCGCGTTGGGGATCAGGAGCAAAAACTCTTTTCACGAGAGAAGTCAGTTCTTCAGCGCTCAATTCCATTGGATATCTTTCCTTCTTTCTTATCCCCCTGGATTCTTCCACGCCCCATGCAAAATCAGGCTGAGACTAATCGTCGAAGTCGCCGGCCGGCCCCTTGTCGCCTTTTACATGTTTTGCCTTTTCAACAATTTTATCTTCCGTCCACTCGGCGGGATCCTCGATTCTCTCGGCCTTGCTTCCGAAGTCATGAGAACCCTTCTTTATCACTTCATCCACAACTATGGGCGCGGTATCTTCCGCGTTGAACACCTTGGCGAGCATGTTGTAGACAAAGTCTTCGACCCCTTTTTCCATCCGCTCCCGGATTTCTTTCGGCTGCCCCAATATCTTGTTTTCAAAAGGAAGGTTCAGTTTCTTCACGTTTCCGCCGGTAGCACCGTTCTTTTCCGCATACGACATCATCTCATCCCACAACTCCTCTGTAACACCCGCCCCTTTTATCTTTTTGAAGTTCCCGGATTCATCCAGGATGGCGTTCCCGTAATCGTTTACTTCCACTCCCCACGAAATCATCTGCAGCGCGGTGGCCACGTTTGCTTTGGTGGTGCGGGTACGGGTTGCAATCTCCCTCAACCGGTCGGAACTGTTACCGCTTGTTCCGTGCTGAGCGCCTGAAACCCGGTAAGGTTCGAGCGCATTGTGAATCTCGGCGGTCAATTCCACCTGGATCCCCGCGTCGCTCGCTTGGATTCCATGGGTGGTTCCGTTGTTGAGCGCAATCCAGGTCGGGAAAATTCCATGAGCGTTCAACCCTTTGATCAGGAAGAGCGCTTCATCGGGGCTGGACATGCCCTGGGTTCCCTTTATCTCTCCGACTTCGGTTTCAAGACCGGCCCAACCGGGAATCACGTCATAAAGCGCAAGGTTCGCCTTCAGATTCTCATCGTCGGGCATATGCGAAGCATCAACCGCGATGGAAGTCATCCCATGCTCGAACAAGGTGGGAATCTCCACCCTGGCCGGCTCGATATCCCCGACCTTCTTGATGCCGTAGTGATCAGCGTGAATAGCAACCGGAATATTTATCCCCATCTCGTTCATCGCCTGGTCCACTATGGATGCTATGTTCCAGTAGTTTACAGCGCAATACGCGTCGGCGCCGCCCTCGGACCTTGCTATTTCAATGATCAGCGCGGAATTTGCTTTCTGAGCGGCCCGCAATGTGCCTCTTATCACCAGGGAGTTTCTGCCGTTCGCCGCCATGGCTATTGCGCCTCCCTTGACCAGCATCGCGTGATCAATGTATTTCCCGCTCACCAGAAGCGCCTTTGAATTGGGGAAAATATTTTTCACGTTGGGCGGCCGCCCGATTTTGAGCGCTTTTTCAAAATCGTTTCGAGTAAAACCTTTTGTTTCCATTATTAAAAACCTCCTCCCGCGGATCACCGGCGGGGCTTTGAAACTTCGGGCCGCCTCTTTCGAGGATCGTCCCCTCCTCAGATTCTCCAGGCGAAACCTCTCGATTCCGCCCGTTTGCTTTCTATGCTTACAGGTTCGCTGGCCGTATTTTCGACCGGAAACTCCGCCTGTTTGTTGAGCTTCGCCCAACCATTCCTGAGTAATACCTTTCAGCCGGAGAGTAAAGCCCCTGGTCTGTTTTTTTAAGACACCGGCTTTCGTTTAAAATGTTCGGATGGGAGTTTCTATGAAGAAGCAACATGCAGTTGAGGCGGGATTCAATCCAATGGCCAGCACACTACCTGTTCTGCTTGGACCGCTGAACTTGACCCTATAAAACGGGATGCAAGACGGGACTCGGTTTCAGGCATGTCATCGCACCAAAAGTTCGTCGCTTCGGAACGTGAAACGCAGGCTCCCTCGCCTTCACCTTCCAGGTCCACACAAAAAGTCGTGGCATAACCGGGGCTGTCAGGACAATAGCCTTCACAGCTCACAGTACAGAACCCTTCCAGAGCGGCGGGATCCGAACCGTGTACATAACACCATCCACGTCCTCCAGTGGCCGTGAAGTTGCAATCGGAATCTTCGATGCACGGAGTTCCTACAAATGGAGCAGTTTCGTTAACAAATGGTTCGTCCGACCTCGGACCCACCGAAGCGCCGAAAGGAATGGCCTCGTCGGCTTCCCACAATACCACGTCAGTATCAAGATCCACCCGCTGACCGGCCGCGTCGTATATCCACTCTTTCTGTATGGTCACGGGAGTCGAAGCATGGTTTCTCACCGCCCAGAAAAGTTCGATGATATCGTTCCTCGCCATTCGCATGCAGCCTGCAGAGACATAATCCCGAATAAGCGTTGGTGTCGTTGGTCCGTGAAATCCGTAAGTAGGAAGTCCCCTTGAATTCAAAATGGTGAGGCGTAAAAAGGGTAATCCGTGGAAATAGGATGGTGCATAACGCGCTGCCATGTACCACCAACTGTCACGGATATCGGGTCCGGTTGCGTAATGCCCCATCGGAGTGATGCTTGCTCCATTGCTGTTAAGCCTGCCGACTCCGGTGGGATATACCCGCCTGAACCCGGTCGCGCGATCCATCAAGAGAATGTTTAATCCATCCAGGGAAACGATTATCTCCGGCCGAACCAGGTCGGGTAAATCCGGCACCTCGTATTGCACGCTGTCAGCCTTTCCCAACATATAAGGCGCATAAGGATTCTCATCGTAAGCCTCACCCTCTGCATATTCTTCATTTTCATCCATACCGTGGCCTACTGCACATCCCGCGGCTGCAAAAGCGATTACAAGGGTGAAATGGATTATCTTGTCTTTTACCTTCATGGCTCTCTCCGTTTTCATTGCCTGCTTGATTGTCTCCGATGCAATCTTCATGTTGGCTACTTCAAGATAAAGCAAATACCATGCCACACTCTCAGCCCAGAGAGCACTCCGTGTATCCTCTTGTTTTTATTATGTATATCGACTCAGTACCTAGGCAGTTCCTGACACATCTCAACCGCCCTCTGTTGAAGAAACCCCATCAAACGGCAACAAGATCTTCCACCACTTGGGACTCAACACCCTGGCGAAAACAGACTTGATTTGGAAATCCTGTTCACAAAGGATCGGCGTTTTGTGAATTAGGATTCTGAATTGTGCGC
>SLPX01000342.1 GCA_007131745.1 Myxococcales bacterium
ATCATTTTGTCGAAAGCTTTTTCACAGGGGTCGCCGCATCCGGTAACCGCCAGTGCGCTGAGGCAAAAAACACAGGTCATTACGATAGCGAGTGTCTTCTTCATTGTTTTTCCTTTCCTTTGCGTTCGGTATTTTTTTATACGCGAATTGTTGTACCTATACGTAACTCGGTTGAAAAGCTCCCTGCTTTTATTGCAAACGAAAATATTAAATCATCCTATTGTCACAGCGTTAAATACCCGCCCCGGATTCTTCAGGGCTCCAATAAAATCTGTGTTTTCTTATTCCTTCGGCGACTTGGGAAATTATCCTGATTTGGGGTCGCCAGTCAAGTCATATTGCAGCCCTTGTTTTGATTGAACGAGATGAAATTATTGCAGTTTTTTTCACACACTTTAAATGTTGTCTAAATGTAAGATCCCTCTCGGGCCGGCTGTTTGGAGATTCCTATTGGTCCTGAAATGACAAGGGGTTTCTCTTTATCGCTTCGATGGCTTTCGATATGGTATCTTTTACGTCGGGATCTTTTTCGGTTTTGAGCGCTTCCGCAAGGTGTTCGAGACTTTCCTTGTACCCGAAATGCCCAAGTATCAGGGCCGCGGTTTTCCGCACTTCCGCGGAACGATCCTTCAAAAGAGTCCACGCCGCTGTCGCCGTGTGAGTGTCTGGAACTCCGGCCAGCTTGTTCAATGCTGTGAGCCTGAGTTGTTCCGCCACCTTTTCGGATTCGGGCGGCCCATCGGGAAATGCTCCGATTGCCTCCTTTATAAGACGGTTTCTGCCCCTTTCGAATTTGTGGAGCATCTTGAGCGCAATTTCTTCTTTTCCGGCTCCCAGGGCGAGACGAGCTGCATCCGCGGTGATCTCGAGATCATCTTTTTTCAAGTCAAACGCATTGCGAATCGTTTTCCATGCGTTTTCGTTCATGGATGCTTGTTCATACGCGAGTGCAAGCTCATGAAGAATGGTTGCATCCTTGTCACTGATAACGGAGGCCTGTTTCAAAGCCGCGAGAGAGCGCTGGATATCGTCTTTTTCCGCCCAGATTTTTCCGAGCATCAAATGAGCTCGGGCGGCAAGTTCGGTGTTCGGGATAATCTCCGCAGCCTTGCGGAAAAGTTCGACAGCGTGGCCATGCTCTTCAATTTTCAAGGCTTCTTCGCCACGTTGAAAGAGAATGCGTTGGCTGATTGCCCTCGCCGCTCGGGATTCGCCGGGATGCTCGGGGTCGAAATCAGGCTTTTTTTCCTCAACTCTACGCGGCGGAGGTTCTTCCTTGGTTTTCTTTTCAGAGCAGCCGGGCGAACATGCGATCGCCACAACAGATACAACCCATAGAAACGCGGCCCGCTCCAACACTGTTTTCCATGTTATCTCTGAAAAGAAATTCCACATTATTCGGGAATTTTAGCGTTGCCGGCAGCGGATGTCCATACTCCGTTCATGTTCGAGTGCACCTTCTGCAAAGACCCATAGGTCCCGCGGTTTCGGAGCCTGCGAAAACATGGTCTCGGCCGCGCTGCGCTCGGCGGTTTGTCCACTGCCGTAAACAAACAGGCTCGCCCGTTCATTCGGTGTCAATAGAGCGAGCCGCAAAAAAAGGCAGATGGACAATAAGCCGACATCTGAGTTGCGCTTCCGGGTGTAGGGCGTGGTGGAACGGGTGAAGGATGAAGCAACTCGGACGAGCCGCAGATGAAACTCCCGCCAGGGAGGTTCAAACAAGGCGCTCGGCGGTTTGTCCGCTGCCGTAAAAATACAGGCTCGCTCGATATCGATCTTTTTGTATTGGGTGGAAAGATCGTAAAAGAAGATCTTTTTTTGGTTTTGAATATTAAAAAAAGAAAAAAATCTTTGTGTAAAACTACAAGAGAACTGTAAACAAGTTGTAATTCTTGGTGTTTTTGTGATTTTGGTGGTTTTGGATTTTTTTAAAAAAATGCTTGCCTTTCTCAGTTTAACTGCAATAATACACTTAGAACAAAACAGAATAGGAAAAAACGGTGGCCATGAAACATTGGTTGCCTTAGGCATTACGATGGAGACAGAGGGGGCCCAGCCTTTCCCCCTCCCCAGTCCCCCCATTGGTCTCCCCTCTGCTCTCCATCAACTTTTGGGCCCTCATTCAATGAGGGCCCTTTTTTTTGGTGTAAGTTTTCACTGTTTGGATTTGGGTCAAGGTATCTTGACATGAATGTCCGCGCTTTTTATACAGGCGAAGCGCTGTGAGAGTGCGAATGGAAAGATAGAGCCCAGGGAGAAAACAAAGGATAATGAAAAAGAGCAATGTCATTTTTTTCATTCTTGGAACGGCTCTCCTGGCTTATCTTGTATATCGGACCGGTCCGGCAGAGCTCTGGAGTCGGCTGGGTGAACTGAATTGGCTGTTTTTCTTGGGTGTGGGGGTTTTTCTGTTCTCGAAAGTGACCATGTCGGTGGCATGGATTTACCTCCTGGAAAAGAAAACAAATAACTCGTCATTGTGGCATCTCAGCCTTGTTACCGCGGTCGGAGGCGCCTTAAACGACGTCACTCCCGGTGGCGTAGGCGGGGAACCGCTTAAGGTGACATGGCTCAGGGGTCGGATTCCAAGCGAAGATTTGGTTTCTTCTCTTATTCTTCACAATTACCTTTATATAATGACAAATGTTGTTTTGATATTTTCGGGCGGAGCACTCATTATTTTCTTGGTGGACCTTCCGGCCTGGGCGGATTGGGCCATTGGGTCGGGGATGGTTTTGATGGTGGCAGGGGGGATTTTGTTGGCGTTCGTGATTCGGCGAGGCGTGGCCGAAAAAGTCATGAATGTTTTGAAATTCTTGCGCATCCCCTTGAAGAACGCGGAGGCAATTTTCGAGAAGGCTCGTGAAACGGACCGAAAACTTCGTGATTTCTACCGTGATCGGCCGGGGGATTTTATCAAGGCGTTTTTGTGGATGCTTTTGACCAGGGCTATAGCCGCGATGGAAAGTTTTTTCATTCTCGCTATGTTGGGTCATATTGTCGGGCCGGAAGCGATCGTGTTGATAACCTGCATGGGAGTGGCGCTCTATGTTTTGTTCGCGTTTGTTCCGTCCCAGTTGGGGGCTCTTGAAGGAGGAGCGTTTCTTTTTTATCCGATCATCGGTTTGCCTGCCGCTCTCGGACTGCACGTGGAAATGATACGCAGGCTAAGAGTGCTGTTTTTGCTGTTTCTGGCTGTTTTGGTCTTGGGAATCAGGAGTTTTATGATTCGCCGGGTAGCGGAGAAAGGTGCCGGAGACGTGACGGCCGGATCGCTTGAATTGAACGTTGGAGGATCGAGTCCACCTGTCGTTGGAGTCGACGAACCCGACAATGCGGTCCGGAGTTCAATACCTTGAAGATAATTTCCTTCAGCCCAGACCGATTCTTGCAGCCACCTTCTTTGCTGTTTCCGCGGCGGTCTTGAGGTGGGGTTCCCAGAACCTGCCGGTGTGCAAATCCTCGAACAACCTGTCGAACTGTACCTTCGCCTTTTCACGATATGCGGGTTCTATTGAAACGCACTCGGAGGCTAGTTCGTGGCAATAACGACACTTTTCACAGTCGAGAGCGGAACATCCCTCCTTGGGCCATCTATCCAGAAAACCGTCTAATTTGCGGTTGTCGATATGAATTCCCGATCCTCCCTTGCGCGGATACAGAAGAGATTGGTGGTGGCCGAGTTCGACCATCTGCCAGAACCGGAAAAGGTTCACCGCCCTGGGATTGACGAAGTACTTCATCATTCTCTTATATGAAAACATGTCCCGATCCTCTTTTTTCAATTTGTCGGAATCATAGTTCCATGCAAGAACGAGGTCTGCCAGATTGCCTTCGTAGCGCTTTTCGGCGTATGCCTTGACTCTTTCGAGAAGCAATTTTGTAGGGGTGTTTCTTTCCACGATCTTGAAATTGTCGTAACCCAGGCTTTCGTACAGATCCAGGTCTTCCGGTCTGATCCAATTGGCCCGGATGAAATTCACCGGCTCGTCCAGCCTGATTTTCATGCATGAAAGCATGCAGTAATCCAGGGGAAATTGCGGTGTCCCGTTTCGCGCGTTTTGAGAAGCATGGTTGAGAGTCACTGCGTGTGTTCCCGCGATCGCGCAATCCTGGCGACACGAGTTGTTCACTATCAGGCTCAGATCCACGTCCGTTGCTTCCCTGATGGATTTCAGAACGTCGAACTCGCGGTATATGTTCACCTCGGAAACAACGATGCAATCCGCTCCCTCCTCCGCCCAAAAACGCACCTTGCGCGCGTTGTCGGTGTAACGGTGGGATGAGATTCTCACTTTCAGATGAGGATATTGTTTCTTGATGATTCTCAGGATCAAGAGGCTGGCCGTTGTGACCGAGTCAACCCCGATATCGCTCAACCAATCCAGGATGTTTCGCAGCTCGCGTTGTCCCTCTCGGGTGTATTCAACATTGCCCATGCAAGTGGAGTTCAGAAGGTAGTTGAATTCGATTCCTTCTTTGTGGACGAGCCTTACATAGTTCTCCAGTCTTTTTTCGTTTACTTCGGGCAGGTAGAACGAAGGCCGGCCTCCGCCGAAAAAATCCGATGTGAGTTTTCCGTACACTTCATATACGGGGTAATTCCGGAGACCCTCGATGAGTTCCGGATCGAATGTACAGGCTACACTTAACCGCATGGTAAACCAACTCCTCTTTCGACCGCCGGGTGGGGTGCTCCCATGAGCGGAACCCGTCCCGAGTAAATGTTTTGCACTTCGTGAACCAATTTTTGGAACTCCGGGAAATCAAGTTGCTGATCCGCATCGGAGCGCGCCTGCGCCGGGTCGGGATGGATTTCGATCATCACCCCGTGAGCACCTGCTGCAAAAGCCGCCGCGGTCAGGTCGGTGAGCACGTCTTTTCTACCCGCGGCATGACTAGGATCCACCACCACCGGGAGGCGGGACATGCGCCTCAGCATGGGAACCACCGATATATCCAGCGTGTTCCGGGTTCGCCTGGAAAAGGTCCTGATGCCTCGTTCGCACAAAATGACGTCTTCACAACCGGTGAGCATCATATATTCAGCGGCTTGAAGAAATTCGTCGATGGTGGCTGAAAATCCTCTTTTTAACAACACCGGTTTGCCGGCGCGGCCTACCTCTTTCAGCAATTCATAGTTGAACATGTTCCTGGCGCCGATTTGCAGCACGTCCGCGAATTCGGCAACCAGGTCCACGGTGCGGGTATCGGTCACTTCGGTGACCGTGCGCAATCCGTGCCGGGACGCGGCCGCGCGCAAGATGCGGAGACCTTCAATTTCCAGACCCTGGAAGCTGTAGGGGGAAGACCGGGGTTTGAATGCCCCTCCCCTTATAAACGGAACTCCCAGGGAACCCAGGAATGCCGCTGTTTTTTCCATTTGTTCGTCGCTTTCCACGGCGCACGGCCCGGCAATGTAAAAAGGATCCCTGCCGACCACGAAACCCTTGATGTCGATGTGGCGATCCGGACGGTTTCCCCACCGGCTCACGAGCATCTCTTCGACCTTTTTTTCCTGCATGAAATCAAGAGATGCCTTGAAAATCTGCTTGAAAACAGAACGAATCGTATCGTTTGAAAAAGGTCCTGGGTTGGCTTCCTCCAATTCTTCCAGCATCGCCTGTTCCCTCTTTGCATCATAGAGTTTGCTTCCGCTTTCCTCCTTGGCGTTTCTTATCCGCTCCATCAGGCGCCCTCTCTCCGACAAGAGTTCAAGCAACTCCATGTTCACTTCGTTGACGCGCTCTCGAAGCGAGTTCAATTGGGATTCCGTCATTTCCAGCCTCCTTCACTCACGGGCTTTTCAAGTTCTTTAATTTATCGAATTAACATTCAATACTCAATATCACCGTCGTAGGAAATAAAACTTGATGTTGTCAAGTATAATCTTATTATACCTTTCAAAATTGGATTTTCCGTCCGCTGGTACCCGTTCGGTTGAAACCCATCCTCGGGCCGTGTGTTTGCGGACGGTCATTGGAAGTCCTTGTTTGTCAGGGGCATTCGGTTATAAAGCGTGTTTTATGTACAAATGAATGATGATCGTTTGTAAATAGAGATTTCAGGAGGTGCTCGATGACCGGGATCTTGGAAGGATACAGAGAGATCGTGGAAATTGCTTTGCAAGAGAAATTGCCGCCCGCGGATCCCACGGATCCGGGAAAACTATGTGAGGCAATGAGATACGCGGTGCTTGGAGGGGGAAAGCGGCTCCGGCCATTGATGGCTCTTGCATCCTGCAGGGCGGGTGGCTCACCCCCAGAAGAGGGAGTGGATGCGGCGTGTGCCGTGGAATTGATCCACGCTTATTCCCTGGTTCACGATGATCTGCCCGCAATGGACGATGATGACGAACGCCGGGGGCGACCCTCTTGTCACAAGGCTTTTGGAGAGGCCACTGCAATTTTGGCGGGTGACGCTCTTTTGACCCTCGCTTTCGAGATTTTGAGTTCTCCTTTGTCGAGGACCGGACAACCGGGTTGTTCCCCGGAGGCTCGGCTTCAAGCGGTTTCGGAATTGGCTCAAGCGGCCGGATGTGCCGGGTTGGTAGGAGGGCAGAGCCTGGACTTGGCCTACGAGGGAACAGAAATAGAGGATATGAAGTTGCTGGAACGGATTCATCGGGGCAAGACCGGGGCATTGTTCATGGCGTCTTGCGTTTTGGGCGGATTGTTCGGCAATGCTTCCTCCGAAAAACTGGTAAAGTTGCGCCGGTACGGCGAAGCGATGGGCCTTGCATTTCAGCACATTGATGATGCCCTTGACAATGAACATGAAAAACTTGCATCAGAGGCCCGTGATGTGGTTTTGCGCATGTTGGATGAATGTGGGCGGATCAGCAGTGATTTCGGGGACAATGGTGATGCGTTGTTGGAACTTGTCCAGGTTTTCCGCAAGAGGATGTCTGGAATTGAAAAGGGTGGAAGGGTATAAAGGGGGTGGTTGGATGACGGCAAAAAAAAAGGACGGGCTCACCTTCCACAAAATGAGCCCGTCCCATAAATAAAAAGGGCGCGGGTTTACCGGTTCCTTTTTCAGGAAACGTACCGACGCCCTGGTCACCAAAACAACCACAACCTTCACGCAATACACCGCGTCCGGTATTTCCATAATTTTTTACCAAAATATTTGTTTTTGTCAATTTACAAAAAAACAGCAAAATTGAAAAAGCGCACAAAATGATAGCACTTTGATTTGCAGTGTTTGAATGATAAACCCAAAGACTACAAATGTGAGAAAAACTCTAAGAAGTCCAAAAAACAACAATAATCAGCAAAATCACAATCAAGGAATTCTGAAAAAAATGGAAAATACTTCAGGAGATTTCATGTTCCGCGATTTAAAGGAGAAAAAATCGAAAAAATTTTTTTCCCTTGTGCGATCTCATGGCGGTTGCAAAGGCGATGACTCACCGCGTTATTTTTCCTGGCCAATATGGATTGAGTGTGTTAATCGTTGTTTTTTGCCGATATTGATTGAGATCCCAGCTTATCAATGCCTTAAATTGAAGGAGACAAGGAGGAAAGAAGATGGAAGAAAAGAAGGAACAAGTGGTGGCTACGGTAGCGTGGCTTTCCGACCTCGTGAAGAATTCGGTTATCAAAGTCGTCAATGACGCGGATGAGGTGACCAAGCTGATTGTTGACAAAATCGGGGAACGGGTAAAAGACGTTTCGCAGCAGGCGATTGAAATCGTCACGCAGATGGGAGCCGCTACCGCGGGAGCGGCGCGAAATGCCATCAGGGCAGCAGATGAATCAGGCGCGGACTCCATCAAGGTCGGGGTCAATCTCCTTACCGGAACCTTTGCCGGTGCATCGGAAACGACCTTGGGAGCTGTTCGGGCAATAGGAGCCGTTACATCCGGAGTGATCCAGGGGTTGGCCGATGTCGGCGCGGACCTCGAGAAGTCAGCGGCCCGGTTGGTCGGAGAAACAATTCAGGCATCCGCGGATGTAAGCGGCAATGTCGGCAAGCTGACGCAGGAAACCCTGACCGGCGTTGTCACCGGCGTGTCCAAGACATCATCGGAATTTTCCGCTGCAGCGCAGGCCGCCATCCAGAGCGCGGTGCAGGCAGCGGGGGCGTCCGGCCAGGACGTCGGACAGATTGCAGTATCCGCGGTGACCGGTGTGATGGAGGGAGTCAAAAAGGTTGGCGGAAGCGCAGCGGATACGCTCCAGGCTTCGGTGACTTCCGCGCTCGACGCGGCTGCGGGAGTGGGTGGGGAGACTGCGGCGCGGGTCAAGGAAGCGCTCTCATCTTCTGTTAACGGAGCAGCGGAACTCATCAGGAAAAGAAACGGGGACGACCAGTCCTGATTTCGCCCGCCTTTGCGCACCGGCTTTCCCGACCGACAGCGGGTTGACGATGGGCGGTGTGTTCTGTAAAAGGAAAGAACGGACAAAGTTGTTTTATAAACCTGCAACGAGGGAGTAAGTGTATCATGGCCAAGGCTGTAGCCCAAAAAGGAAAGCAACTGGAGATAGTTACAACAAATGAGCCCGGAACAGGCGCGAAGATTTTCGGGGCGATGAAAGATGCGCGCATCAACGTAAAAGCGAGCTGCATCTGGGAGGATGGAGACGGCAAGGCTCATTTTTGGATTGTACCCGAAGACCTGGTTGGAGCCAGGAATCTGCTGCGCAAGGCGGGGTTCAAGCCGCTCACAAAAGAAGCAGTTTTTATCGAGCTTCCAAACAGGGTCGGCGCTCTGGCGGATGTGTTGGAAAAAATCGCCTCGGCCGGGATTCAGTGCAAGGTTTCTTATGCCACCGCGGCCACGAAGAAGTCGGCGCTGGTGGTGTTGACCACGTCGTCGGACGCGCGAGCTGTGCGCGCTATAAACGCGTGAGTTTTCGAATCTTTTTTCGTAGTATGAAAAGTGGTTTTTTGGGGGGAAGGTTTTTAACAAATTATCGGATGTTTTCGGGAATCGGCGGAGGAATCGCCTGTTAGCGAAAGGAGCGGAACGATGGTTGTCCAAGAAGGTAAAAACAAATTCGGTTTTCCATTTTGGGTTTTGTTGTTGCTTTTGTTGCCTGTAATCATGGGGCAGGATCGTTGCGGCAGATCCGCGCGGGGTTTCTTTTCCGATGATCCCGCTCCTTTCATGGAGGGCACATGGGATGTCACCTATGACAACCAGATAAGTGTGGAGATAGACTTGGGAGGGGGAGCGGTCTATTACGGAGCGGTTTCCGGAGCGGGAGGTCACGTGGCGTTTGTACACGACGGTGAGCCTGTGGAACTGGATCTGGACTGCAGCCGCCCATGGGTGGTTTGCCCCAGCGATGTTTGGACCGATACGGTCGAGTTTCTTCAGCCTCGTTTCGACGAAAGACCCCACCAGGTCCAGATGCTGGTCAGGGAGCAGGAGTGTTTGAACCCGAGAATGCCGATGGTGGAGGAAGGAGAGTGCAGCTTGGATCCGGACGATAACCTGCCTTGCAACGTGGAAATATGCGATCCCGAAGATGTTGTGACAACCACAGTGTCCAGGCTCGCTTCGATAAGTGATCCTTATCCGCTCAATCCCGCGCACGGCGACAGACCTGAATACACAATAGGGATATGGCTCAGTGGCGGTTTTGTCGTTCCGGCCGCCAATTGTTTGTTGATGGGAGCTTCATACGCGGACGCCGACATTGTCTACTCCGGGCATTACGAGCCGGATCCGGAAAGTCCAACAATGTATGCCACCCATTTGGAGGACGGGTTGATTACAATAGTTTTGAGCGGAGCATGTTTCTGGGGAGCGTACACGGGCACTGATCTGGGCGCGGTGCTGCTGGGCGCGCGCGTTGAAATCAACACGGGATTTACAGCGTCCATCAGGTAGAGCTTGAATTCACCTTGCAGGTCGTGAAACAACCAGGAACAAGTGGGTAGATGGGCATTTTGTCGTCCGTCGGCTAAGGGGAATATTCCATCGTTATGGGGGTTTACAGCACCGGGTTGTTCCTGTAAAAACCAGGGAAACTTGGCTCTCAAGGTGAAAAAGATGAGTGAAATCAGAGTGATTGAGGTCAAGGATTTGACCAAATATTATCCCGAGGTTCTGGCGGTAAACCGAGCGAACTTCAGTGTCGGCAAGGGACAGGTCGTGGGTTTTTTGGGCCCCAACGGCGCGGGCAAGACCACGACGTTGAAGATGCTTACCTGTTTTATGCCTCCCACTTCGGGAGAGGCATGGGTCTGCGGGTGCAGCATCAGCGCTGATCCGACGGGAGTGCGGAGAAATATCGGCTATCTTCCGGAGCACAACGCGCTCTACGAGGAAATGAGAGTGCGGGAATACCTGACTTTCAGGGCTGCTTTGAAAGGCGTTGAATGGAGACTTCGCAGATCCTGGGTTAACGAGGCCGTTGAAACCTGCCGCTTGGAAGAGATGGCGGATCGAGTCATAGGGCACTTGTCAAAAGGTTTTAGGCAGCGGGTCGGTTTGGCCGACACCCTTGTTCACAAACCTCCTGTTTTGATTTTCGACGAGCCAACGGTGGGGTTGGATCCGGCCCAGATAATCGAGGTGCGCTCGTTGATCAAAAAGTTGTCCGAAAAGAACACGGTGCTCTTGTCTACCCACTATCTCAGTGAGGTTGAGCAGATTTGCGACCACGTCGTCGTGATCACAGACGGCAAGGTGGTTGCAGCCGACAGCCTGGAGAACCTGACAAGAAGTCCGGACGGCGGGAAGATATCCCTTGAAGAAGTGTTCCTGGATCTGACCGGCGGGACATCCTGCGAGGAAGATCCTGCGGTGGGGATGCAGACCGGCGGCGGGTCCAGCGGCGACGGAAAAGGGGTAGAGGAGAAACAAAAGGATGTGGAGGAAAGTAAGGACGACGAGGAAGACAAGCAGCAAGACACGCAGCAAGACAAGGAGGACAATCCATGACCGCGAAGGAAAAAACATCCGGAAATCGCGGCGGAGAGCCTCGTCCCGGGTCTGACGCTTCATCCGGGTTATTAGCCGGCGTCGCTATGCTGACCGGGGCCGCTCTGGTGATTGCCGGTGTTTTGCTTTTTACATCAAGAGGTTCGAGCGGAGATCGTCCCGTGGAGGGGGCGTTGTTGACAGGGTACGGTTTGTTTTGGCTGGGAATGGGAACCTCTCTTTGGAAGAACCCGAAACTGGTTGTCATGAGCATGGCCGCGCTTTTTTCCCTCGTAACAGTGGTTTGTGCGCTCCTTTTCAAGAGTGCTGTTCCGTCGGATGGTTGGCGCTGGGTCGTCGTTTTGTGGGCGGTTGGAGTAAATGTTTCAGCGGTGGCAGTTTTTTACAAGAGCGTAATGGCCTCGAATCCGAGGGAGGGAAGTCTTCCAGGGTCGTTTCCTTTGCGTCTGGTTCATCTTGTCGGGGCGAGCTGGATGTTTTGCCTTCAAAACACTTCTTTCATAGCCTGGCGGGAAACGAAACGTTATTTCAGGTCGCCATCCTCATACATCATCCTGGCTTTGTTTCTCTTGTACCAGGGGCTGGTTTTCTACATAGCCGTCAGATTTTTGAATGATCCGCGGGCGCCGCACGGCGCGCCCATGAAGTTTTTCTTTGGAGGGCCTTTTTGGTTCTGGCCATTGGAGTGCTTCATAATAGCGATTATCACCATGGATACCCTGGCGGAAGAACAGATTCGAAGAACCATTGAGCCCTTGATGACATCGCCCGTCAACGAGGTTGAGTTGGTGATCGGAAAATTTCTGGGGGCTTTCGGATTCTTTGTGTTCTTGTGGGCCTGGACGTTTTTGTACGTGTTGGTGATGGTTGCCCATACGGAGGGAGCGGCTCATTCCACGATCCTGGAAATCGGATTATTCGGTGGATTTGCCGGCCTCTGGGCCGTCTTGTACGTCGCGACTCGAAAGGGCTTGTCATCAGGGATCACCGCGTTTGCAATGACCGCGGTGGGCGGGATAGTGACTCTTTGGACATCCACGCTTTCCCTTGACGCTTGTTTGAAAATCATAGGGTTTACGGGTATTCCGGTTGCAGCCTTGGCAGCGAGAAATAATGCAGCGCTCCGGATGAAAGCAGCTAAGAAACCCCTTGAGGCGGTTGTGTTTTTAGGCTTCGTTTTGCTTGCGGTCGTGGAAGTGATGCTGATCATGAAACTTTTCAGGGAGGCGGGGCCGAACGCTCCCAACATGGGTCCGATTGTTTCGGGTTACTTGGGGGCCTTGTATATCGGGGCCGCGGGCATTGCTCTGGGTATCCTCTATTCGTCCCTTACGAGGGATCTGAAACTGGCATGCATGTTGACCTTTGTTTCCCTGTTTCTGTTGATCATAATAAAGATCATGCTCCTGCCCGAACTGAACCTCGTAGAAACGGAATGGGTCAGAAATCTCCTGGAGTACGTCAATTTCTTTGACTACATGGCCGATTTTTCGAGAGGGATAGTGGACACACGCCAGTTGATTCTATTGGGAACAATAGTCCTTGTGTGTCTTTTCGCGGCGGCGCGCGCGGTTCAGAGTTTCAAGTGGAGATGAGAAATGGAAGATAAGAAACGTCTTTCAAGCGATTCAATCGGTGGTGGAAAAGCGCCGGAACTCGACATTATCCTGCGCAGGTACCAACGTTTTGCAAATATCGCTGTGATTCCGGCGGCTGTGATGGGAGTCAAGACCACTGTGCATGCCGGATGGATCTTGTTTCGGGGCGGCGACTTTCTGTCGGGGATGCTGTTTTTGATGTCCGCGATGCTGTTGTTGGCCGGAGCGTTCATAGTTCGCACGGCCGAGCCGTCCAGGGCGTTTCGAGGAATTGCAGCCGCTGCAGCGGGAGCTGCGGGAGCTTTGCTTCTGTTGGCGTTGGGCAAGGTTTGGCCCAGGGAAGGGCTGTTTCACCTGTTTCCGCTTGGAATTGCATATCTCTCGGGACCGGGTGCTCTTGTGTGGGCGTATTGTGCAACTTCCGCGCTGAGGGCTTACGAGGAAGGTGAAAGATCCCCCCAAGCGCTGGCGCGGGCGCCGAAAACCACGTTCATCACGGTGGAACGTTCGATAACCTACGTGGTGGAAGTAGGTTTGCTCGTGGTTTTTATCGTACTCCTCAACTGGACCAAGGCTCAACCAGGGCGTTTCAAAAGACTCGACTGGACATCACTGAAGCCGGGCGAAAGAGTTTTCGCGCTTTCTCCGAAAACCCGGGAGGTTCTTTCCAGGCTCGACGAGGATGTTCATGTTATCGTGTTCATGACGCCTCCGGCGACCGCGGATCAGAGTTCCATATATGAAGACGTGAAAGAATTGCTGACCCGGTTTTCAGCGCGCTCCAGGCGGATCAAGGTGGAATACATAGATTTGCACCGCCAGTTGACCCGGGCGCAGGTTCTTGTCCAGAAATACCGGCTGAACATGGCTGAAGCAGTGGATATCGAGTCGGGAGTGGGCGGGTTGGTGGTGTTCGTGTCCGGGGACAGGCAGAAATACGTGCATTCACACGACATGGCGGATTTTGATTTGCAGCAGGATCCGTATGGTGGTTACACCCAGGAGGTCAGGAGCTTCAAGGCCGAGGAGGCGTTTCTGAACGCCTTGTTGACTGTCACCGAAACAGCGCAGCTTCGTGTTTGTTTCACCCAGGGCCACGGAGAAGCCGGTATCGATGATTCGCAGGAATTCGGATACCTCTATACCAGGGAGATGCTGAACAGAGAAGGCATGATCGTCGACACTTTGAAAAAGCTGGACGAACAGGTTCCGCGGCGATGTGATGTCGTTGTTATCGCCGGCGCGCGGGTGAGGTTTTCAGAGCGTGAAGCCGCATCGCTTCAAAGGTACCTGGAAGGAGGCGGAAAGCTTTTCTACGCGGCCGCGCAGGTGGAGGCGATAGGAAGTTCGGTCCGGTTCGTCCGCACCGGACTCGAGGAAGTTCTCGAAAACTTCGGGATAAGGATTGAAGATGCGTTCGCCCTTGATTTGTCGCTCAGGGCGGTGCAGACGCCCTTGATCTGGATTCCTGAAAAGACGTGGGGGAATCATCCCATTACAAACGTGATGGACGGAAAGAGATTGGTGTTGGAGGTGCCGCGCGTGGTGTCGGCTGTTTCAGCTGATGGATGGACCAGCGTACCGCTGCTCACGACCACGTCGCACAAAGACGCCTGGGGCGAAACCGACCTAAGTTTCGCGTCGGATCCACGCGCATTTCCGAAGTACGACGAAAATATTGATATTCCGCCCCCGGTTTCGGTGGCGGTTGCCGCCGAACAGGATAAGAGCGGTGGCGCAAGGGTCGTGGTTTTCGGAACCTTTCAGAATTTTACGAACAGGTTCATGGATCCTCATATGCCCATGCAGGATTTTTCAGCGGATTTTCTGCTCAACATCTTGAACTGGTTGGGAGAACAGGAAGCAATGATTTCATTGCGCCCGCGCACTCCGGAAAGGATCAAGCTTGAACTGCGGGCCGATCAGGTAAACCGAATATTTCGCTTTACCGTTTTCGGTATGCCGTTTGCGGCCATGCTGCTGGGCATGCTGGTATGGTGGGTCAGAAAGAATTGATACCGGGAGGAAGAAGATTTTCGCCCGGCTGGGAGTGTTGATATGAAATACGTTACCACGGTTATTCTGGTAATACTGACAATGATCATGGGTTTGTATGTGGCCTTGAGCGGGGAGTCGGAAGAAACCCCCGGAGCTCGGGAAAAGAGGGTTTTCGAAGGTTTTCAGCCCAGGGAAGTAAAGGCTGTTTCATGGGAAAGAGAAGACGACCGGATCCGAGTTGAAAAAAAGGACGGTCGATGGATGATCGTTGAACCGTCGGAGTTTCCGGCAGACAGCGAAGGAGTGGAAGCGCTGCTTACCGATTTTGAGACGCTTTTCTACTCCCGCAGGATCTCTAAAGATATCGACAGGGCGGAATACGGTCTTTCGCCTCCGAGTGTCACCGTCAGGGTCGAGGGAGGTTTGCCAGGAGGCAGAGAAGCGGTTTTGCGGATCGGGGGAAGCGACCTGACCGACCGCTACATTTACGTTGCACGCGGGGAAAAAGACGAAGCCCTGGTGGTTAGCAATCACGTGAAAAACACCCTGGACAAGGGGTTGGACGATATCAGAAGCAAGGATGCATTAATCTTTGATTACGAGAGGGCCGAATATGTGCTTCTTCAATCCGATATAGGGAAGGAGGTCCGGGTGAAAAAGATCGGGAGATCATACGCTCTCGTGAATGAAGATGGCTCTCTGAAATTGAGAGCGCACAGGGAGACTATGGAAGACATCATGAGGAGACTCGAAACGTTGAAAATGAAACGTTTCGTCCAATCAGGGGAAAATGCCCTTGCTGAACATGGTCTTGATGAAGTATCCCGGCGCGTGATCGTAACCCTTGATGACCGGGAGGAGCACGATCTTTTGATAGGCGGTGAATGTGAACTGGAAGGCAAGATCTATGAAGGCGAATTTCTTGTCGGACGCATGCAGCCCGCACCGGCAGTGTTCTGCCTCGCCGCGAGTGATGTTAATCGAATTCTTCTTCCAATGGAGGAACTGCGAGACATCAGGTTGTTGGATCTCACGGCCGGAGAACTTGAGGAGATATCGATCCGGGCCGGGGAGGAAGAACTTGTTTTAAGACAGGTGCGCGGTGAATGGACCCTGGGAGGTCCGGAATTGCGGGACAAAGTCGATGAGAAAGACAAGGAGAGCGGGGAGACCGCCGGAACGGATGGCAAAGACGAAGATCACAAAGCGGCCGAAGATGCGAGCAGGTCGGATCTTGATATCATCTCGCGTTTCGTCGACGAGATACAGGCGTTTACCGCGCTCGGGTTTGCTTTTCCCGATGAAGACGAGCTAAAAGATTACGGGTTTGACCCACCCGCGGCTGTCATGGCCTTCAAGACTCAAGACGGGGACGAGCAGGTTCTCATGATGGGAGCCGAAACAGACCGGCATCTCTATGTAAGGAGAAAGGGAGAGCATGGAGTGGTGGTTGTGCACCGGGAATTGAAACAGCGGTTTCAGCCCGATCGCTTGACGTTCAGGCATCGAGGGGTACTGGAATTCGACAACATGGATCTCAAGAAAATCCGGGCCGTTAGGGGAGCCGTCGAGGAAGTGTTGGAAAGAGACGAAGGAGAATGGAAACTGGTCAAGCCTGTTGAAATCGGGGCCGACAGGGATGGAGTGGAAACCTTTGCTCGAGTGGCAGGACGGTTGAAAGCGGAGCGCTATGTAGCGCCCGTTGCAAGGCCGGAACACGGCTTGGGAACGAGGGATGCGCACAGGCTGGCTTTCACTGTTGAGTCACCGCCGGTTTACGGAGCGGACGGCATAAAGAAGGAGGGCACCGGCGAGACAACTGTTCACGAGTTGGAAATCGGTCCGTCGCGGGAACCGGCCGGTTGTTTCGGCCGCCTCCTTAGCGGAGACCGCTCCGTGTTCAGGCTGGACGAGTTGACATGCTCTGATTTGAGGGCGTTCCTGGCCGACAGGAACCTTCTCGATTTGAGAGCGTCCGCGGTGCAGAGCCTTCGTATTCGGGGACCCAGGATTATCGAGGAACTCGAAAAGAGGGGTCCCGAGTGGCATCGAAAGGCCGGGCCGAGGGTGGACAATATAGCAGTGGAAGATTTCATAGGTTTGCTGGCCGGACTCCGCGCCCGTGGGGTCGCAGGTTATCTCAGGCCGCGGGATGCTCATGGAGCGCACGATCCACATGTTTCTGTTTCGGTCGAGACCGAAAAGGGAGTGGAGAAAACCTTGCTCGTTGGATCGGAAGTGGAAGGGGCCGGAGGCGGGAGGTATTGCTGGGTCGGAAACCGCGACATTCTTTACATCCTCTCTTCAGCCGATGTGAAACGCTTGGAAGAAGGAGTCAGACAGCGGGTTGTCGCACCGACTCCAGGCCTATAGAGAAATCCGGCGGTTTGCGGCTTTTTAGAGTAAAAATGTCGTGGAGCCAAAAGAGCCGCACTTGTGGATGCAATACATTGACATTAGGGGGGGCGGACCTTTATTCTATGACGCCTATGATGTGGTTAATCCGGAACCGCCTGTAGTGTTCGTCGATGAAGTTTTTGAAACTAGGATTGTTGAGAACCGGCAACCCGGGCCGGGTAGAAGAGCGGCCGGTGCTTGTCAATACATAGAGGTGAAAAAATGGGTTCGATCGGCATGGCTTTGTGCCTTCTTATGATGGGAAACGCGGGAGTGGCTTCTTCATCGGATATGAAAAGCGGACACGCTCCGAATGTCCGGATGTTGGGGTCTAATGTAGGTACATTTGCATCGGTGACGATTCCTTCCGCGAGTCGGCCGGACCTGGATTTGAGAATAATGCCTACTCTCGCTTCCCTGGACAGGGCGCGGTTTTTCGAGGACACGGATGAAGATATTTACCACGAAAACACCAAGAGCGTGATGCATGCATTCGGGTTGGCTTTGTTGCCGACGCTTTTTTACAAGCCTTTGTCCATAGCACTGGCCTGGCATTATTGTGATACGAAAGAGAACAAGCGTTGGGTGGCTTTCTTTACAGCGGTGCCCACTGCGGGTTTTGGAAGCTTTTACGGAGAATGGGAGTGGGCGGGAGTGATTGCCACGGTGGGAGATCTTGCCGGCTCGGTTTTGATGTCCTGGTATTTCTACGATGAGCACCAGGTGAGAAACCAACCCGGCGGTTCGCAGACAAAGTTGTGGGCGGGGCTCGGGGTTTCGATGTTTTTCTGGGTGTTCGATATGGTGATGGGGCCGGTGGCGGCAATGCAGTTTAACAGCAATCTAAGGAAGCGTTACCTGAGGAAGTCGGAAGCCCCCAGGACGCGGATATACGATGTTCCGCCTGAGCCGGAAACGGGAATGGCGGACATAGGACCTCAGCCTGTTGATCGGAAACCTTTCGTTGTAGGATATTCGGGTCGTTTTTGAGGGCAGCGGGTTTTTGCTGCAACAACTACAGGTTGAATTTTTTCGGAGGTATTCAAGATGGCCGGTCAAAGAACATTGGAAATCACGGATGATAATTTCGAGGAAAAAGTAATGAAAGCCGACAAGCCGGTTCTTCTGGATTTCTGGGCTGAATGGTGCGGCCCATGTAAGGCTGTAGCGCCTATTCTGGAAGACCTTGCAGTCGATTATGAAGGCAAAGTGTACATAGGAAAAGTTGACGTGGATACCAACCGCAAGGTTGCCACGAAGTACCAGATTCGTTCCATTCCGACCCTTTTGCTTTTTAAGAACGGTGAGGTCGTGGGTCAGAAAGTAGGCGCGGGGTCCAAGGCGGGATTAGAGGAGTTTTTGGAAAAGGCTTTTTGAGATGGTGAGATTATTCGTTCCACAGGATTGGGTAGACAGCGCTCACATGTCCGACAGGATTGCCGTTGAAGGGCTTTTCATGGATATCAAAGCGGACGGCAAGCGTTATCGATTGACGGAAGCGGTCAGGATTTTGGCGGTTGAAGGCGGAGATCCTGATCATCCGGCTCTCGTCGGCAAGGTGAAGACGCATGAACAGATAGTTTCACTGGGCGGTGAGCAGATTGGAGATTCCCTTATATGCGGTGAAACCGCGTACAGGGTACAACAGGGTTTTATAGCGGAATATGAAGGGCAGGGAGACCCTGTTTCCATCGTTTTTCGAGCTTAAAAATAATCCTGCGGGGCTTTTTGCGAGAGAGAATCAAGGCATTAGAGCCTGATGGCAGGGAATCCGGAGGAAGAGAGACGCCATGAATTTTGTGAGGTTACATGTAAACGTGGATCACGTGGCAACAATCCGCCAGGCCCGAGGGGTATCTTACCCCGACCCGGTCTGGGCCGCGACTGTGTGCGAGTTGGCAGGTGCCGATGGAATCACGGTTCACTTGAGAGAAGATAGGCGTCACATTGTTGATCGTGATGTTCGGCTTCTTCGAGAGACGGTCAGGACGGTATTGAACCTGGAAATGGCGGCCACCGAGGAAATGACCGCAATTGCCTGTGACATCGGGCCGGACATCTGCACGCTTGTCCCTGAAAAGAGGGAGGAAAGAACCACGGAGGGCGGATTGGCGGTGCAGGGCGCGGACCTGGAAAAAACCATAAAGAAACTCACATCCGCGGGCATCCGGGTGAGTCTGTTTGTTGACCCTGAAATTGGAGCGATTAGAGCTTCCGCTGATATGGGCGCAAATATGATAGAGCTTCATACCGGAGATTACTGCAACAGCAAGGGGGGAGTCAGGGCCAAGGAATTGAACCGCCTTGCTGCTGCGGCCGAGGAAGCCATGAGTTGTGAACTTGGTGTGGCCGCGGGTCATGGTTTGGACTATCCCAATGTACGTGAAGTAGCCGCCATACCCGGGATCGAAGAGTTGAACATAGGTCATGCCATCATCGCACGTTCGGTTTTTTCCGGTTTGGATCGAGCGGTGAGAGACATGATAGATACCATCAGAATCGGAGTGTTCGGTTCCTAAGGGCTGGTGGCCTGGGTGGTTTTTTTGTCAAATTGTCAATGAATGAGAAACAGGGGCGGGTCGAACTGTCTTTCTGTCCAACCTTTCGGCGTTTACAGCCCAGGCTGATTCTACCTTGACTGTTTTATATGCCACGTGAAAATCCTTGAAAACATTGGGTAATATTTGTGTTGAAGGGGCTTGGGTTTTCTCTGTAGAAAAAAACTTGTTTCAACGCAAGGTGTTGGCGCGCCGATTGCATCAGCATTTCTTCATGAAACGAAGAAGTCAAATAAAGAGTAAAGAGTTTGAAGAGCAGATTCTTCCTCACACCGGGGAGTTTTTCAAGCAGGCCATGTTTCTTACCAGGGACAAGGATGATGCAGCGGATCTTGTTCAAGATGCTCTGCTCAGGGCGTTTGACGCATGGGAGAGCTTTGAGCCCGGGACATCGGGGAGGCGTTGGTTGAGCAGGATATTGCGCAACAGCTTTTACAGCAAGTGCCGCCGCAAGACCCGTGAAAAACAATGGCTTGCGGACAGAGCTTGTGTGGCTCACAGTTTGCACTCGGGCGGTCTGCGAAGAAGCAACTGTTCCCCTGAGGTGACGGCTTCGGAGGATGTTCTGAAAGAAGAGGTGGATCGCGCTTTTTCAGATTTGCCACGGGAGTTCAGGCGTGTTTTGGAACTCTATTGCATGGAGGGGTTGTCTTACAAGGAAATAGCCGGGTTGATAAAATGCCCTGTAGGTACTGTAATGTCGAGAATTCATCGCGCCAGGCAGCGTTTAAAAGAATCTATAGAACAATCGGGAGGATTCGGTCTTGAAAACAAACCGGACCGTCTTGCCGGCGTTGTCGATTCTTTTCTTGTGGCCGCTTGAATTCCGAAGCGCGCCGGGTATGGTCAGGATTCCGGCCAGTTCGTCGGTAGACTGATACGGCAAGCGCCTTCGGGGATGTTTTCTTCCCTGGCTTCTCCAAGCGGGTTGGCGAATCCCGCCCTGGTCACACCGTTTCCGAGTGTCAGAATGAATGGCGCTCCGCCTGCAGGTTCGTCATAACGGTTTGTGAGTTGAAAAGCTATCCAATCGAATTTGAACCGCTCGTGGAGCTGTTTCCAGCTTTCCACACTCTGTTTTTTCGGGGAAGCCGATGGTTTGGCCCGCGCTATCAATTCAGTGGGAGCTTTGTGTTTTTCCAATATGCCTAGAATGTGGGTGGCGAGTTGCCTGTTGTGGGAAATTCCTTCTCCCGCAGCTGCGACGGTACGGTAAAACTTCTTTGTGGTTTTCTTTTCATGCAGCCTGGAAAGCCCCAAAATGGCGTTCAGACGAACATGTGGATCATCGTGGGTTGCCATTTTCCATAGCAACGAGTTGGATCTCGCTCTTTTTTCGAGCATTCCTATGGCGGCCGAGATGTTAATCAATAGTGCGGGATGGAGGTCCGATGCCCATCTTTTTTCAAGGTGCGGCAGGGCCCGCGGATCTCCCAGTTTTCCAAGCGACCATGCTGCAGCGGAGGCGAGAGCTGCATTCGAGTCTTCATCGAGTGATTGCAGGAGAATTGGGAGCGCTCTTTTGTTTTTCAAGTCTCCAAGCATGGAAACTATCTGAATTCTCTTTTGCGCATCCACTCCGTCTTCTTCCAGAAGATCCAAGAGGAACCTTGCCGATTCCGGATTTCGCGCCGCGTGGATTGCTTCCAGAGCGGGCAATGAAATATCGTGTGACGCGCGGCGAGCCATTTCTGCAAGCTTGCGCATTGTCTCCTTGTTAAACTCTCTTCTTAGCAATGTTCCCACGGCCCTCATGTATGCGGCCCGGGTGTTTATGGACAGGGATACGTCTCTTTCAAGCAACTCGACGAAGTGTTGAGCTCGTTTCGGATCTCCCGCGCGCCCCATTGCATCCGCGGCTTCCATTCTGATCCTGACATCGGTGGAACGTAGCATAGGCTCTATAGCATTCTGAGCGCGGGGATCTCCAATCAAACCCAGAGCGCGTACCGCAGCCGCCTGAACGTCCGGTTGGGGATGTTCCAGCAGGGCGATGATCTCGGGCACTCCACTTTTCGCTCTTAGACGTCCCAGGATGCCGACGATTCTTTTGAGGATGGTATTGTTTTTCGTTTTTAGTTCCGCCAGGAGTGGTTCGATGCAACGCTCATCGGCTCGAGGTTCCAAGGCATCCAGTATTTTGAGCTTAAGGTCATCGGATTCCGATTTTTTCAAGAGACGCAGCAGAGGAATAAGAGCGGACTCATCTCCGCATCTTACCAAGGCTTCTACAACGAGTTCTTCGTTGACTCTTTCGCGGCTCAGTTCTTCAACCAGAACCCCGGAAGCACGGCTGTCTCCGATTTTGCCCAGTATCGATACGATTGTTTGGGCTTCAGCCGGATGTATTTCGGTTCGGCTCAACTGTTTCACGGCCTGATCCACCGCGGCGCTTCCCATGATTTCCAAAGCATCCCTCGCGGTTGCTCGTTTATGAGTGTCCCCAAGAGCTTTTACAAGCGCTTCGGCTGCCTCGTCCGTGCCGATTTGAGCAAGGGCCGTCGCCGCGGCCCGTTGCATTTCCGTGGAAGAATCGGTCTGAAGTATTTTTATCAGGGCAATGACCGCTTGCCTGGAACCAAGATTTCCCAGTGCTCGGGCGGCTGTTTGCCGGATCTCCGGGGATGGATCCGCGAGCGCCCTGAGCACGGTGGATGCCGAGCGGGGATCGCCCAGGCTGCCGAGAGTCTCGATCACTTTTTCCCTGACTTCTCTTGCAGAATCCCCGGATACTTCCATGAGTGAGATGACGGTGCGCGGATCAGGGATTTTTTTCAATGCGGAAACAGCCGCAAGGCGGACTTTGACCTGGTCGTCGCCAAGCCTAGCCAAAATAGCCGTCAGGGAAGCCGTAGCCCGCATTTCACCAAGGGTTTCCAGTGCGGCGATGCGAACATCCGGTTCAAGATCACGAAGCGCTCTTGTAATCGGCCCGACGGCCTTGGTTGATCGGCCCAGAAGCCGAACGGCTTCAACCCGCCGTTCTGTTTCGAAATCGTTTAACCATGGGACAAGCCTCTTGAAAACCCTTTTAGAACCCTTATCGACAAGAATGTTCGCTGCTTTGCGTCTCACCTGCCATTCATCGTCGTCCAGGAGATCAAGAAGGTGTTTTTCGATGCGTTGCAAGGGATACTTATCGAGTTCTTCCAGCGCGGTTAATTTTTCATCGACCGAATCGCTCTTAAAAGCTTCTAAAAGAGTCTTGAATCGTCCGGGCCATTCAAAACTCGAATCTGCTTCCGTTCTTCTTTCACCGAAGCTCTTCGATGGTGGAAAGACAAGGAATATGAACAATACGGGTAAAGCGCAAAGTTTCCATGAAGGGTTGAGAGAGCGGTTGGAAAACCGTTTTCTTGTAGACCTTGAATTTGTTTTTTCCATACCTATCCGTCGTTATTAATCGGTTGCCTTGTTGGAACTCTCTTATTTCAGAACGATGACCTCTTCATCGTTTTTCTCAATTGCGCCGGATTGTTTCTGTTCCGGAAGTTTTTCCACCGGATTGTCGGTTTCGTCCGTTTCAACGCCGTTATCTCTATCAATAACATGTTTCTCGTTTTTATCACGTGTTTCCCGAATATCTTCTTCATGAATCACGGAATCGGAAACGGTGTTTCGGGATTCGGGAGCCGGGGTTCCGGCTTTTTGTTTTTTCTGCCATGGATATTCCGGGCGGACATGAAGTTGGCTTTTCAGCATGCGAACCAGGGTTTCGGTGATAACCCTCAGATCAACCATGGAAAATCCGGTATTGTTCAACTGCCGGTTCTTGATTTTTTCAAAAACAATGCGTCGAACAAGGTCCTGCAATGTTTCCGCGTCGACCGGGGGTTTCAGGGATCGGGAAGCCGCTTCCACTGAATCAACGATCGCCAGAATGCCTGTTTCCCTGGTATCGGGTCGCAGTCCGGGATAGCGGAAATCCTCCCTGGTCAAATCATCGGGGTTTCCCATGTCCACATTTTTTTGCCAAAAGAACTCCAGCACGGTGTCACCGTGGTGCATGTGGATGAAGTCGATGACTCTTTCCGGCAGTCCGGCTTCTCGGCCCATGATCACGCCCTGGGTTACGTGTGCGATGATTGCGTCGGTTGACACTATAGGGGCGATCGTATCATGAGGTGATAGTCGTCCCGCCAGGTTTTCCGCGAAATATTCCGCTTGTCTTGATTTTCCTATATCGTGGTAGAGCGCTCCCACGCGTGAAAGCAGTGAGTCCGCGGAAAGAGCGTTTGCGACTTGCTCGGCCATGTTGGCCATTGCCAGGGTGTGTTGCCAGGTTCCCGGCGCTTTTTCCGCTGTCTTTTTGAGCAATGGGTTGGAAAAATCCGCCAAGTTCTGCAGTTTGTTCCTGGGAATTTTGCCCAGGAAAAGTTCGTATGCGCTTCTTGACGGCGATGACGCCAAGCCCATGAAGACCCCTGATCCCAAGATTGCCGCTAGGTTTGAACTCATTAAGGTTTCGGTATCGGATGCCGGAAGTCTACCCATCGTGGAAAACCGGTACGCGGTGTATGCAACTAGTCCGACCATTGTGATCCATGTCCACAAAGCGGCACCATGGAAAAAACCTCTTCTTTTATCTCCCATTGCAAAACACAAAAAAACCACCTGCGCCCCTGCCGTCGAGAGCATGACAAGGTCATGGTTATTTCCAAACGCGATCAGCAAAACGCAGGTCAAGCCCGCGATCATGCCGGTGGGCCGGTCAATCGCTCTTCCGAATGCATAGGTTGCCAGGGGAATCGGCAGCCAGAGAGCAGGAAAGGGTGTCAGGTGGAGAAAAAAAAGCGCCCCACCTAAAAAAACGACCGAAGTCGTTGATACCAGGATCTGCGGCCTCAAGAACTTTCCATCAACGGACAATAACCGGAACCCATGCGAAGAAAAAAGAAACACTCCGAGCAAAAATGCGCCCATGCCGAGTGTGTAGGCAATAGTCGGCGGTCTTCGACCTTCAGCATCAACAGCCAGGAGTTCGGCTGTTTTTGAATCAACTTCGTCTCCGATGTTGACCTGGATCGGGCGGCCTCTACGGAAGGCCCGTTCCCTGATTTCTTCGTATACTCCGAGGCTCGGAATTCGATGGGTCGAAGATGCTGCTTCTCCCTCCTTGGGCGGCGCCCATGCGGGGTTCCAGAGTGAGAACCAAATCATCATTCCGGCCACCGCTGCAAAAAGAAAAGCCAAGGCGGTGGCGGAAAGAGCCGATACGTGTACCCTTGATTGAATGATTCTCATGAAACCGGCAACTCAGTTCGAAACCCGAAGCGAGTAGCTCCCGGTCGTGCGAACTCCGTTGAACTTTGGAAACTGTGCCCCTTGTATGGCTCTCTTTATGCAGCTGTCCGCGGCCCCTGAAACGGTGGTGCGGACCGCGGTCAGTTTTCCACTTCCCGCAATTTGAAGATTTATGGTTACATTGCTTTGGCCGTGCCTGACCAGGCAGCCCCCG
>SLPX01000374.1 GCA_007131745.1 Myxococcales bacterium
GGTTTGTCCGCTGCCGTAAACAAACAGGCTCGCTCGTTCCAGCCTCTGTCAATAAGGCCAGGCGAATATAGCTTGGTCTGCCGAGGTCTGAAAGATGAAGCAGGTCTCCGGAACAAGCCGGCGTCAGAAGCCCGCTGCCCGAAGGGCTGAAGGGATTCGGCCGAGTCGACGACGAAGCTCCCCCTAGGGGAGGTTCAAACGGCGACGTCCGGCGGTTCCGGAACCTGCGGAAACAAGACCTCGGCCCTTTTACACCGAGGTTTGTCCGCTGCCGTAAACAAACAGGCTCGCTCGTTCCACTCGCGGTCGATAGAGCAAGGTGCAAAAAAAGGGTTCGGTCGCGGGTTTGTCCGGGAAACGCTTTTTGTGGTAGACTCAGGCTTGAAGGGTTGAACTGACAAACAGGCGCCAGGGTTTTAATCAGAATCAATGTTTAAAAAGAAGGTAAACCTAACGACGGCTCGTATTGCTTTAAGTGTGATTCGCAGTTTTGTATTAGGTTTGTTTCTTTGTGGTTGCCTTTTCGATCATTCCGGAATTTCTTCAGTTACGGAAGATGCAGGAATAATCGTAGACGGCGATTTTGACGAAAGTCCGGTTTCCGACGAGGGCGGCGTGCCGGACGAAGACGCTGCAGTAACCGACGCACAGGTGGACGGGGGAATGATCCGTTGCTCCGTGCCGGATGCGCCCGTACTGCATCCCGAGGACGCTATCAACCAGATCGCTTTCAACAACATCCTGCAGAATTCTACGACTCCGGTTTTCCGCGCTTCTGCAACTTGTGATGGTGATTTTTTCGATACATTTCAACTGGAACTGAATACAGCTTCAGATTTCAGCGGTAGTTCTTATACCGAGACATTTCAAAGCGGGTACGCGCCCGGCGCAAGATACAATCTCAAGACCACCGATGCACTCGGTCTGCCCACGACCGGCCGCGCAACCTATTACGTCCGTGTGCGGGCTTCCGCGGACGGTGGAAACACCTGGAGCGACCCGTCGACAACAAACCACCCCATTTGGACATTTACGTACAAAAGCTCGGGCGATCGAGCGGACTGGTTCCAGACGACCGACGAACAGTTTAATACGGGAACACTCGATGACACTAAGATTTCGGGATCAAACAGTGTAGAGTTGTCGAACCTACCGGATGGTGAGAGCAGGCCGGTGGAAACTCTGATAACGTCCACGACGATTCAAAACACATCCGGAAACTATGTCGGTTCGTTTTCCTACAACCACGATCATCCCTATGGAAGCAATCTCTGTATTGTTTTTGTCAGGATGGATCCGGTACGGACGCTCTCCGTGACATACGGAGGAAATCCCATGACAAGTATGGCACTTGCGGACGCTGCGGGCGACACCGACCAAATCACTGTTAGAGGTGAAGCCTTTTATCTTTTCGACCCGCCTGTCGGACAGAATAACGTTGCTGTCACCATTTCCGGTGGAAACGGACGCGCTACGACATTCGCCTACTCTTTGACCGACATCACGAGCATAAGATATTCAAGTACAAACAACGGAACAGACCAAAATACCATGACTCTTGACATTCCGAGTGTCGCGGGAGATTTGGTCCTGGATTTCTACGGATGGTCGCATTCCGCGGAATCCATCACAGATTGGGGCGTCGGCCAGACCGGAATCGATGATCAAAACGTAAACGGCCAGAATTCCAGGGGCGCATCCAGTTGGACGGAAGCTACGGGCAACCCATCAAGCAACAGCGCCACAAAAAGCAACACCAACGGAACATGGTACGCTTTGGGCATGTCATTCGAGTCGTCCTCCGTGGCCGGGAAAGGAACTATCTTGTCTCCTCCGGTCCAATTCCGCTGGGTTCCGGGGAGAACCAACTGGGGAAGCGTAGAGGTAGAAGCTACTACGAAAATCGGAAACAGCATAACGGTGCAGGTGCTAAACGCTACAAAATCGCCGATAAACCAAAAAAGCTGCACCGTGCAAGACGGCGCGGTTTCCTGCTTGATCGATCTTTCCGACTTGGTTGCCACCGGCGACAATGCCACCCTTTATCTTTCTGCGACACTGAATTACGGCGGGGGAGATACGCCGAGATTAAACAACTGGATGGTGAAGTGGGATTGATCACTACATAGAGCCTGTTGCAAAACAAAGAGTCGATGAGCCGCCACGCCTGAACCGGCTTCAGTTCAATAAAACTTTTTTTCGAATCCAAAACAGCTTTGCGCGACGTCACAAAAGTACCGGTTGGGTCGATACAGATTGACGATCCGGCTGGATGAGTATTTCATGGAAAGACAAAACAATTGATTTCGGGAGAAAACAAATGAACAAAAGAAAAGAGAGAGCAGAGTTCCTCTCGGCTGCGATATCACTTCTGTTTGTATGTACGATCTTTTTTGCATGGATCCCCAGCGCTTCGGCCGAACCTCCGGAAAAAAGCGCAGAATTGGAACGGCCGGCAAAAAGCGAAGTTTCAGAACAGGTTGATGGAGAAAGTCAGACTGAGGTGGAGCCCGCGCCCAAAGAAGGGTCACCGCAAACAGAAAAGCCAGACGTGAAACCTGTTTTGCCTGGGGATTTTAAAGGAGCCGCTCCGCCACCGCTGCATACGATCCTGACGCCCGAAGTCGTTGAAAAGCTGTCGCAGGAGCAACTCTACAATCTCTTGCAAGAGTGGCAGCAGGACATGCGAAGGGCGGAGATGCGACGTGGTTTGAGAAGACATGACGATATGCACGGTGTTCCCGAAAATGTCATGGCCTTGGCTGTCTCGATTGTAGTTCCGGTGACGCTCTTCATGTGCATCCTGGGAATCATCATAGCCGTGATTATTTACAAGGCCCGCAAAGATAAACAGCTTCAGATCACCTTGCGCGCCATGGTGGAAAAGGGAGTATCGATTCCAACGGAGCTGATCGCGCCTCCTCAAAAAAAGAGAAATGATCGCAGAAAAGGCATCTTGCTTCTGGCCGCCGGCTTGGGTGTCTCCATCGGTTTGGCGTTTATCGGCATCTGGGATGAGGAGGCTCTCAGGGGCGCGGGGGTGGGACTCGTGCTGGTGTGTTTGGGAGTAGGCTACCTGATAGTTTCGCGAATGGGAGGGGGAAACAATGGAAACGGCGCAGAGAGTATTTCAGAAGAAAAAAGAACAATTGAAACGTGAAACGCACTGCTGCAGTCGTGACGAATAACTTTTGATAATTGGTAAAAAAGAAACAGCAAGATGTTTGCCGACTCGGACCTGATCTCGCGGACCTTGATCCTTGATGATCGCAACGCATACGGAGAACTGGTCCGGCGTCACGGGTCCGCGGTTCGCAACCTGCTGCGCAAACTCACGGCAGGAGATTGGGCACTGGCAGATGACCTGGCCCAGGACACTTTCATCCTTGCTTACCGCAAGCTCGGCAAATTCCGCGGCGAAGCGGGTTTTTCTACGTGGTTGTACCGAATCGCAACCAACCTGTTTCTCTCCCACTGCAGAAAAACCAAGAGAAGGGGTGAAATCTCCGGTGATGGATCGACTGTTGGAGGAAACCTGCAAAAATCGGATACAAAAGCGGAATCATTTGATCAGGCACGGGGACCGGCCACACAACGGGGCAGCGATCAATCAGCCGAGAAACGGGCCGCGTTGCACATGGATATTGAAAAGGCCATGCTGTCGCTGAATGAGTTCGAGCGCGCTGTTGTTTCACTCGTTTATTTTTGCGGGCTTCCAGATACCCGGGCCGCTGCGATGTTGGACCGCCCCCTGGGCACGATCAAGACCACACTCGCGCGTTCAAAAGAGAAATTGCGATCCCGGCTCAAGGCGTGGAGTGAAACCGGATAAAAACAATCACAGGTGTGATAACAGGTGTGATAACATGAATGTAATGGATAAAGATACGGTCGAGACGGAGAATCGAAATGGTTGAAAAACAAACCGATGATTGGCTGGATGACCTCTTGAGAGAGGAACCTCCTCACATCCATGAAAACGGTTTCACCCGAAGAGTGCTGGAAGAATTGCCCGGACGGACGGCCGGATCCGGGATGAAGGCTTTTGTATTGATATTGTCGGCCGTGATCGGATGCATACTTTACATGTTCATCTTTCCGGGAGCGTCTTATCTTTCCGAAACCCTGGTCAGGGCTTTCATGGCTGAAACATGGCTCAATCCCGGTCTCCACTTGGACTCGATCATCACAGCCGTTGTGCTTACAGCGGGTATATCTTGGTTCGGAGTGTTTCTGGCCACCGCGGATGGATGATTGAAATTTCACCGTTATATGATAATCAGTTGCGGTTTCTGAAACAGACAAAAACACCGGTGAGATTATGAACAAACAGTCTTCTTTTATCGTGCTGAAATTCGGAGGAACAAGCGTATCGAAAGCTGACAATTGGCGGGTCATCGCTGCTGCGGTCGGGAAACGTTTGAAGGAGGGGCTCAGGCCGGTGGTGGTTTGCTCTGCTTTTTCCGGAGTTTCAGACATGCTCGAAAAATTGATGGAAAGAGCATGTCGAGGATCCGATTATGAAGAAATCCTTGCAAAGATAAAAGCTATGCACACCGGTCTTGAATCTGATCTGGGGTTGACCGGTGAAAACGGACGAACCGGCAAATCGTGGACCGATGATTTTGAAGAATTGTCCCGCCTGACTTTGGGCCTTTCCCTGACCGGCGAAGCCGGCCCCGGCCTGCGGGCCAGGATAATGGCGTACGGCGAGTTGATGCTGACCAGGCTTGGAGCCGCTTTTCTGGAAAAAACCGGTCTTACGCCGACATGGTTGGATGCTCGCAAGCTGCTTACATCGAAACGGGAACTTCGCGCCGGAGAGGTGCAACAGTATATGCACGCGGTCTGTTGCCATGAGAAAAACCCGAAATTGATTGCATACCTGGAAGAACTCGGGTCCGGGCCGGTTTTGACACAAGGGTTCATAGCGTCTAACGAGGGGGGAGAGACTGTTCTTTTGGGACGCGGTGGGTCGGATACTTCAGCCGCGTACCTTGCAAGCGCTCTGGGCGCTGTAAGCTGCGAAATCTGGACGGATGTTCCAGGGATTTTCACGGCCAATCCATACCAGGTTCCAGAGGCCAGGCTGATCCAGGAACTCAGTTACGAAGAAGCGCAAGAGATTGCAGCAAGTGGTGCAGGAGTGTTGCATCCCCGTTGCATACCGCCGCTCAGGGATGCGGGTATTCTTTTGCACCTGCGCTCCACACATACGCCGGAAATAGCCGGAACCGTCATAGGATCCGCGCGATGCGATGGGTCACCGCACATCAAGTGCATTTCATCCAAAACAGGGGTCTTGCTTGTTTCCATGGACGCAATCGACATGTGGCACCAGGCGGGTTTTCTGGCTGATGCTTTTTCAGAGTTCAAGCGGGCCGGGCTTTCCATCGACCTGGTCTCCACATCGGAAACAAACGTCACTGTTTCCCTGGATGCAAACATCCAGGCCCTGGACCCAAAAACCATCAATGCATTGACCTCGGAACTGGGTGAAATGTGCAGGGTGCGCACCATCGGACCCTGTGCAATCATCAACCTGGTGGGACGAAGCATAAGAACGATTATGCACGAGCTGGGTCCCACCATGAAAGTTTTCGAAGAAAAGCGAATCCACCTGATCAGCCAGGCCAGCAATGATCTCAACTTTTCTTTCGTGGTGGACGAGGAAGAAGCCCCGCGACTGGTCAAAAAACTCCACGGGCTGTTGCTGGAAGAAGGCGGCCGCGGGGAAATGTTCGGCCCATCCTGGCGGGAACTTTTCGACCGGCATAAGACGGTGAAACAATCGCAGGTACAACCCTGGTGGAAAAACCGCGAAGCGGAATTAACAACTGCAGCCGACGGCCGGACACCTCTCTTTGTCTACGACATGGAGACCCTGCGCTCACGCATCAGAGATCTGAAAAGTTTGGAGTCGGTGGATCGGGTTTTCTACGCGGTCAAGGCCAACTGGCATCCCCGAATAATCCTGGAAATGGATCGGGTGGGATTCGGTTTCGAATGCGTTTCAATAGGCGAATTACAACACCTGCAGGAAGTTCTGCCCCATCCGGATCCGGATAGAATATTGTTCACCCCGAATTTTGCGCCTCGCAGAGAATATGAACACGCGTTCGAACTGGGTGTTCATGTAACCCTGGACAACCTTTATCCCCTGATTGCCTGGCCGGAAGTTTTCGCAGGAAAAAGGATCCTGGCGCGCCTGGATCCCGGAAAGGGACGTGGGCATCACAAGCACGTACACACGGCCGGAACCCATTCCAAGTTCGGAATCCCGCCCGGCGACTTCGAAGAGTTGGCCCAACGCTCAAGGAATAACAACACCCAGATCGTGGGATTGCACGCTCACACGGGAAGCGGCATCCTCAAGCCCGGAAACTGGAGCGAAAACGGGCTGTTTTTCACCCGCGTAAAAGAGCTTTTCCCTGAAGTACGGACATTCGACCTCGGCGGCGGCCTCGGCGTAGTTGAAAAGCCCGGGCAAACTCCTCTTGCCATAAGTGAAGTGCAGGAAAACCTGGCAGCGTTGAAAAAAGCCTATCCCAATTACTCCCTGTGGCTGGAACCCGGACGCTTTCTCGTGGCCGAATCAGGTGTTTTGCTTGCGCGCGTCACCCAGGTCAAAGGCAAGGGGAGGACACGGTACGTGGGCATAGACGCCGGAATGAATACGCTCATACGCCCCGCCCTGTACGGCGCTTACCATGAGATCATCAACCTGTCCAAGCCCGACCGCCCCAGAGATACCCAGGCGAACGTTGTGGGCTTCATCTGCGAGAGCGGAGACACTTTCGGACATTGCCGCCTGCTTGCCGACCCCGAGGAAGGCGATATCCTGCTCATTGCTACGGCAGGCGCCTACGGTCGGTCGATGAGTTCCAACTATAACCTGCGACCCCCGGCCGAAGAATTGTTTTTGTCGTAACCAGGGAGAGAAGAAACCCATCAGCGTTCAGTGTTTCATCAAATCCACGAAAAAAGAGAATAAAAACTCACCTTTAACGTTGACCTGGAACTAAATACCAAGCATAAAAACCCGCCACGCAGGTTCGCGATACCGAACCCTTAAAACCAGCGTACGAATAAGGATGATTGCTTTGAAGAAAACGTATCGAGACAACATTAGAAACATCGCGGTAATCGCACACGTAGATCACGGAAAAACAACCCTGGTAGACGGGATGCTGCGCCAAAGCGGCTTGCTGAAGGAACATGGGGAGGTGGTGGAGAGGGTGATGGACAATAACGATTTAGAGCGTGAACGAGGAATCACAATCCTGGCAAAAAACACAGCCGTGGATTACTGCAATGTAAGAATCAACATACTCGATACCCCCGGACACCACGATTTCGGCGGTGAAGTTGAACGTATGCTCCTCATGGCGGATGGGGTACTGCTGCTGGTGGACGCTGCGGAAGGACCGCTGCCACAGACAAGATTTGTGCTACAGAAAGCACTGGATTTGAGGTTACCCGCCATCACTGTCATCAACAAGATCGACAGAAAAGACGCGCGCCCGGAAGAAGTACTCGACGAGGTCTATGAGCTTTTCATCGATCTTGGAGCTCATGACTCGGATATAGAGTTTCCCGTGCTTTTTACCGACGGCAGAACCGGAATCGCACACCGGGAGTTGGGCGACTCTTCCCGGGATCTTAGACCTCTTTTTGAAACTATCTTATCAGCCGTGCCCCCCCCGGAGGATCTTCGTGACGAACCTTTGAAATTGCACATAAACAACATAGGCTGGGATGATTACGTCGGTCGGCTGATTATCGGCAGGCTTCGATCAGGCTCATTGAAAGTTGGTCAAGAAGTCTTTGTGTGTGGTTGGGAAGGAGAGCCCCGCCCAGGTCGGATAATGCGCCTTTATGGGTTCAATGGGCTGGACCGAATCGAGATACAGTGGGCAGGAGCCGGAGA
>SLPX01000311.1 GCA_007131745.1 Myxococcales bacterium
CCGTTTGAAGCTTACCCTTCGGGTAGCATCGTCGGCGACTCGGTCGAATCCCTTCAGCCCTTCGGGCAGCGGGCTTCGAACGCCGGCTTTTTCCGGAGACCTGCTTCAACTTTCGGCCTCGCCAGATCAGATATCATCCGGCTCGTTCTATAAACTGTGAATGATCGAACGAGCCTGTTTCTTTACGGCAGTGGACAAACCGCCGAGCAATTCGCCGGCGAGGCTCTTCCGTTTCCGCTGTCTTCGCTTTCCAGAACATCCTTCAAGACGTTCGCCAGATCTCCGATTGAAAAAGGTTTTTGCAGAAAATTCACCATCTTGCCCACGTCTATGTGATTTGCGATCGTATCAGGCGTATAGCCGGACATGTACAGAACCTTCATGTCCGGATACAAAGCAAGCAATCTTTCAGCGAGGTCGACCCCGTTGATTCCAGGCATCACAACATCCGTAACGAGCAAATGCACACGCCCTGGATGGTTGGCTGCAACATTTTCGGCATCCGTCGACAAATGCGTGTCCAGCACTTTGTAACCCAGTTTTCGAAGCATTCTTCTCGTCACGTTCTTGATTGCATGATCGTCTTCCACCAGCAAAACGGTCTCCCCTCCGCTCTTCAACAAATCCTTATTGTTCCCGCGTTCCTGTTTTTCAACCTGCTCCCTGCACATAGGAATGTATATCTTGAAAATCGTGCCCTTGCCCGGCTCACTGTATACATTGATGAATCCATTGTTCTGCTTCACTATGCCGTAAGTGGTGGCAAGCCCCAAACCGGTTCCCTTTCCCACGCTCTTCGTCGTAAAAAAGGGATCAAATACGTTTTCCAAAACTTCCCGATCCATGCCGCACCCGTCATCGCTCACGGCCAACATTACGTATTCGCCCCTTGCATAACCAGCGTGGCCTGCACAGTGGGTTTCATCAAACACCTTAAAACCGGTTTCTATGATTATTTTTCCCTGCTTTCCGATCGCGTCGCGCGCGTTTATACAAAGATTCACAAGCACCTGGTTTAATTGAACAGGATCCATCTTCACAAGATGAGGCTCCGGCCCCGGCTTCCATGCAAGCTCAATCTCTTCACCGATTAATCTCCGGATCATCTTCAGGGTGTTTTCAACGGATTCGTTCAGATCCAGGATCTCGGCTCGGATGGCCTGCTTTCTGGCAAACGTCAACAGACGGCGGATCAAGTCCGCTGACTTCGCCGACGCTTCACAGATTTCTTTCAGATCCTCACAGATGGGATGATTCTTATCCACTTGGGTCATGGCCATCTCGGCGAATCCGGTTATCGCCCCCAACATGTTGTTGAAATCGTGCGCAATGCCTCCGGCCAACCTTCCCACTGATTCCATTTTACGGGCCTGCAACAACTGGATCTGAAGCTTTTCCTTCTCTTTTTCAGCACGCTTGCGCTCCGTAATATCCTGTATCGTGCCGACCATGAAAGCAGCGTTTCCCAACTCGTCGATTTCAAAAGTCCCGACATCATGCACCCAGCGTTGTTCGCCGTTGTTTCCCTTTATAATCATGTATTCGAGATCGAACCGCTCGATGTTTTTCATGGCCCGCACATGCGCGTCCACTACCCTGTCCCTCCAACCGGGGTGAATCGATGTTTCCAACGCGGACATGGGATGTTTTTCCACTTGGGGCAAACCCAAAATATCGTTTAGGACCGCTGAAACCGCACAAATATCGTTCCTAAAATCAACGGTATAACTGCCTATTCCTGCCGCTTCCTGGGATTTCCTGAGCATGCTCTCGCTTTGAAGCAGAGCTTCCGTCGCTTGTCGACGCGCTGCGTTCGCGTAAACCTGTGAAACAAGCGCGGCAATCATGCCGGCGAAAGCCTCCTCGTCTACATGCCAGTGTCTCAAACCACCGAGATATTCCATGCTGAAAACGCCCGCGGGATTGCCGTCTTTTTGAATCTCACCATCCAAGAGCGCGGTTATCCCACGCGGGGTTAGATAAATATCCAAAAGTTCGCGAGTTCGGGGATCGGTTTCGGCATCGCTGACGCAAATCCGGCTTTCAGCCCTAATCGCTTTGAAATAACTCGGAAACTCTGAGGTCTTCAGCACTTCCCCCTTGCTGTATTTCTTCTTCTTCAAATCGTAGAGGAGAGAGCATCGCAACTGGGTGCCATCCTCGGCAAGCAGCCATACGCCCGATCGGTCCACGCCTATGGTTTCCGCAGTCACCCTGGTGATGCGTCGCAAGGCAAGATCAACTTCTCCCTCGGCTATCGCCTGATCAACAGCGAGAGCGGCTATTGCGGTTCTCTGCTTTTTTACCCTATCCTCTCTTTCGCGTAGGGTTCGTTCAGACTTCTCACGCATTTCTTTCAGGCGGAAAACGGTCAACCTGTCATGGACTCTACCGGCAAAGATCGTGTAAAGCCGACGGGTCCTCTCATCCATCGGCCGGGTATGCTCGAAAAACACGATGTCCTCGTCGGCCTTCCCCCTGTTGTATACGAGTTTCAACACGCAGTCTTTGCTATCAAAACATTCGAGCCGTTCCAAAGCGTCATCAAGCCCCCTGAACCCGCTGGCCGCAAGGAGCCGGGCTTTTTCAACCCTTTTTGAAATCAAAGCAAAACGCCGCGCTCCGAAAAGCCGCGTCACCTGCTTGACCGCGGTTTCGAAAAGTTCTTCCTCGGACTCGACATAGGCCAGAGCCGAAAGCTCATGAAGCAGGGAGAGTTCCGCTATCATGAAATCTTCCACGAAAACACCGGCCCCGCAGCCCTTACCTGCATTTTCACTTTTTCCAGAGGTTTTCATTCTTCTTTCTTGCTTCCCACAACAACAGCAGTGGTCTTATTGTGGAACAGGGGAACATCCTGGTAACTGCCTACCTCGCCGAAAGTCAACGCTCCCAACAAGGGCACGTCTTCACCCACGGTCCGTCTCAGAGAAAAAATCTCATCCTGAAACCTGGAACCCATGAGCAGAGTTCTGGAAATACAATCAAACAACAGTACGAACTCCGGATCACCCGCAGCGTCCAACGCCCTCCCGGCGGCATTGACTGCTGTTTGAATCAGGCCGTCGATCCGGCAGTCCATGATGCTCCCGACCGCCTGAAACGGTATTTCCGTCACAAAATCGATACTGTCGTCGGAATTCACAATCAAAGGGTCTCGTATAATATATTGTCCTGAAATGTCCGGAAACCCCAGAGGATGCCGCATGGCTTGGTGAGAAAACCGGTCCCGGTCGACCCCCCCCAGCCTTGAGCTGTATGCTTCGAAAGCAGGCATTCCGTCGATTTCGTACACCCTCTTACCCTCAACACTAGTGATCACAAGGGGGCTTCCAATCGGGTTCCAACCATGCCCTATACCTATTCCTATTCTAGGTCCTTCCAGGTACGCTGCTGCAAGAGCATTTTCAGCCACGCCGTTTTCCGTAAACTGGTACGTCTTGAAAAACTTCAGGTTGTCTCCAGTGCCTCCGCCGGTATACTGAACATCCGGACCCATCTGGTTGTAAAGACCCCTGAGCATCTCGGAAATATCCGCCTGGAAACCGTCAGGCATCACGACAGCGGTTCCGTTTCCATTAGTTCCTTTCAACAGTTCCCTGCCTGCTTTTTCTCCTACACCCAGCGGATCCTCGCCGAGTCCTTTCTCAAGAGTTGTTACAGCTTTGAAATCCCCGCTGATGGTTATCACCCCCACCCCTTGTTCATGAACTCCTTCGCAGGTTATGACCCCACCGCAGCAAAAACCTGCTATGCGGGACGACTTCACCACCGACTGAACACCTGAAAGCACTTCGGAAGGATCGTAATCATCAGTTGTAAATACAATGGTTAAAACAGGTTCGCCCGACACCGCAGCGGCTTCTCCAGCAGCGTTCCGGCCTGAACGAAAAGAATCCTTTTCATTACTGAAAGAAACACCCGACTTCATTTTCGACCACCTGAGGGCTGACTCAAAGAACTGCAAACACCAACCAGAATAATACCTACACGTAAACCACTATGAATCATCCGCTCTTCCACTGTCAAGACATGGAGCTGGATATCGTACCAAGAAAATGATAAGAATTCTTTTTTGAACATGAGGCCCGAAACACAATGGAGATTCAGCTATGCTGGTTGTACAGGTTTATGTCCGGGTTAAACCGGGCATGGAAAAAGCTTTTATGGAAGCCACGGTCCAAAACGCGCAAAGCAGCATTAAAGAACCCGGCATAGCGAGGTTCGACGTTTGCCAACAAGTTGACGATCCGACAAGCTTTCTGCTCACTGAGGTCTACCGAACCGAGCAGGATCCGGCGAAGCATAAGGAAACACAACACTACTTGAAATGGCGGGACACCGTAGCGGAGATGATGGCCGAACCCCGTACAGGGATCAAGTACTCGAACGTGTTTCCCGAAGATCCGGGTTGGGGATAAGGAATCCCGACGCGCAACCAGGACGAAAAAATGGAATTTGAATTCGCAACGGCCGGACGGATCATGTTCGGCGCGGGTGTATTGGGTGAATTAAAGGACATTGCTGCCGGTCTGGGGAATCGAGCACTGGTGGTCACCGGTTCCACCCCCGAAAGAGGCGCTCGTGTTTACGAGCTTTTGGAGGCTGCGAAAAAAAAGTTCGAGTCGTTTGCTGTCAAGGGAGAACCCACTCCTGCGGTAGTTAAAAGCGGGGTCGGCAAAGCAATAGAAAACAAAGTTGAATTCATAGTAGCCCTGGGAGGGGGAAGCGTCATCGATACGGCAAAAGCAGTGGCTGCGATGATGGCCAACGCCGGCGACCTGGAAGATTACCTGGAAATCGTGGGCCATGGAAAACCCTTGTCACGCAGATCACTCCCGGTGATTGCAATACCCACCACAGCGGGAACCGGCGCGGAGGTCACGCGCAACGCGGTCCTCGGCCTGGAGGAACACCGGTTAAAAGTAAGTCTTCGCAGCGCATTGATGCTTCCCTGGGCAGCGCTGGTGGATCCCGAGTTGACGCTCACCCTGCCTTCGGATGTGACTGGTGCTGGTGGTATGGATGCTCTAACGCAGTTGATTGAATCGTTTCTTTCCACCAGATCCAATCCCCTGACCGACGGTTTTTGCAGGGAAGGAATTCCTCGTGCGGCCAAGTGGTTGGTTAAGGCCTGCCAAGAAGGCGGTAACATGGAAGCACGTACAAACATGTCGCTTGCAGCTCTCTTGAGCGGTCTGGCTCTGGCGAACTCGGGACTGGGAGCCGTACACGGAATAGCCGGCCCCCTGGGTGGAATGACCGGCGCAGGACATGGGATCATCTGCGCTGCGCTTCTGTCGGAAGTCCTGGAAGCCAATCTCCGGTTGATTGAAAACACAACGGACAATTCACCCTCCCCTTCTCGTTACGACGAACTAGCGGTGCTTTTAACGGGAAAAACCACAGCCCGTCCAGGAGACGTTGGACCGTGGATTACACGGATTCGCGAAACCTTGAAGATACCCTCGCTGGCGGACCTGGGCCTCAAACGCGGGGACATACCCGAACTCGTAGAAAAATCTCTTAATGCAGGCAGCATGAAAGCAAACCCCGTCAAACTGACACCCCTTGAAATTGAGGGGATCCTGACACGGAGCCTTTAGATGAGCAAAAAACGTTTGATTGTAATTGGTGGAGATGCTGCAGGTATGAGCGCGGCCGTTCGGGCAAAAAAACACATGCAGGAATTGGAAGTCCTGGTGCTCGAAAAAAGCGGTCACATTTCTTATGCAGCCTGCGGCATGCCTTTCATGCTCAGTGGCGTCATACCTGACCCCGCATCTCTCCTTGTACTGACCCCTGAAAAGGCCCTGGCTTCAAGGGGTGTAAACGTACTGACCCAACACGAGGCGATCTCCATCGACCCCGGGCGAAAAACCGTGACTTGCCGTGTGGGCAACCCCGGTGTAAGCCGGGAAACCGGTTTTGAGTACGACGCACTCGTCCTGGCCATGGGAGCAAGGGCTTCCATACCTGCTGCACCCGGTGTCAATCTGGACGGTGTCAAAACCTTGAGAACATACGGGGACGGCCTGGCGCTGAAGAGGTTCTTCCAAGAACACCGTGTAAAGCACGTGGTTATCTCGGGTTCAGGGCTTGTCGGCCTGGAAACGGCCGAGTCATTCAGGCGGCTTGATTGCAACGTAACCCTGTTGAAGCGATCAGCCGGCCCCCTTCTGGGCCTGGAGCCGGTGTTGAGCAAAATAGTCGAAGAAGAGCTCGCTAAAAACGGTTGTATCCTGCTTAAAAACTCTCCGCTCGGCGAAATAGTCGAAAACAGCAGCGGGAAGGTCGCTGCTGTGCAGACGGGTGGAGAAACCATCAAGGCGGACCTTGTGCTTCTGGCTTCCGGCGTGATCCCCAACTCGGAAATTGCGGCCGCAGCCGGAATCCGGTTGAGTGTTCAAAACACGATTGCCGTGAATGAACATCTGCAAACTTCGGCCGACAATGTATTCGCCGCGGGGGATTGCACTGCACAAATTCACAAGGTTTCGGAGAAACCGGTCTTTATTTCCCAGGCTTTGGCTGCGAATCGTTCTGGAAGAACCGCCGGCGCAAACGTGACCGCGCTGGTTTGGGAAAAGGGACAGCCCGCTTCATACCCCGGCACCATGGGCACTGTGCTGACAAAGGTTTTTGATCTGGAAGTGGGTTTGTGCGGACTCAACCTCAAAGAAGCGAACGCTGCGGGTTTTGACGGACGGTTTACTTGGATCAAAGATCGATCCAGAGCCGGGTATTACCCGGGAGGAAGTCCGCTGTACGTTGGTCTGGTTTTCGAATCCGGGTCCGGACGGATACTGGGCGGTCAGATCGCAGGAAAAGAAGGCGCTGCCAAGAGACTGGACGTTATTTCCGCCGCGATCGATGCAAAAATGGACCTGCAACGTTTCTCCAACCTGGACCTCGGCTACTGCCCGCCGTTTTCCCCGGCATGGGATCCTTTATTGACTGCTGCTTCAGTAGCCCTCAAAAACCTGGAATAAGCCGTCTATTCTCATAACAAACAGCATACCCAGGATCCTGGTATGCATGGCGAGGCCATTTTTAGCAGGCTCCAAAAAAGCCGGACGTCGCCGTTTGCGTTCTGGTGGGAGCGGCATCTCGATCATTTGCGGTCAATAGAGCGAGCCGCAAAAAAAGGCAGATGGACAATAAGCCGACATCTGAGTTGCGCTTCCGGGTGCAGGGGTTGGCAGGAACGGGTGAAGGATGAAGCAACTCGGACGAGCCGCAGATGAAACTCCCGTCAGGGAGGTTCGAACAAGGCGCTCGGCGGTTTGTCCACTGCCGTAAATAAACAGGCTCGCTCGTTCAGGGATCGTGGGGTGCATGGCGAGGCCATGTTTTCGCTGGCACTCATAAACGAACTTCTTGTTTATGATCCTATGAAACATATAATGCATGGATTCATTTCCAACTGGAGGTATGCATGAAACAGAGCGAAAACGATTTTCAAACCCGACGGGAAAGAGCGGACACACCACCGTCGGCTGAGAATAAAGTTCCTGCGTTCCGAATATGGCCGGTGGTTTTGTGCGGTTGTATTCCCCTTCTCGCCCTGGCCGGTGTTCCATGGGCAGGTGTGGCCATGAGCCCATACGGACCGGTGGATCATCAACTTTGGGGCAATGCAAAACAGCGCCACGCAGTTCTCTCGGCCATGCCCAAAAATCCGGATATACTTGTCAACGTAAGGCTTGAGCACCTTCCATCGACCCACGAGATGACCCTTCTGGGAAAAGCAGCGCTTCCCGCCCTGGAAAAAGGTTTGACACATAACACCAATCCGACAGTAAGGCGACGCATTGCATTGGTACTCGCAGAAATGGCTGATTTCCGAAGCCTGGACGCTCTCCAGGCGGCGATGAAAGACTGGGATTTGGGTATTCGCCTGCGAGCAATGAGGGCACTCGCCGCCGTGGGATCGCCTAAGGCGCAAGCCACGATCGAAGCCGTGTTGAATGATCCCGAAGAACGGGATTACACTAAAGCCGCTGCCATAAGAGCTCTGGGTTGGATCGGGGCCGCATCCGCAGCGGACCGTCTGCTGGGATTTCTTGCGGATGAAAAGGGAGACTACGGCATGCGGCTTGCGTCGCTTTCAGCGCTTTGGGACATGCGCGGAAAAATCCCCCGTCGGCTTCTGAGACGCGGTCTGATTGCCGCCCTGGACTCCAAGCTCGTGAACGCAAAAATATTCGCCGCAGCCGCCGCCGCTGAGCTGCGCGACAATGACCGGAATATTCAAAGGGCACTGCTCAGAAACATAAGAGATCCAAACGAAGAGGTCAGGAACGTTTCAGTGTACGCTCTCGGAGAAATCGGAGATTCATCAGCCATACAACCATTGCGCGAGAGGCTTCCCGCTGCACGATCGGGTCGATTACTGAACAACATCGCTTTTGCCTTATACAAGCTGAACGACCCACGAGTGCTGTCATCCCTGGGAGATCTCCTCAACCACCGCCAAGCGGTCATCCGACTCAATGCCGCATTCGTCCTGGGCGATACGGGTGAAAAGAAAGCAGTGCCCATGCTTCTCAACGCACTCGCAGACGATAGTGATGCGGTAAAAGCTTCAACAATCGCGGCACTCGGCAGGCTGGGCGACGCAAGAGCGGTGCGGGCTCTGGAGAAAATAGCAGGGTCGAACAACATGTCTCTCAGGATCGAATCTTTGAAGTCGCTCAACTCCATCACAAAAGGCGGATACAACGACCGAATAGCCAAAGAGTTTCTGAACAGCAGAAACCATAACATGAGAAACATGGCGGCTTTTGAACTGGCACGGCACGGGGATCCCCGCGCCATCGACGCTTTACTGGGTTGCCTGAGCATGCGCATGTGCACCCCTCAAAGAGTCGCCCGGGCGTTAAACAATATCAAGTCCTGGCGCACAGCATCCGCCGCGGTAACCGCATACACCATATCGGCGGGTCGACAGGGAGAAACCAATCTTCTCCACACAGCCACGCGCATGAGACTTGACCGCGGCCAAATATCGGTTCTGAGAAATTATCTTCCAATCGTCTGGAACCGCAGGAATTCGCGACTCGCTCTTGTGCGCGCTCTCGGCAGGCTTAATGACAAGGCTTCCAAAACGGCATTCTGGTCTATCATGAGAAGCCGTGATCATGTGCAGGTGCTAAACGCCGCCCAGGCGCTCGCCAACCAGGGCTATGACAGGGGTAATGAAGTTCTTCTGACCACTCTGACCCAAGGGGCTCCCTCCACCAAAAGGTCGGTGGTTCATCTCATGCGGTCGGTGGAAAACAAGGAATCAATAAAACAGATGAAGAAGGGAGTCGATTCATCTTTGGAAGGTCATGGAAAAATCACGCGCGCGGCAGCAGCTTTTGCCATGACTAAATGGAATCCTGAAAAAGGAGTGGACATCCTCGTGGAACTACTCGGGTCCGACAGCCGAAGAATTCGGGAAGAAGCCGGTTACTACCTCACGCATTCCTCAATGCGCGAGCACGGAAATCTTTTAAGAAAAAAAATGGAAGAAACCCGTGATGACACGGTCCAGGGAGCGCTCAGAAGAGTTTTGCTCGCCGTGTCCACAGACGGCTTCAAGCCGAGACTTTGGCAGAGACTTCCATTCTGAATGAAACCATTCGCCAAATGGATCGTTTTTTTTCCCGCAGCAACTCTACTTGCAACCGTCCTGGTGTATGATCCCAATACACCTGAGTTCTCATCAGCCAAGCTTCCCATAATGGCCGCCGGAACCTTGGCGTCGGTCTTAATCTTCTTCATATGGGCCACAAAGAAAAATTATGAATATCATCCTGATCGCGTAACTCTCGGGTGGGTTTTGTTTCTCTTGTGGGCCGCTGTGAGTTTTTCCTGGACACCTTCCATGTCGGCCGGAGTTTCGGATCTCACCATGTTCGCGTGCGCTCTGATTGCGGCCGGCGTCACGCGACAAGTAATGCATAATAAAGAAGCTTCTTCCCGGGATGTTCATTTCATGACAACCGGTATCGCCGGAACCATAACAGCGGCCGGCTTGATTCTTTCATCTTGGGCCGTGCGACAGCCGTCTCCCCCGGGCGCTTCGATAGGAAATCCCAATCACCTCGCCGCTTTCATCGCATGTTCCCTCCCCCTGGCCTTATGGTTCACATGGAGAACAACAGGTTATTTTTTCAAACCCGGCGAAACCGGCTTTTGGAAAGTGCTGATATTCATCATCAGGCTTCTACCGGCCGCGTTGTACACCGTCCTTGCTCTTAAAGTCATTGACTCAACCAACTGCCGAAGCGCATACGTGGCCATTGCTGCAGGAATGAGTTTGTCTCTGCTGACGAGAAGCGGATCATTGAAAAAGCGCTTGATTTTCCTAGCCCCCGCTGCAGGAGCAGCCGCGGTTCTCATCACCGTCGGGTGGCGCTACGGAGAAAACTGGACCGGCAGGTTGCAAAGCAGGACATATCTCAGCCGCCTGACATACGACATGTGGAAACAGCGCCCCATCATGGGACACGGGCTGGGATCCTTCGCGTTACGCTTTCCCGCTGTACAAGCCGAACGTCTTCAAAACAATCCGTCGGAGAGGCATTTCTGGACAAACGCTCAAAAACCTCACAACGAACCTCTCGGCTTCATGGCGGAACTCGGAGCCGGGGGCATCGCGGTGGTCATTTTCTTTATCTTTCTCCTCGTTGTAATAGCATCCCGCGACAATGATAAAACACCGGGAAAAAAGAAAACCACAAGAGGCCCGCCGGTCGAACCGGATGCAGAGATCAACGACGTTTGCAAAGACGCTCTCAACAAAGAAGTGTTCAGGCACGGATCTGCATCGAAAATACCTAAAGGATACCGCAGCGCGGGTTTCGCCTGTGTGATGATTCTTTTTGTTACCGGACTGGCGGAAGCTACCTTTCACACGATTCCTCTAATCATCACAACAGCGGTGGTCATGGGTTCCCTCCTGCCGGTGTATAGATATGACATGGAAAAAATCTTCCCGAAGATCAACATCGTGAGAACAACGACGGTAATCTTCTGCTTTTCCGCGCTGGTTGGAGGCTTATCGTTCTACGTTCAAACCAGACAATACATGGCGGAGCGAATATTCATCAAGGGACGAACCTTGGCGTCACCTGAAAAAAGCCTTGAACTGTTGAACAAAGCGGAAGCCGTTGCGTTCAAAAAAGGAAGAATTCGTTTTTACCTTGGATTGTTGCTTTTTGAAATGGAACGCAACGAAGAAGCTCTCGAAAAACTAGAACTCTCCCTGAGAGATTTTTCAAACCTCGGAACATACATAGCCGTCGGCAACGCTCTAATGCAACTCGACCGGGTAGAAGAAGCCGCTGATGTATATCGCCGCGCCACGTGGCTCAATCCCAGGTTCGCAGCCGCCCACCACAACCTTGCGATAGCTCTTCAACGTCTCGGAAAACACGAGGAAGCACAAAAGAGCCGGATCCGCGCTCATCGTATATGGCCCTCCGTGTGGCCCCGCCACCGAAACAAAGAACCGGTTGATTGAAGCACCGATTTTTACACTTCGGAAGTCAGTAATTTCCGAGTCTTGTGGAAGCAAAACGGCTTGACATATGGAGGCTCATTATGAATTGTTAATAGAAATGCGGAAAGGTTGAGGCCCGAAACATTTCGACCCTTATGAAGGAGTTGTCATGAAACCAAAAATGCTCTGGATCGGCGTCGTATTTCTTGGATGTTTTTTTCTGCTTCCACAGTTGCAGGGAAGTTCTGAACAGACCATAGGCGTCAGAACAGCAGAAGCGCAGCGACGGCCGCGAACTCCGCCTGTGCATCGCCGCGACCGTGGGATGATGCTGAACTTGGACCTTGGAATCAACAACTGCACCGATCGACTTTGCCATGACATACTCCCGATGTTGAACCTCAGGTTCTCCGCAATTTTCAGGTTTGAAAAATATTTCGGCGCGGGCATGCACATGGGGTTTCTGTTCGGTCATCCAAAAGACAACCGGCGGAGGTATCTTGTTGATTTCGATGATCGAGCCACTTTCGATTCCTTCTGGCTCTTGGTGATTGCACCCGAATTCAGGTTCTTTTTACCTCACGGAAACTGGGATTTCTGGGGCGCTCTCGTTCCGGGTTTCGCCAGGTGGATGGGTGAAGCCTATTACGGGCCGCGTGATTGGTTCGACGCCTCCATGAACGGGTTCGTCATGGGCTGGGGTTTCGGCGCGGATTATTACGTTCATCCTATGATAGCTCTGGGCGCGAGCGCCTATTTTTACCATCCACATTTTGATGAACTCTGCCTGAAAGAAGGAAGGGTAAAGACATGCTACGACATGTCGAGGTGGGATCGTCACGACATCGGGATGTGGTGGTCGTTCGGGTTCCGCTTCACCCTGTTCTTCGGCATCTGATACTTGTTAATCGCCCGCTGATAAGAAACTTCACTGAGAAATCGTGGGAGGAAAAAAGAATCACTGGTCCGGTTCGCCGGTGTATTCACCTTGTACCGTGGCCTTGCCAAATCCTTGCCTGATGTAATTGTTCACCGCGTCTGCAGTGTAATCCCGTTTCCAAGCGCCCCTGCGGTTAGCCTTGGCACGTTCGATAAAAACAAGGAAAGCATGATAGCGACGCGCTGCAAGCTTGGCTTCATCCTCGGAAAGCACCCGCCGACTCCAAAAATTACTGTCAGGGTAGAGTGACGAATCGGACAGGACCTGCCACACCATCGGAGCGTCCGGTCTCCGATTCGCTTGGGGCACGCCGTCATCAACAGTTACATCTTCGTTTGGTTCGTAAGTCGGATCAACATACATCATGTACGAAACAATATCGCGCTCCCATCCGTTTCGCCCCTGGGGATCGTTTAACTCCATTGCAGTCGCCCAACCCGCATCCTCTGCCAGCGCTTCCAACATCGAGTAATGTGCGCCATGAGAATCGTACCCGGCAGCCTCCCAGTCGGAGAAATCGCCACTGGATCCACCTCGCCTGAAACAATCCGCGGCTTCGCAAAAATAGCTGTTGCCCCCGGAAATTTCGTTTCCGAAGTCCACCGTATCCGCAGGTGTTTCGTCGCCGCTGGAAACCACCTGACCTTCGCTAAGCACCGCCACCACGTTCGACCCTATTCTTCCCGAAATGATTCCATCATCAGCGCTTGTAGACGCTACTGAAAAAGCTCTGCCGTAATGACTCAAAGCAACGTTATCCAACACTTGAACATGAAAGGCACGCTGAGCAGGATTCTCCTGGTACTCACCTATTCCGGTTGCCCCCAGCAATCCTCCTCCGTTGTTAAGTCGATGGAAGTGAGCGACTATGTTGTCCTGCATCACGCCGGTCTCTTCATCGCCCACTCCCAGTATCAAACCGATGCCGAAACCGCCCGGCGGCAAAAAGTGGTCGTCATGCAAAACCAGGTTCGAACGGATCAAAGCGTCATGCAGATAAGATCTGGTCGCCTGGGAGTGTCCCACGGAAAGAGCGGACTGATTAAACAAAAAGAGATTACGCTCAGCCAACCCGCCGACCCTCATCTGAACACTCCCACCACCCCCGCCACGGGAGATTATGTTGCCGCGAACCTTGAGGTCCGTGTAGGAACTCAGGTAAAGATTTCTGTCAAACCAGGTTCTGCGAGGCTGAAAGCCTTCACCGGGTTGTAATGACTCATGTTCCGCCGACACGCCCGCCGTCCACGTGGAAGGGTCAAAAGGATCTTCCTTGTAACCGTTCATGTCGAAAACACATTCCTCGATCACCACCCGTGCAACCCTTGACATGAAAATCCCCTGTACGTGACTATCGGCACTGTGATTTCCACTGATCACACTCCGCCGGATCACTATGTTGTCGACACCATCGATCTGAATTGCGTTCGTTCCGGTTTGTCGAAAAGCCACGTCTTCTATCAGAATGTTGGATGCACCGTACATGATTGAAAAACCATTCACACCTGCGAGCGAAGCAATGACCAGGTTATTGCCTCCTCGAACCCCCCAGGCACTGATTCTTCCGCCGTTTACAAGCACAGGACGAGGCAAAGAAAGATCGCCGTACGAAGCATAGACCCGCCTTTCTGCATCCGAGCGACCTCCTATTTCCACCTGTGTCAAGCCGCTTTCGTTCATGTCGATTTCATCTCCCCGCCGAAAGAGCATCCACTCGGGAAACATCGGATCGTCAGGGTAGTTATCAAGCCTCCTGTTGACACGAAGCGCCGATCTCGCGGCTTCAACCGTAGCGTAAGCTGTCACCTCCCCTTCGGGCTGCGTCGGATCCGGGCCAATCTCTTCATCATCGGGCAGATAATACCCTCGCTCATGAACTGAAAGCGCGGCCTCATCATCGCCGTGCGCGGACACATATACGATTCGAGAATCATCGGCCAGAAAAGATGAAAGGTCCGTCCATCCTGTCTCATCGTACAATTCGCGCCCACACACGTTTTCCGTTCCGCCCCCTCCACATGTCTCGGGTAGAGTGCATTCACCGCACCAGATTTCCCCGTCACAGCCATCTGAAATCCATTCGCAGTCTTTTCCCCCCTCCTCGCAGGTGGTCGGAATACATTCATCATCAAACCCACACACGTTCTCAGTTCCGCCGCCTCCGCATGTCTCGGGTGGGGTGCATTCACCACACAAAATCTCACCGCCGCAGCCGTCCGAAATCCAACCGCAGTCTTTTCCCCCTTCCTCGCAGGTGGTCGGAGTGCACTCATCCCCGGATTTACATGAATGGATAAAGAGCAGGACAATAAGAAGCAACCCTCCCGGGAAAGCCCGACAAAATCTCCCGGACGAATTCATGCCAATGGATGGACTTTTTCCCTTAATCATCTAACACCCCCGAAATGCAATGTTTGAATCCTCTTAGATACAGACAGCGTTGTCGAAGGGATCTATGTTGCTCGGACACGGGCCCAACCCGCAAGAACCGAAAGCGTCGCAATAGTCACATGCGTCCACGTTGGTGGAGCTGCACGCCGGATCCAATGCGCCGCAGCCGCAGTCGCAACCGTAAGCACCATAGAATGATTCCGGACAGGTCCACTGGGCCGGCACGGTACAAGTCCAGTTCTTGTCGGGATCTATATTGTTGTCGGCGCTGGAACAAGATGCCACACCGCATGACCCCGACATGTTGCACCAATCGCAGGAATCCGCGGTTTCGTCGTCGCAATCCGGATCCCAGGCTCCGCAACCGCAGTCACAGCCGTCACCTGAGCCAAAGAAGCTGGGATGGCATCTCCAGGTCGACGGAATAATGCACCCTGACGTGTCGAACCCGGAACAGTCCGGCAAACAAGTCAAGGTTCCGCCCTCGTAGCCCAGCGTCACGCACGTCACACCACCGAGATCCGTTCCATCGCAAACCTCATCCCCCTCCACGATGTTGTTTCCGCAGACGGGATCCGAGCAGAAAGCGTTGTCGGTCGGGTCTATGTTCGCCGGGCAGGGACCCGTTCCGCATGAACCCGATGCACTGCAATAGTCGCAAGCATCCACGGTCATATCCACGCACGCGGGATCCAGAGCTCCGCAGCCGCAGTCGCAACCGTAAGCGCCGTAGAAAATCGGGCTGCATGTCCACTGTGAAGGAACGGTGCAAGTCCAATTCTGGGTCGCATGAATGTTGTCATTTGCCCCGCCGCAGAAATCCACTCCGCAAGAACCCCAGTCATTGCAAAAATCACAGGACGCAGCTGATTCATCGTCGCAATCAGGATCCCACGCTCCGCAGCCGCAGTCGCAACCGTCGTTCGCTCCGAAATACGCGGGGTCGCATCTCCATTCAGCGGGAACTTCACACGCTGACGTGTCAAACCCTGAACAATCAACAAGACACCCAAGAGTGCCTCCCGCGAAACCAAGGCTCTCGCACGTCTCGCCGCCGAGGTCGGAACCATCGCAGACTTCGCCCGGATCGATCACGTTGTTTCCACAAATCGAAGGAGTACATGTCGAGTTATCGAACGGGTTAATCGTGCCGGGGCACGGGTCAGAGCTGCACGAGCCGTTCATGCTACAAAAATCACAGGCATCCACCGTGACATCCAAACAATCAGGATCCAATGCACCGCAGCCGCAGTCGCAGTCCCCGTCGCCATAAAAAATCGGGCTGCAGGTCCACTGGGCCGGAACGGTACAAGTCCAGTTTTGCAAAGGATCTATGTTGTCGTTTGCACCGTTGCAAGAATCCACACCGCATGAACCCCACATGTTGCAATATTCGCAAGAAGCATCCGTTTCGTCCGCGCAATCCGGATCCAATGCGCCGCAGCCGCAGTCGCAAATCCCGTCGCCGTAGAACGCGTTGTTGCACCGCCACTCAGCGGGTACGTTGAAACAACCACTCGTGTCAAAACCCGAACAATCCGCCAGGCAAGCGAGAGTTCCGCCGTGGAATCCCAGGGACTGGCAACTCTCGTTGTTCAGGTTCGTTCCATCACAAACCTCGCCGGCCTCTATGATATTGTTTCCACATGCAGGACCCGTGCAAATCGCATTGTTGTTAGGGGCGATGACACTCGGGCAACTTCCGACCCCGCATGAACCAGGCCCACTGCAAACATCACATGCATCAGCCGTAACATCAGTGCAATCCGGGTCAAGAGCGCCGCAGCCGCAGTGACAACCATCACCCGAACCGTACCAATCCGGATTACAGGTCCATCCGGCCGGAACGGTACAAGTCCAGTTTTCTGTAGGTTTAATGTTCGAAGGACATGCGCCCGTGCCGCACGAGCCAAGAGCGTTACACCAATCACAAGATGCAGCGGTCTCGTCCCCGCAATCCGGGTCCCATGCGCCGCAGCCGCAGTCACAGCCGTCGCCCGAACCATAAAACGCAGGATTGCAGCGCCATTCAGCCGGCACATTAAAACAACCGCTCGTATCAAAATCCGAACAATCCGCCATGCAGGCCAATGTTCCCCCGTCGAATCCAAGACTTTGACAACTCTCGTGATTCAGGTTGGTTCCATCGCACGCCTCGCCCGGATCGATGACATTATTTCCACACAAAGGCACCATGGTGCATCCGCTTACATCAAAACCTGAACAATCGGCCTTGCAGGCAAGGGTTCCGCCGTCGAATCCAAAGCTCTGACAGGTTTGGCCGGCAAGGTCCGTACCGTCGCAAATCTCTCCTGTTTCTTTTATGTTGTTGCCGCACACCGCTGTCGAAATGCAACCGTTTACGTCGAAACCCTTACAATCCGCACGGCAAGCGAGCGTTCCTCCGCCTTCATAGCCGAGGCTCTGACAAGTCTCTCCGTCGAGGTCCGTTCCGTCGCATACCTCCCCTATTTCTTTTATGTTGTTGCCGCATTCCGCGGAACTGGTACACCTGCTTGTGTCGAACCCCGAACAATCCGGCCTACATGCGAGTTCCCCGCCATCGTAGCCCAACCCTTCACAGGTCTGACCTGCGAGATCCGTTCCATCGCAAACCTCGCCCGGATCGATCACATTGTTTCCGCACACCGGCACGCTCGTGCAATCACCGGTGTAGAAATCCGAGCAGTCCGCCATGCATGCAAGCGTGCCGCCGTCGAACCCCAGACTCTCACACGTCTCACCCCGAAGATCCGTTCCGTCGCAGGCTTCTCCTGTCTCCGCTATATTGTTTCCGCACTCGGCAGCAACTCCCGTACAATTACCGGTATAAAAATCCGAACAATCCGCCATGCAGGCGAGTGTTCCGCCTTCGTAGCCCAAGCTCTGGCATGTCTCACCCCGGAGATCCGTTCCGTCGCACGCTTCCCCGGTTTGCGCTATGTTGTCCCCACACACGGCATAAGATGTGCATTGCGAAGTATCAAAACCTGAGCAGTCCGCAAGGCAATACAAAAACCCACCGACATATCCTTGTGAAGCACATGTTTCACCCCTGAGATCTTCTCCGTCGCACGCCTGCCCGGATTCTGCAATGTTGTTTCCACAAATAGGACCGGTCTTGGTCCCGCCGTCTCCACATCCCCAAGAAACCATCACCAAGCAAACACAAGCCGCATATGCTGCACCCAAGCCGATATTACTCGAAACATTTTTACAGCGCTTCATCTCGTTACCTCCTCACCGGTTTTTATTCACTATCTAATGCAGGATTGAATCCAAATCGATCTATGCATCAACACATGTAAGGCTACCCCTTTCACAGTCCAACTGTCAATCCAAGAACTTGTTTGCAAAGTCATCCGGGTTGCCATGTTTTTCCTGATGGGGCATAGTGCCTTACCAGTTTTCACCCGTTTCCTTGAGGAGATTAGCGGGCAATGCATTTAAGTGAAGGCGTGGCAACTCTGCCCGTACTGGTCACCGGCGGTGTCTTGGGAGTCGGTCTGACCGCCGCGGGTCTCAGAAAAACAGATCCCATGGATCTGCCGAAAACAGCCATGCTGGCCGCTGCTTTTTTCGCGGCTGCGCTGGTAAGGGTTCCCATCGGACCGGCGTGTGCTCATCTGACATTGAACGGCTTCCTGGGGCTGCTGCTGGGCTGGCCTGCGGTGCCGGCCATCTTGACAGCGCTCTTTTTGCAGGCCGCCCTGTTTCAGATAGGTGGTCTCACTACATTGGGCGTCAACCTTTTTGTCACGGCAGGTCCCGCCATGGCGGCATGGTTTCTTTTCGCAAAGATCGCACACCGAAAACCCGCTCGCCTAGCCTTGCTCGCAGCCTTTGCCGCTGGTGTGACGGGTATTCTCATGGGAGCGTCCTTGTTGGCGCTTGCCCTGGCTTTTTCCGGTGAACCTTTTTTCCCCGCGGCAAAGCTGATAGTTATAGCCCACCTGCCGGTAGCCGCTATTGAAGGCTTGGTTACGGCTTTCGCTTTAGCTTTTATTCGCAAAACCCGCCCTGATTTATTCAACATGGAGCCCTTGCATGTCGTGTAGAAATTTTCTCATCGTTTTGCTTTCATCCCTTGCTGCTTTTTTCTTTTCAATCAGAGATGCCGGCGCTCACCGCCTCCGCGTTTCCGTGGATGTCAACGAGCAGGAGATTTCGGTCCGTGGTTTTTTCGGCCGCCGGTCGCCTTGCAGAAACTGTCGAATCACCGTTGCCGACGATGAAGGCAATGAGGTTTTCAGCGGCCGAACCGACAAAAACGGCCGCTCCACCTTCAGACCCGACAACCTGGGAAAAGACCTTGTGATAACAGTGCGAGATTCCATGGGACACCGGGGAACAGAGCGTATTTCAGCAGAAGAACTGGAAGTAATGCTGACAGATGAAGCCCCACACAAAGACAGCATGCATGAACCACCCGAAACCCCTGAGAAAATTTCCCCCGAAACAGATTCCGCCGCGGGTAAAGACTGCCTTATACACAAAAAAGAGATCGCAGAACTTGTTAGAAAGGAAGTTTCACAACAGATCAGGACCGGCAAGCATTCAGGCAGGAGGCATGATCAACACGAATCTTTCAATATCAGGGATTTAATCGCAGGCTTGGGCTTCATTTTCGGCCTGGCCGGTCTTATCCTGGCGGCGAGTAAGAAAAAAAGGTCCTGACGATGAACATTCGCGTGCAGGAAGAACCGTTTCCCGCAGTCGTGCAAATCGACCCGCGAGCCAGGATCGCTGTAGCTTTTTTTCTTTCGGCCGCGGCCGCGCTTTCTCCCAATATCCAAAGCGCGGTTACAGCTGTACTAGCGGGCGGAGCTTTTTCCTTAGTTATGGTCAGACCATTGGTAAAGCTCATCAAGCGTATCCTGGCCGTCAACCTTTTCCTGGCGCTTTTGTGGCTCACCCTGCCTTTTTCCACGCCGGGAAGCGAAGTCTTTTCCTTTGGTCCATTCACCTCCACCCGGGAAGGTCTTTCCCTCGCCCTTCTCGTAACCCTGAAAGGGAACGGGGCAGCCCTGTTCATGACGGCACTTCTTGGATCTGTAACCCCGGATGCACTGGCTCGCGGCATGCGGGGACTCGGAGCCCCGGGAAAACTCGCCCTCTTGTTCTCTCTTACGACCCGTTACATGGGCCTTGTGCTGGAGGAACACGAGAAGGTCAAGCGAGCCATGTCTGCGAGGGGTTTTTTCCCTAAAATGAAGCTCAGGGATTACCGAACGCTGGCACACGGAGCGGCCTTGTCTTTTCTGCGGGGCGCGGACCAGGCCGAACACATCAGGCGGGCCATGCTTTCCCGCGGTTTCACCGGAAGGTCGACCGTCGCAGGTTCGCTGCGTTTCACCGGCAAAGACTGGATTTTTTTTCTTGCCGCGCTTTCGGTTTTCGCGCTCATAGTTTTTGCAGGGTTTCACTATGGCTGAAAAAGAGGGCAAAATAACAGCCGATGTGATTCCGAATTCTCCCGTCACGCCAATCGTGCAATTAAGAAATCTCAAGTTCGCCTACAAGGGTCGCCCTCCGGTTTTCGAGGGGCTGTCACTCGTTTTTCGTCAAGAAGAGAAAATCGGAATCACCGGCCCGAACGGTTCCGGAAAAAGCACGCTGTTTTTGGTTCTCATGGGTTTCTTACATCCCCAGGAAGGCGAAGTGGAAATTCTGGGTTCCCTCTGCAAAACGGAAAGCGATTTTGCCATGATCCGCCCCGCTCTGGGGATGGTGTTTCAAAACAGCGATCACCAGCTTTTTTCAACCACCATTTTGGAAGACGTTGCTTTTGGTCCAATCAACCTCGGTCGCACATCTGGAGAAGCCGAAAAAATCGCATTACGGGAAATCGCCCGTTTCGGCCTGGCGGGCATGGAGAACAGACCGCCGAATGCCCTCAGCGAAGGTGAAAAGCGAAGGGCCGCGCTTGCCGGAGTGATGGCCATGGAACCAAAAGCACTGCTTTTGGACGAACCGTTTTCGGGATTGGATGAATCGAGTTCGGGCATGCTGGAAGAGTTTCTGGAATCCAAGGCGCCTCCCTTCATATTGATCGATCACAACCGCAAACGGCTTGATACCCTCTGCGACAAAATACTGGTCCTCAAAAACGGCAGATTTCAGAATAACAATTCTTGATCTCCTCGGTTTTCAAAAATCCAAAACAGAGCGCACCTTGGATGAAAGACTTTTTATGGTAAAAGGCTTTTCCAGGAAAGGGACCGAGTCATCCAACACCCCTTTATTGGCAATCACGTCCTCGCTGTAACCCGAGACATACAAGCACTTGATGGTGGGACGTAGTTCCATCACTTTCTCCGCAAGCTCTCGTCCGTTCATTCCGGGCATTATCACGTCCGTGACCAAAAGGTCGATATCACCGGAATGCTCCCGAACAAAACGCAGTGCCTCGCCGGGCGAGGATGCAGAAATCACGGTATAACCCTCATCTCGCAGAATCATCTTTCCCAAGTTCAGGATCGACTTCTCATCTTCCACCAGCAAAATCGTCTCCCGCTTGCAAACATGTCGGTTCCCGGATGGATGCTCAACATTCTCCACATCTGCAATCGCCCCGTGAGCCGGAAAAAAGACCTCGAAAACGCTTCCCTTTCCGAGCTCACTTCGTACGCGGACAAAGCCTCCGTTTTGCCTTGCTATTCCGTAAACAACGGACAATCCCAAACCCGTTCCCTTGCCTTCCTCCTTTGTTGTGAAAAACGGCTCAAAAATCAGTTCCAACATTTCGGTCCCCATCCCGCACCCGTTGTCGCCGACCGAAAGCTTGATGTAGTCTCCGCAAATGGAATCCGGGTTCAGAGCGGACACAGTTTCATTGAGGGTTTCATTGCTGATTTCAATGGTCACTGTTCCCGAACCACTCACCGCGTCGCGGGCGTTTACGCAAAGGTTCACCAGCACCTGGTCGATCTGGGTGGGATCCATTTTCACCACAGCGGGCCTGTTTCCCGGACGCCATTCCAGGCGTACACCATCTCCAATCAAACGCCTCAGCATTCTCAACAACCCCTCCACCGTCTCGTTCATATCCAGAACCAGCGGCTTCACAGTTTGTTTGCGGCCGAAGGCAAGCAGCCTACGAGTAAGTTCAGCCGACCTACGGGCTGCAACATGAATCTCTTCGATATCCGACCGCAAAGGGTGATTTTGGTCCAGCAACTCGAGAACCAGATCGGACCGTCCAAGAATCACGTTCAACATGTTGTTGAAATCATGCGCGATACCCCCGGCCAACCTCCCTACCGACTCCATTTTCTGTGATTGAATCAGTTGACCATGAAGTTTTTCACGCTCCTGTTCTTGCAGCTTGCGTTCAGTGATGTCCACGTTGAACTCGGCTACCAAACGCTCGCCCTCCGCATCCACGAACGGAATCGTATGCACTTCGACAACCCTTCCGCCTTCATGGGGCAATACATGCTCGCGAATAACCTTCTCGTTTTTTTCCAGTGCAACGAGGACCCCGCAGCCCATACAAGGCTCATCCCTCCCCATGAAATATTCATAGCACTTCCTCCCTGCCGGATCGCCGTATACAACCTGCCATGCCGGGTCGACATAACGCAGGTTGAAATCGGAATCCAAGATGTCGATGCCCGTTTTTGTAATGCCAAGGATATCTTCCAGGCGCCGTTTCACCAGGGCCAATTCTTCCCTGCGTTGATATGCCTCGGTTACATCTCTGAAAACAAGAACCGCTCCCATCAAATCGCCCTCATTGGAGCGTATCGGCGCGCAACTGTCTGCAATCTGGTATTCCTTACCATTGCGGGAAATAAGCACTGTATGATTCGCCAACCCCACCAAAACCCCCTCCTTCAAAGACCGCTCGACCGGGTTTTCGGCCGGCTCCCTCGTTTTGGCGTTCACGATATGGAAGATCTCACCAATCGAACGGCCGACGGCCTCGGCTGACCTCCAACCGGTGAGGCACTCGGCGGCGCTGTTCAGATCCATCACCCGGCCGCTTTCATCACAGGTTATGACCCCGTCACCTATCGATCGCAGGGTCGCAGAGAGTCGTTTCTCGCTTTTGATAAGAGCAAGCTCCGCCTCCTTCCGCTCGTCGATATCCACGGCCATTTCATAACGAACAAGACGCCCGTCCGTCCAAGGAATCGCCTTGTCAATACACTTATACCATCTTCCGTTGAACTCATTCTTAAACTCCCAGATGTGGGAACTCCCCAATTTTTCGCCGAGAATAATGTCATTAGTACAGAAAGGACACGGCGAATCCCTGCGCTGCAGATATTCGTAGCATCGTTTTGACCCGGGTTCGCCGAAAACCTTCCTTAGCGCCTCATTGACGAAGAGAATTTCATATGTGGCGGGGTCGGAAACATAAACCGGCTCATCAATTGAATTGATGATCGACAATGGGCCTATATGCTTCTCGACAACGAGTTCATCCACCGACCCACTCTCACCTTTCGGATCAGTTCGGTCCATATCCAAGTCCTCTGTGTTTACGGTCTATGCTCGTACCAAGGAACCGTAGCTATTCGGCCCGGTTCCAAATGCAAGACCATAACCATTCATCAAAAACAGTTCCGCCACAAAACGCCCCCGGCGATCTTGCACAATGCCGCAACAAATATTCCGCCTTAAAAAACCGGTATCAACAATCAACAATTATCAATTTTCGAGATTACCCAAACAAGGCTTGAATCGCAACCAAGAAATCCCCGAATCCCCGTGTCAATCCATCAGCAACCGCAATCATAGAAAGGAATCTCGTAGACCAAGCTTACCTTGTAAGCTCCCGCCGACGGAACCACGAGATTTTTTGAATCCACGAGGAACGGGCGATTCTCTCCGTCCGAACTGAAAACATCGGTGACTTGAAAATCCCGGCCCGTCTCTTCCCGGGTGATGCGAGTCCACCCGCCGCCCTTCACTTCCCAGGCTGCCCAGAGTTTCCCCTCGAAAGATCCGCAGCCATGACCGGCCGATCCCCGCACAACTACAACATGAAGATCTTTCGATGGATGACGAAAAACCTTCACCTGTGGAACCGCTCCCTCGAACTCGTCCCACAGACCACTCTGCTTATACTTCTTGAATTCCTCCTGAATCTTTTTCCACGCAGGAAGATCCCGAAACAATTTCACCGCTTCGGATGTCACTGCAGAACTCGAAACCTTCCCCCAAATATCCGGCCGAGGAAGATCGGCATCACGCGCCCAAACCGCTTTTTCGCCACAAACCTTCCGATCTTTATCCACCCTTGCAGTCAGCCACACTCCCCGGGGCCGCGAAGCCGCCCCCGAAGTTGCGAGTTCCCATATTGCATCAGCAACCTCCCCATCACCGGGCATTTGTTCTCCACCTCGTCCTTGCCAATCCTCAACCGTGCCGAAATGAGCAACCGCTTCAGCCAGCATGGCGAACCCTTGTACAACGACCTCGCAGGAACGCTTGCCTTCCCCATACACATGAAGCTTTTTCCCTTTCCAACCTTTCAAGGCGGGCGGAAGCCGCGTCTCGTCCACATCCCTGATCACCAGGCCCCTGCGGTTGAGTTTCAAGTGGCCCGGCTTCGCCCAGTCGAGCGATGGTTCATGCATCAAGATCACGTGCAGATCATCCTCATCGGCCACCGGAGCTATCATGAAAAACTTCCCGCCGCCGAAACCTCCGTCAAGATCAACCTCGGAAGCCGGTCCATCCTGTGAAGCGGCCCAATGAACATCTTCCCCGTCCTTGCCTTCACTTCCCCCCGGCCGAGCCGTGTCACCGCCCGAATTCCTTGCTCCACAAGCTGAAAGGAGTGGCCCAACACCTACGCACAGAAAAACAAATCGGAATAGCAATGCCTTTTTCATCGATCCACCTCTCTATTGTGTACTCTTAAACACTACCTGTTTTCTATCACCGGACCGGATCGTGTACAAGAAAAGGCGTAAAGTCGCCGACCTTCACCGGGTTTTCGGGATCCGTTACATCGAATATCTCCACAAAGTTGGATTGATGACCCAACACCCACAGCAGCCCGTTGTGGAATGCAACCCCGGATACCCGGCCCA
>SLPX01000229.1 GCA_007131745.1 Myxococcales bacterium
ATAGACGAATCCTGCGTACCGGATTGCAGCGGCCGGGAATGCGGCCCGGACCCTGTGTGCGGCCAACCTTGCCCTCCCGGCTGTGACGATGGGGAAACATGCAATGAAGATGGGCAGTGCATAGATGAATCCTGCGTACCTGATTGCAGCGACCGGGAATGCGGTCCGGATCCTGTGTGCGGCCAACCTTGCCCTCCCGGCTGTGACGAAGGGGAAACCTGCAACGAAGATGGGCAGTGCATCGAAGATAAAGTATTTGAATGCGGGGTAGATGTTCCCATTGGAACCGGAGCGGAGATGATCGTGGCGACCATTCAAGGTTCGGATTTCCAGGTGGACGGATCGGGCATAGATCAGACGGTCGACTTCACAACGGACCAAAAGATCACGGGCGTGGGATTCACCGCACTTTGGTCGGGGATTGTAGCGGATCAAGACGACGGCATCGCACCCTGGTCGCTGGATCTGGCAATCACCGTGACCGCTCCGGACAACAGCACTATCGAATGGCACCCGATCGGAGGGGAAGTAAGCATCGCGGACTATCCTTTGCAGGATTTCATCCACGGCTTTGACTGCGTGGACGGAAACGGTACCTTCACCTGGTCTTTCACTTCCACTGATGATCCTTGGGTCGCCGGACTCAGTGACGTGCGCTACCATCTCACCACCGAGGTTCCCAAGGTCGAACAGGTGTTTGATGGCTCGGTTGACTCCGGCCCGACCTGGAACCGGCCTTTTTCCATCGTGGGAATCTCCGGGATGGGTGAGGTCCACTACAGCGAAACGGCTTTCACCGTTTCGGTCTCGGGAGGTTATGAGATTGAAACCGTGGTGGATGCAGGCGACACTTTCAACTACATTTATCAAGGCGGCTTTGACCCCGATGAACCTCTGGAAAATTTACTGGATTATGGATTGGGCAACGGTTATCACTACTATGAAACGCCCGCGGGTACGGCCTTTATCAGCGTTTTGCTGTTCGAGGGCGAAACCTACCACATGGTTGTTTCGCAATGGTCTCCTACAAGCCCGGGCAGCACTTACGTCACAAACGTGACCGGCCCGGGTGAGTTCATCACCGATTGAGTCCATTGATCAATAATGATAACGAAGTTGAGCAATCAGAATGGCGCCTGAAGAGGCTTTATACACTATTCTATGCTCGTCATTGATTCTGCGTGACCAGTACCCGGACAAGGCATGTTTTAACGCTTCAGGCTTCCCGATGCCATCGAATGGACTTCGTTTCATTTCATTTGAAAGGTTATTGATTCTGCGCAGGATTTTCTTATCGGTTTTCTGCCAATATAAGTAATCATCCCATGCGCTGTCGGAAAAAATGAGCTTCATTCCATAAGCTCTCTTTCCGTTCCTTTTCCGTCTTCAAGCTGAGCAATAGCTTCAATAAGCCTTTTGGTATTTTTGGGCGAACGCAAAAGATAAGCAGTTTCCTCAAGTGCTTCATAGTCATCAAGTGAGATTATGACCACGGAATCATTCGATTTGCGAGTCACAATAACCGGAGCATGGTCATTGCATACATTTTCCATTGTTTTGGCAAGATTCTGCCGAGCGGCCGTGTATGTAATAGCTTTCATCTAACGCCTCCTGTACATGTACTTTTAATTGTACAGTTGAATGTTTTTCTGTCAAAGAAATAATCGAAACAACAACCGCGGGATCCACTCCAGAACAAGAATCGCGGGGGAGACGGAACTGTTCGTGTTGACCTCATAATATTACAAAGTTAGAATTCTTGAAGGTTTCGGAAACCCCATAAGTTCGGCGGAAAGGCAGGCGGATATGGTTTTCCTATCAGTGCTAAATCATAGTTTTTTAGAAAAACGTATCTTTGGCCTGTTTTTCAGGGCGTTGACGGTGTTTCGAACTCGGATTGCTCGCATGGCTGAGCATACATTGTTTGCGGCCTTGCCACTGGTTTTAATAGGGTTTGGATGCGGTGGTTCCACCGGCCCGGGAAAGGACGGAGGGGAAAACGGTGTTTTGGATGGAGGTATTGACGCAACGGAAGCTTGGGACGGAGGCGGAAACGGAGATATCGACGCTCACGTAGACGGTGGCGGACACGAGTTTTCGCACCTGCTGGAAAAGGTCGTTGTTTTCGCTGACAATGTTCTCGAACACGGCCGGGATGTTTACGGCGGGGTTTCCAGTCCGCTTTTTGTGGACGGGATAAACACAATAACCGGCGAGCCGGCGGTGTGGAGGTATGACGGCAAGGAATACATCATCTCCAATTTTGCGAGCCAACAAAATCTCATGCGTGTCCTGGTCGGTTTGAGCAACATGACCGGTGATAACAAATACAGAGAAGCCGGGGAAGATGCAGCCGCATACATGTTCAGCAACTTCAGGGCGGACTGCGGGCTTCTCTACTGGGGCGGGCATCAAATCATCGACCTCGGAACGATGCAGAACGTGGGCGACTTCGATGCGAACTGCCACGAGTTCAAAAACAACTTCCCTTTCTATGAATTTCTATGGGAGGTGGATCAAGAGTCTACAAGAGAGTTTATACGCGCCTTGTGGAACGCACATATCCTCGACTGGTCCCTTCTGGATATGAACCGGCACGGAAGCTACCATCGATCAATGGGCACTCTTTGGTCGAATACATTCGACGACCCACCGCCGTTTTTCGAAGGAAGCGGTTTGACTTTCATCAACGCAGGAAGCGACATGATATTAGCGGCAGCAATGTTGTATGCACTGGACCCGACTGAAACAGGTGCGCTTGCATGGTCGAATCTGCTGGCCGAGCAATATGTCAAGGCGCGACATCCGGCTACGAACCTGGGCGTCTACCAGTACAGCAAACCCAGGCGGATAAACACACCCCCCGAGGATGGGCCTCTCACAGGTGAGCTTACCTACAGCAGCTACGGCGACAGGGCTGAAAACCAGTTCGGCGCGGTTTACGGAGACACGGCAAGAGAGGGTTGGGTGCTTTGGGGCGGCCGGGTGAAATCCATCTACGTGGCGGGAGGTTTGGTGAGGCTCGAACTGGCGGAACGGCTCGGAGCGGAAGGCGAAGCGCTTCTCTCCTCAACCGTCGATGGTCTGAAGTCCCATTTTGCCGCTGCGTATGATGCAGACACAAACCGCTTCCGGCCGATGTGGGCCGACGGAACGGACCTCACCGGGCAAACCTATCCGCGCACAGGTTATTACGGAAGCGAGGGCACGCCGTTTTCAGCGGTCAGCGCGGACGACGGTTTTCTCTTTGTCTACGCAAGGGCATACAGGCTCACCGGCGATGAAGCTCTTTGGAACGCTATTCGCGCTATCGCCCAAAATCTCGGACTGGGCGATCTCGGCGAATCACCCGGCGTAAACACCGAGCCGAATCTCGCTACAAGCTATTCCCGGCCGGATGCTGTTTTCGCGCTCTGCGAAATAGCCGGGTCAGCCGGTTATCATCAAGATTATATCACTCTGGCGGAGCGCGTCGCTGAAAACATGGTTGCAGCGCGGTTCCATGGCGGCTATTTTCTGCCCTCCGAAAGACATTATTACGCTTTTTTCAACACATCGGAACCCTTGGCGCTCCTGACCCTTGAGGCCACCCGTAATCACACACCCGAAGCTGTTCCGGTATACAGCGGCGGCAGAGGTTATATTCACGGCCGATACGACGGCTACGGCCGCACGTACGACAGCGTCGCCATCTGGGGCCTGACTCGAACACTCGGGCTTTACGTAGACGACTCGTTTTACATGGGCCAAGAAATCGGCCGGCCGGACTATGCAAACGGAGCTTATCTTTTTGACGGTGTCTCCGACGCAGTGGTTTTCGACGAAAGCCCCGCGTTCGAAGACGGGGACAGGTTCTCCATAGTGGTAAAGGCGCAGATGTTCGACGACAACCGTTTCCTTTGCGCCTACCGCTATCACCTCTCCAGGACAGGCTTCAGGACGCGCGGAACGGATTCCCTGCAAGTCAACCTGTCCGGGCTCGGTGAAGAGGAGCACGTCTTGGCCGTGACCTATGACGGCGCTGCAGGCGGAGGCGGCCGCGAACTCAGAATCTACGTAGACGGAGTTTTGGCCGACACCGCGACAGGAACCGGATCGCCTCTTTCCAGCTATGATTCCCACAGCCTCAGCGCCGGTAGAACCGAGCACAGCGGCGGAGTCCACTCCAACGTAAGAATCGCGGAAGGAGTCAGAATCTACAACCGTGTGCTCTCCCCCCAGGAAGTAGCCGATATCTCCGCGGATTTCTAAAAACCATTTTTTGCCTGCAAAACGAACGGATCCCGTTTTCCGAAATCAGCGATTCAATCTCAGAATGGTTCCAGCGGATCCGACCGCCCAGACATCGGAAGATCCGGGAGGAGCCGCTACAGAGTGGAGCGGGACGTTGACCTTGTTTTCGGTGAGTTGCCAGTCGGCACCGTTCCAATGCCGGACAAGGCCGCAAACCGGCTCGCCCTCGGAGAAGTGATACCAGGCATATCCCACCGCCCAGATTTCATCCGCTGAAAAAGCTGCGATGTCCTGCATACTCTGGTAGGGCAATCGACCGCTTGCAATAGTGGTCAAGGTCTGTCCGTCCCAACGGTGAATGTCGGAGCCCACCAGCCAAAGATCATCCGCCGCGGCTGCCCACAATCCCGCGATGTGCCCGGTTATTTCTATTCCAACCATTGGAAGCAAACCCCACTCTCCACCATCCCAGGCCATCAGCCCACCCTCGGCCGTGACGGCCCACACGTAAGTTTCGGCCGGATCGGAAATAGTCAGGCCGGAAATGTGTACCACAATGTCGGACCAAGTCTGGTGGAAAGTCCATTGCGCGCCATCCCAGAGAAAGGACGTGCCGTAAGTGCTGCCCGGATCCTTGCCTCCAGCCCATACCAGATCCGGGCCTGCGCTCCACACCGTATACAGTGGACCCAGGATCAGACCCGAGTCCCGTAGCGACCACTCGCTTCCGTCCCAGTGCAATGCGCCGTCGAAGTCACCGACCGCCCAAACGGATGTCGGGGCGGTACCGTGAATATCGTAAATATCCTCCGATACCGGACCCGCTGTTTCAGACCACAGATCGCCGTCCCAGTGAAGAATGACGCCGCCTTCCCCCACGGCCCAGACATCATCAGCCGCGCCGCCCCACACCCCTTTCAGAGCGGCGGTAGTCGGAGCCTCGACTTGGACCCATGTACCGTCCGGGAAAACAGTTTCCTCACATGGGCCGATGCCACATACGTATTTCTCTCCTGACCCGCCACAGACTTCTGGGGCCGAACACTCGCCGCAATCCGCAGTGCGAAATTCTCCGCAATTATCTTCCATCGGGACCTTCATCAACCCGCAGTTGTGCCCCAGGCGTATACAGAACTCTTGATCCGTCTCCTGCGCACAGCTGTCGATAAACCCGGATGAATCCGAATCCTCAAACCTATCCGTCATTCCTCCATCATGTTTGCAGGTGCTACTTTCCTTGCAGCCGGACGGCGGCAACAAAAGCATCAAAAAAAGCGGCCGGATAAGGGCCGAAAGAAGTGTTCGGGACCGAATAGAACAACCATCATTGACAGGATACAGCATCTCTTTTATCCGATCGTCGGCCGGCTTCACATGGATTCTACGCCTCACCGCTGGGCGATGTCGGCCGCCAGCCTCATGGTTGTTCCCAGCCCGACGGTGGGCGAAACGGCCAGCTCGATCATCGGGCCCAGGGTCACTTTTATCGGCTCCCCGGTCGATCTCAAGATTTCGCCGTCAACCGTGTAGTGCTCTTCCGGGGAATGGATCTCGAATTCGGATGCTATGTCGTTGACATACCGCGGATCGACCGGAAAATTCCCTTTTCCCGCAAGGGACATCAAGATCTGTTTCCATGTGGATACGGGCTTCAGCAATGACTTGGGATCCATGGGAAGCCGTCCCTGCGTGAGCATGGGCATCATCATGGTGAATTCCCGCCGATCCACTGCATAGGCGCCGTAGAAAAATGTTTCCCGCTTTCGAGTCTTCACAAAAGGCACCACTCCCGGATTTATCATTCCGGTGACATTGCAAAACACGGCTGCATAACGATCGTAAGGGAGTCTTTTTCCGTCTACGGTTATTTCCCCGTCCATCTCCTGCAAAAAAGGTTTGAAATCAGCCGGCCACTTGGTCCATGCAGCCGCCACTGATTTCGCTGCCAGGCCCAAAGCCCTTAACTTGCTTTTCCGGCCCTGCTCATAACGATCCATGATACGAACGATGGGGCCGATTCCGAATGTAAACCCATGATATACATGCTTTCCCTGACGCACTTCGAGCAACGGAACCTCCCGAAAGAGAATATCCCCGCTTTCGTGCGCGCTGATAAGGGCACGGAAGTTCTTGCCCGGAGACTTCGTGTATCCGCACCATGACGCGGCGACATTCATGGTGCCTCCACCGATGAACGCCAACTTCATTGGAGTATCCGGGGGGAACTGGTAGAGTTTGTCGATAATCCGCTGAATCGTTCCATCCCCGCCGTAGATACAAAGCAGCCTGGTCTTTTTGCCCAGGTCGGCCAGAGCGGGGCCGACATCTTCAATCGAATCCGTAACGATTCGTCTCACCCCATGCGCTTCATCGGAGTCGAGTATATCGGCCAGCTCTTTCCATCTCCCGCCGGCCCTAGGATTGCAAAGCAGGACGATATCGGGATCCGGCGAGGTTGAATCGGAGGTTGTCTTTTCTCCATCTTTTCGATGTTGATCAAAAACTTTTGTAAGCAATTCTTTTCACGCTTTCCGAACATGGTTGATTTGTTTGTCTTGTTGGAAGCACATGGTACTATTTCGACAGCCCCTGAGTCAAATCACCCTGAAACGACCCTTCAACCGATGTCAATTGCCATGACCGATTCACCGACAAAGCTCATTTAGGTTTGACTCAAAAACAACTACTGGATTCGTACGCCGATCCATCTGCATGAGCTTCGTGTTAGAGGCAATCCGTGCCTCTTTCCGATCTCTGTTTGGTGTTGCTTTTCATCTTTGAAATATTTGAAATGATGGGTTAGCCTGAAAACCTTAGCCCAACGTGGAAATCGGAATATGGAAAGCAAAAACTCAAAATACAAAGCAGCGATCGAAAGACGCGAGTGGGAGGAACGACGGGAATTATGTAGTAAATTCCGGCGTGCGTGGGCTACGGCAAACCGTGCTTCGAAGCTGATGAAGACACAATTCGGAGTCAAAAAAGTAGCCGTAATCGGTTCGCTTACCGATGATCGGCTGTTCCATCACAGGTCGGATGTGGACCTGGTTGTCTGGGGATTGGCTGAAAATCTTTATTTTCCGGCCGTGGCCCGCCTTCTTGACCTGGATACCGAACACAGAATCGACTTAGTCAGAATCGAGGATACCGGCGATTTTTTCAAAAAAACAATCGAACAGGAAGGTGTTTTTATATGAAAGCCGACTTTATTGCTTTGGCGGGCCGGACGAAACATTTCATCACCGACTTGGAAGCAGTGGTCAAACGAGTGGATCTATTGGTGTCCAAGGCTCGGAATTCCGGTGATGATTGCTACTATGACGGTGCTGCACTGAACCTTCATGGTTTTTATTCCGGCGTTGAGCGGATATTCGAAGATATCGCCCGCACCGTCGACAAAAGTCTGCCGAAAGGAGAGGAATGGCATCAGGGCCTGGTGTTGCAAATGTCCGCGGATATTCCATCAATCCGGCCATCCGTGATTACAAGGGAAACAAGGGACTTGCTGGATGAATATCGCGGATTTCGGCACGTCGTCAGAAATGTTTACGCGTTTCGGTTCCGGCCGTCTCGAATAGAAGAGCTTGCAGCCGGGCTTGAAGGCTGTTTCATAAAACTAAAAGCAGATCTTACTGTTTTTTGCGATTATCTTGAAGAGGTCGGCGC
>SLPX01000279.1 GCA_007131745.1 Myxococcales bacterium
AGCCGGCGTTCGAAGCCCGCTGCCCGAAGGGCTGAAGGGATTCGACCGAGTCGCCGACGATGCTACCCGAAGGGTAAGCTTCAAACGGCGACGTCCGGCGGTTTCGGAGCCTGCGAAAACAACAAGGGGCTCGGCTGGTTTGTCCGCTGCTGTACAACCCAGGCTCGCCCCTGTTGATTGCGGATGATGAGCCAAGTCTGGTTGTTTGCAGCCACGTTGGTTCAGGACTACCAGACGCCTATTTCCTCACTACCTTTTCTTCGGTTTTCCGAAGGTGGCTCCAAGGGAAGATCGATGACAAAAACCGCCCCTTTTCCCGGAGCGCTTTCCACGCCTAAACGCCCTCCGTGATGGCGGACAATTCCTTCACAGATGGCCAACCCCAACCCCGTGCCCTTGCCGGTATCCTTTGTCGTAAAAAAGGGTTCAAAAAGCTTTGGAACCGCTTCAGCGTCGATCCCGGGACCATCATCCTTGATAATCAACCTCACTCCCGAACTGGTTCTGCGGGCGCGGATGTATATCGTTCCCTCGCCTTCGACTGCTTCCACCGCATTGGTGAGAATGTTCATGAAGACCTGATTGATATGACCGATGTCGCACACTATTTTGGGAATATCTTCGTACTCCCGCACCACTTCTATTCGGTTTTTTATCTTGGATCTTAAAAGATTCAGGGTGGACTCCAGCCCCTCTATAAGATCCGCCTTTTTCATCTTCCTGGCGCCCGGGCGACTGAAGGTTTTTAAATCGTGTACAATTTCCGAAGTTCTCTCCGTACCGTGCCGGATGCTCTTCATGAGCTTCCCAATATCTCTTTTCAAATAGTCAAACTCTATCTCATCCTTGAATTCTGATATTCGTTTTCTGAGTGCTGGATCATCCGGCAAAACCTGATCGTATAGATCCACCAACTTTACAAGATCTCTGTAATACTCCTCCAGAAAATCGATGTTCCCATAAACAAAATTTATTGGATTATTCAACTCATGCGCAATGCCGGCCACGAGGCGACCCAACGACATCATCTTTTCCTGGTGCACAAGTATGGCCTGAGCCTGTTTCAACTCCTTGTTGGCCATGCTCAGCTCCGCGGTCCTCTCGTTTACAATCTTTTCCAAATCCGCCTTGGCTCGTCTCTCTTTAGACAGTAGCATCCTGTATTTTGCCTGTACGCGTGCATCCGCGGTAACGTCCCTGTAAATTTCGACATAGACCCCCTGAACAATCTCCGTGCATGTGACAATGAGTTTCAGCTTTTCCCCATCAGCTCTAAAAGCCGTGATCTCATCCATTCTTATGGGGCGTCCTGTCCTGCAGACCTCCTGCAATACGCAATTATCTTTGCAGATTTCCAGGGAAAAAAAGTCGAAACAACGGCAACCTTGTTCAATATCCTGCGCCATCGCCCTGTTTCTTTTTCCACAATACATCTGGTAAGGGGCATTGTAGTATAAGACTTTCCGGTCGGAAGACAATACAACAGCTGCATCGGACAAACCGTCCAACACCTGGCGCACGGTATATGGAACCCGAGAATCATCGGGTATAACCGGGTAACTGGGTCTACGTCTCAATCTATTCACTGATGGAGAATAAAAGCGAAATACCGCTCCGGAATATCGTCAAAAATCAGCAGCTCACCGCAGTCACTACATGTAAACTCGGGAATCTGCTTGATGTCCTTTTGTTCAAAATGAGTGTCAACATTCAATAAAACGTCCACCTCTTCATCGCATTTCGTACACACATAAGGAGCAAAAAAAGTTTTTACCGCCGCCATTCCTTTGAAATTATAAATCATGTTCAACTGATTGACAATTGTGGGACTACAGTGAACAAGAAAGGCGCTTTCAACCCTTGGAGGTTTTCGAATAAAATTCACCCATTCTCTCACTCCTGCGGAATTGATCCTCCTCACATCTCCAAGATCTATGGACACGACTCCCTCAAGCTCCTCTTCCAAAGATTTCAGATCCGCGTTTTCATCTATGTCGCCCACCAATTTGACGTACAAAACCTGCGAACGTTCTTCCACTGTCCAAACCAAGGCTTTCGACGGCGTTTCAATATTGCGAAAGTCACTCACTGTGAATCTTCAACCTTCATACAGCCTTTTTCGGCCGTTTCATTTGTCATCTATTTGGAACAAGACTCTTAAGCACGAAAACCAAAAAAACACAATCGCTTCTATCTGGGTCTCCAAAAATATTTCCTCACATCCGGAAGAACGAAATCCGATTCCAGGTCCAGATCCACGATTCCCCTGCCCGAAAACCTGACCACGCGTGGACGAGCCACGGCCATGCTATACCTTTTCCTGCCGAAAGCACACGAATACCCTGCGGGATCCCCCCATCCCCCGACTCCGGTGGCTCCATATCCTCTGACCGCAGCTCTTATCTTAGAAACAAGACCTGACGGCAGATCCTTCCTGACTAGAACAAAAGCAGCGTTGGGCACCGAGCCGGCTGCATACACCTGAGCCAAACCAGCTCCCATGACCCTTGGGGCAAAGACGGCATCGGCCGAACCTCCACGCACGGCTGCAATGGCCGACACAAGATCCGGCGCCTGCCTGACCGATCCGAAGAATTTCCTGACAGCTATCTGCCCCGCCAACAAACCTTCCGCGAGGGATGCTTCAGCCCCTCCTGACTCGGCCATGATCAGCCTTTGACCTTTCAACCCCATGACTCCGCCTGTGGCCGAACGAGCAAAAAGTCCCCAAGACGCTCTCGAGCCGCCACCAAGTCGTCCTGTCAGCAAAACCCTGAACCGTCCCCCCTGCCGACACATGTAAACCGGATCCACCACGGCAAAATCCACTTTTGCGACACCGCCTGAAAATGCGCCGGCTGATCCGAAAGCACGAGCTCTCGTAGGAATCTTGGTAATATTCTCCAAGTGACGCGCAAGGCGGTTGATATAGCCCCAGCGCTCTCCGCTGCCACCAAATTGGCAATTCGGACAATAAATCCCCAAAGTCAAAGACTTGGGAGCGTCCTCATCGCTGTCAGCCCATCCGTGGACAGGAAACAACAACAAAGCCGCCATGATTGCTCCGGCGACCGGAGTCACATTTTTCATGGCTTAAACCTCCTGGCTTGAGCCTTTTGCACAATCCCTCCCGGCCTACAAGTCCATCAAAATTCTGCAAAGGCTCCGATTCAATCTCCTATTCGAAACCAAACAACCTTCTCTTGACCTCTATCCGGCCCTTGATCTCCTTGCCCCCACCTCCTCTCGCCAAACACTTCTGGTAATAATCATAGGCCATCTTGGGTTGCCCGTCATTGTCGTAGTGCACCCCCAAATTGCACAAGGCTTCAGCCGGCATTCCGCCGCCTCTCCATGTTTTCAAAGCACCCCCTCGATTACCCGCCATGTATGAAGCCAGTGCACGGTTGTGCTGGGCCTCGGGAGAAGTCCCGTATCTTGCTGCAGTATTAAAGATTCCCACAGCCTCCGAACCCTTGCCCGCGCGTACCAGGGCGGCCGCCTGGTTTTCATAGCACGAGCGAATAATCTCACGGATCCTGTTCCTGAGATCACCTTTCGCTTTCTTTTCAAGATTTCTCATGGCGGTCAAAGCCGTTCCGTACGCCCCCTGACGATATGCAGCATATGCCTCGAAAAAACCTATGCCCAGACGATCATACGGAGGCTGCAAAACCTTTTCAAGCTCCCCGCTTTCCCCCAATCTCTTAAAAGCCTCGTTGGCCGCTCTCCAGTCCTCAATGTCAAGATAAGCCATGGCCAACAAGAACCTTACAAGCTGGGGCTTGGCTCCGGTCATATCCTTGGAGTTGGCCCGAGCCAACTCGAGATCCTTGACTGCAGCGCGCCCCTTATCTTCAGAAAGAAGGTTGTGCCCCCTTTGCAACAAAGATCCGACAAGATTCTCGCGGGCCATCCGGTTTAACTCCTTCGCTCCCATGGAATTGGCCACCGCATCGCGGAACAAGTTCACCGCTTGGTTCTCCCGTCCGGTTCGGGCCAGGACTATGCCCAATTCCATCTGCACTTCCGCCATGAGCCTGCCGGCAAGCCGTGTCGCTGCCTGCCGCGCCTGCAAATAATGCCTCCGCGCTTCTTCATAGCGTTTAGTTTCAAGATAAGCCCTGCCTAAAAGCCGATTGACGGTGAAATTCGTAGGCACCCTCTTCAATGCTATTCTGAGATATCGAATTGCATCCGAATGTTGTTTTCGAATAAGCGCAACAAGTCCTAAATTCCGGTTTGTAACCAAGTGCCTGGGATCGAGTTCTTTCGCTTCCATTAAAAGCTTCCATGCTTCCCCGGTCCGCCCTGCGTCCATACTCTCGCCTGCGAGCGCATTCAACCCGTTGATCAAACCCCTCCGCGCGCCTCTGTCCTCGCCCTCGGAGTACTTCATCGCGTTCTTGTGACTTTCCACGGATGCAGAATAATCCCGTTTCATCGCATAGGCATGTCCCAGCAAACGGTGACCCGCCACATTGTCTGATGCAAATGACAATAGGCTCTTCAGTTCACGTATTGCTTCATCGGGCTGCTTGAGTCTCAAAAAGCAACCAGCCAACCCTGCCAACACATCGGGATCACGCGCTGCCTTACGCTTTGCATTCTGAAAAATCCGGAGAGCCCGCTTGTATTGCTTGCCTCGCATCAGAGCTTCTCCAAAACGAACCGCGGCCACCGCTGACGAAGGATCCAGTGCAACGGCTGTTTCAAATGCCTTGAGCGCTGCGCCATGATTTCTTTGAGAAAGATAAACATCTCCTCTCACGATATGAGCTTCCACGTCCTTGGGCCGCAACTTGAGATATCTATTGATTGCCTGCAATGCAGCGGCATTTCTGTTCATTTTCTGCAAACAAGTCGCTTCGAGTTTTATCAAAACCGGGCGCTTGGCTTGAAGCTTTCTTGTCTCCTGGAAAATCTTCAATGCAGCCGGACAATAACCTCGATAAACGTAAACCTCTGCCAACCCCAACTTGGCAGGAACATAATCAGGCTTCAATTTCAATGAGGCTTGAAAACGGCTCTGCGCGGCCGGATACCTCTTCAACTGAATGTAGGCCACTCCAAGCAACCTGTGGATCACAAAATCTTGGCTCGCAGCTTCTTCGGTGCGGTATTTCAGAAAATTCCAAAACGCCGTTGCAGCATTGAACCATTCACCCCTCCGCATGTAATGCGCTCCCAGCTCAAGCTGGGCCAAGAACAATTCTTCGTCTTGTTGAACAGCGTTTTGGAGAAGCTTGATGCCTTCCTTTCGTTTCTTTTGTCTCAACAAATGCAAACCCAGCCAGGACGTAAGTGCGGCATTCCCCGGATTCGCAGTCAAACCCCTGCGCAATAAGGCCACCGCCCTGTCGTGCCGGCCCAGATCGTAATAAATGGCCGCAAGCTTTTCAATCGGTTCCACAAGCGATGCATCGTACCCCACTGCTCTAAGGTAATACTTCTCGGCCTCATCGTATCTCTTTTGTGCATAGACTTTGTCACCTGCTCGAATCGCCTCTTGAGCCGCCATTTCGCTGCTTGTCCGCCCCTGCGCCCGGCCCGTTCGTGGGAAAGCAGCAATACAAAAAACAAACAAAAAACCCCAACAACCTGTCCTGGCAACCTTTCCCGAATACATCATAGCCACCTCGTCGTTCAAATGTTTCCAAACCGCACGCTCTCCCCGTATTCTCCCGGGTTACGTTTTCTCGATTAATTCATGCAGTTTTTCCAGAGTCGCCACCATCCTCATTCTCGGCAGACTGATCACTCTCTGCCCCCTCCCGCTCAACAATCTCATCCGTTTCCTCTTCTTTCCGCTGTTCATCGGTGCTCTTCTTCGTTTCGATCTTCGGACGTTCTTCTCCCGGCGCATAAATTCGGCCGAAAACCAATGTAATGTCGTCTTTTTGAGGCACATCCCCATAGAATTCAAATGCCGAATCGACCACGTTCTTCCTGATCTCCTCTACGTTCTTGTCTTTTGCCCGCCGGACCGACTGCCGAAAACGCTTGTCTCCGTATTCTTCTCCTACTGCATTCTCGCACTCCACGATCCCGTCCGTATACCACACCAGGATATCGCCCGGCTGAATCTTGTCGGTTTTCGATTCGTAGGTCGAATCATCAAGATCTCCAAGCCTGTTGCCCCTGGTCATCATTACGCTGAACTTACCCCTTCCGTCGACCTCTCTGTAAATATAAGGAAAATTATGACCTGCATTAGCGTATGTCACGGTCATGTTTTTCGTATCCACAATAGTGGCAAAGCAAGTCATGACGAATTGTCTCTTAGCGCTTTCAAATATCGCCTTGTTCAGTATTTCCAGAAGGTATTCAACTGTAAGATCCTCTTCGGTCACGGAACGAAGAGTATCCACAGCGCTTTTGGCGGAAGCGGTAATCATGGCGGACGGCACTCCGTGCCCGGTTACATCGCCGATAATGACAAGGATCTTACCTTCGCTCATGTCATGGTATGTCCACCAGTCCCCGCCGCATTCTGTCGCCGGCTTGAAATACCCTGAGAATTGAAAACAATCCCTGTCCACCACATCATCCCCCGGGACAAGTGCCTGTTGAATGTCACGGGCCACATCCAGTTCCTTGGTCATAGTGGCCTTGGCCGCTGTCTCATGCAACAAAATGACAATCTGGTCGGTCATGAAATTAAAATTATCCGCAAGCATTCCCAACTCACCACCGGATTTCAGGCGAACCCTGCTCTCTAGGTCCCCCTGTGCTATCCTGTTGGCGCTCAATGCAAGAGTCTTCACCGGACGGGATATTCCAAGACCCTGAACTATGGCAAGCAGGGCGCCGACAAGTATGAAGAGACCCCCGACCATGGCCGTCCATTCAAAAGCATTCCTGGATGCCTTCCTTCGTTCTGTAGTCAACTCGGCGATCTGATCCTCAAGCTGTTGCAAGGAATAGACCATCACAACGCTGCCCATGTAAACACCTTGTTCCAACAGCCTCTGGGCGATGACCATCACCCTCTGACCGTGAAGTTCTTCTATTTCACCTTCAATGGCCTTGGGTTTCAAATCCGAGCTTTCCAACTCCTCGGCGGAAGGCAAAAAATCCTTTCCAACTATCCTCTCCCTTACGGGGTCTTCCAGAAAATCCGGTGCAAGCGTTTCTGCAAGTCTTTCATTTTCTCTCTCGTCACCGGACGCCACGAATCGCCCGGCATCATTCGCTATCCACAGATGCAAAATTCTGGGATCCCTTTCCTGGATCGCGACAATGAACCTCCTGATATCCGCCCATCTCTCTTCCTGCATCGCTGTTTTCGAAGGTTCCGCAAATGCAATAATCTGTGCAGCACCGGCTTCTCTTATGCTTCTTTCATATGACGATGTCTCCCTCTTTACGGACTCATCGTAAGCCCTTTCTATACTCATAAAATTCAAAATGCCGAACAAGGATATAATGACGACTATCAAGGCCAAGGTGGTGGATATCATCTTTGCGCTTATGGAAACACCGCGTTTTTTCGCCATTTGCTTAAACTACCTCTCGTTTGATGAAGCCGATCAGGTTCTCTCTAAAAAATCTTTTCAAAGCCACACATTATGAACGCCAACCCCCTTTGAAGAATGTTATGTTTCTTCCGCCTCCTCGTCAACCCACTATAAGAGACTGCAAAAACAACTTCGAAATTCGTGCATTAGAAAAACCAACCGCCTTATGTTAATATGGTTTTGACTTTTGGCTGAAAGAACAATACTAAATAGCGATTAACCTATTGCCTTGCAAACAATCGGAGTATTCACAATCGTAATTGTGGATTGAAGCTTTTCCAAGCTCAGTGGAGACACCATGATTTTTTCCGACGTGTTCAAGAGCTTTTCGGATGCAATCATTGATGCATATTACACCGTTGACCGGGAAGGCAGGATAATCGACTACAACCGCGCCTTTTATGCCCTTTTTCCAAGGAACATAGCACGGAAATTGAAAGGCAAGAAAATCCGAGAGGTCATGGATATAGAGAGAGACATTTCGCAAGAATGCGTCGAAGCCGGTCGACATGTCCGTCTCGATGAAATCATGGGAACCGTGAAGCAATCCGGAGAAGAAATCCGGATGATTTTGAGTGCAATACCCATAAAAGACGAAACCGAAACAGCCGCTCTCGTGATCCTGAGAAACGTCACCGATGAAGCTGCAGTACAAATCAAGTACCAGGAAATGCTTGAAACCGAAGCCCGGGAAAGAGAGCGTCTAATGGAAAAAGTCCGGATGAGAACAGAACAGTTGTTGGCCAACAACGAAGTTCTGTTAACCACTCAAAAAGAACTGGTTAATTACAAAAAAGGACTACTGCTTTGACCCGACAAATCCACAATGGAGTCGGTATTGGAAGTCATTAAAGATGAACGACCCTGCCCGGTGAAAATCACGTAGACCAGCAAACCAATCGCAACCAACAAAAGAATCATAACCAGAATCAATGCAAGATTGCTCTTACCTCCCATGGCTCCCGCATTTGAATTCTTATCCCCGCCCTCACCATTGATATCTTTCGATACACCGGTAAGTGAAGGCAAAGACGGCAAAGACGGAACAGAGGGAAGTGAAGGTAAAGATATGCTCGAAATGTGCGAACCCGGCCGGGACCCTCCCTTTGAAGAGCCTCCTCCGGTAAATGTTCCGGGTTTAGACCGAGATTTCACTTTTCTTCCCCCTGAGCCGTTTTCCGTGCCGGTCATATCCTTAACAGCCCGGGAAATCTCCGGATCAAAAGACGATCCTTCGGCGGTGGCCACAAAAGCGAAATAACTATCTTCCATATCGTCGAAATCCATTACCCCGTCACACTCGTCACACCTGCAAGTGGGAGCTTTCGGGACATCCATGGATTTCATCTCTTCCAATTCGACGAGCAAGACTTTTTCCAAATCGCATGATGGGCAAAAATATGGGGCGTAAAAACTCTTCACCCGACCCTTGCCCGTGAAATTATTGACCAGATTTATTTGTGCCACAATCGCAGGGCTGCACTCCACCAGGATTACATCCGAATCTTTCTTTTCCAATCTGGCCAACCAATTGACCCAATCCCGAACACCGCATGAATTGATCCTTTCGATCTCGGCGAGATCGATGATCACCGTGCCGCCTCCTGTGCGGTCCGATAGATCAAAAAGCTCATTATCTTCATCGATAACCCCGGACAGCTTGAGAAATGTCATGCCGTCTTTCTGTTGAATGGATGACTGGAACTTCTGGTTCATTTTTATCCTGTCTTCTTCAAAGTCCCTGTTTGTTTGAAACAACCAAATCGCAAAACGCCTTCCACATTCTATCCCACAACCCTTATGTTGTCCAGATTCGTTTTGTAATCTCGGAAACCTAAATTACAAGCACAAATAGCAGGACAAATCAATACACGTTTCTCCATGCATAAATATCCTAAGGATTTTCGGCAACACGGCAATTTTTACTTCAAAACATTTCACACAAAGACTGTTTATCAAACTCCTTGTATTTTCAAAAGAGATCTCTTAAGCGAACTCTCAGGTAAACATTTTCAATTCCACGACGACTCCAACGCCGAACATTGCACGCTCCCTTCAACATCCACTTTCATCCGATTCCCACCAAGGGCTGAACCTAAAATAGGGTAAAAACCCTCAGCTTTGCAACCCGGTTATTCCGGAAGCTGCTCCTGTACTTCCCTCAGACCTTCAGCTAATCTATCATAACCCGCGCTCATATAAAACTTCAACAGATCCCAACCTCCTTCGACTGAATACAGCAAAGCCAAGGATTGGCCTGACTCCAGCACCATGGTCTCGCCGTCTATTAGAGACAGTGTTTTCAACCCTTGCTCCAAATCATCTGCAAAAACGAGCGCCAATCGATCCATCAGACGGTCTGTTTCTTTCATCCAATCAAGCGGATTATCTTCCAACATAAGCTCCCCCGCAGCCTTGGCGACTCTCTCAGCCGCCTTGAGCTCGGAGCGTTTCAGCATATTCAGAAATTCCTTTACGGTCGGCGCCCTTTCGGATTCCTGGGCGGCAATCCCCAGCAACAAAGTAGCTGTTTCCTTGCGCTCCTTGGGACCCAAGCACGCCAAAACCACATAACCAAGTTTCCAAAATGCAAAAGCCCTTGCGAGAGTATAACGTAGCGCATCGGAGCCGAATTCCACGACCTTTCTGTCCAAAACCACCTGAACGCGTCCATCCTTCTCAAGGACTACAAACTGCCGCGGCACTTTTTCAGCCACAAAAACATCGGCCCCACTGGCAAGCCCGCATGCTCGAATCACCCAAACGATGTCCTCAACAACTTGCTTGTCTTCAATCTGAGTATACGGTACAGGGTTTCTGCCAACATCCATCACCGGATAGACCTCTGCAAGAGCTCTTTGAACCGCCGCCCACAACTGATCAAAAGGACGCCTTGTTTGCTCTCCTATTAAAACATGGGTTGTCAAATCCTCACTGAGCGTTCCCTTCCACTCGGACATGGGTTTCCGAGGAAACGTCTCAAGCGTTTTTCTTTCATCATCCTCCAGCCTGCCCAAAAGCCGCAACACTTCGAGCGCCCGTCTCAGGCGAACCGATTTCTTCTCCCTTTCCCAGAGAAGGGCTAACTGCCTTATTGCAAGCAGATTGTCCGGTTCCTCGGAAACAACCGCCATCAACTCTTTTTCCGCGTCTTCCGCCCGCCCTTCTTTTTCAGCGTACAGCCTACCCAAAGCCAACCTATCATCAACTTCTCCCAAATCGGAGGCAACTATGGAACGCAGCTCCGCCATGCCCGCATCCCTGTTCCCATACTCCACGTGCAACCGCGCCAAAACTCTTCTCAACTTTAGACTCTCGGCTACGGCCCCGGCATCGGAAGCGCTCAGAGCCGTAGTTGACAGCAAAGATTCCCCCTGGCCAAAATCACCGGACTTTGCAAAACGTTCCGCCAGGGCTATGGCAGGAGGCGGATAAACCGGATTGAGTTCCAGTGCCCGCCTGTAACTCAATCCAGCGTTCCTGTCATCATCCATCAGGTCATGAATGCGGCCAAGATAATAGTAATATCGCCCCAATTCATCGGCAGGCGCAGTATCATCGGGATCGGTCGCTGCATCGATAAGTTCACAGCACTTTCTCAGAGCTTCATCCAGCCTACCCTGAAGGACCAGCTCCTGTGACAAACCGTACAAGGCAACCCGGTTACGCTGACTCATCCTCAAGACCCGCAGATACAGTTTCTCCGCTCCCCGGGAATCCATGGCTCCTTCTGATTGGATCTCCGCAGCGCGAAGAAGAGCTCCGACCCGGTAGTTTTGGGGAACACCGGATTTTTTCACAAAATCTTCCAACAATTTAACGGATTCTTTCCATTCACGAAAACGAACCTTCAGATCCACAAGGGGAGTCATCAGGGAATAATCATCTCCCACAAGTTCAATAGATTGAACATATAGACTTTCTGCAAACTCAACGTCTCCGGAGTTTTCCTTCATCGAACCTTCAGCCGACATAACGTGAGCTATTGCAGTCTTATTTTTTTCGCTTTTATAGGCCTTTTTCAATTCGTCAAAAACAGAAGCGTAATCGTATATTTGGGGATGTGATCGACAAAGCGATGTCAACGCAGTCAAGGCTCGCATATTGTTGGGTGCGATCTCCAATGCCACCACAAAGCTCTCAACAGCGTCGGCGTATGATTTCGTTTGGAGAGAGACCATGCCGCGTTTCCAATAGAATTCGCTTCGTTCCGAGGGAGCGCCCTCCCGCATGGCCTTGTGCCCCAGAAGGTCGGCCATACGGGCCGCCGTGCTCCAGTCCTTTTCCTCGAACGTCATATTGAAAAGAGCCAGATTGGCCGGTCGGCATTCAGAGTCTATCGAAAGCGCCGATTCAAAATACCTCCTCGCTTTCACCGGATCCCCTAATTTTTCAAAAAACAAATTGCCTATCTGCGCAAAAACACCCGCTCTCTCCCTTGGCTCCTGCCAAAGTTTTACCTCCAATTCAAGTGTCTCCAAAACCCTTTTCCATTCCTCTTTACGGATGAAAATATCCCTCAATCCGTGTACAGCGGGAAGGCAGGTGGGAGAAGTCTTTATGGCGGCCTTATAATACCTGATTGCATCATCGCTTTTTCCAAACTTGGCCTCCATTACCGAACCGCACTTGAAATAAAGAAGCGCCTTGGAATTTCTGTCCGCCGTTATCCGTATCCTGCGCCGGGTCACATCCACCATGTCGGCCCAACGTTCGGTTCCTTCATAGATCCTACCCAAGGCGTCCAAGGCTTCCTTGTTTTCCCCGTCCAACTCCAACACTTTTTCATATGCCTCGACAGCGGAAGCGACATCATTGATCCCATCTTCCCAGATCCTGCCCATCCGCAAGCGAAGCGCCATCTTCTCAGATGCACTTGTGGCGTGCTCCAATCGAACATGGAGCTTTGAAAGCAGTTTTTCCCATTGTCTGGAACGTTCATAATACAATTCCAGTGCATCAAGAGCCTCACTGTCGGCCGGAATTAATTCCAGTAAGCTCTCGTATAATCTGGCGGTGTCATCAATATCCTGGAGCTTGGCAGCTGCAACCCTTGCAGCACGCCGGATTGTTTCCGCCCTCAAATCATTGTCTTTCAAGAGCGCGGCCCTCTTCTCGTACGCCTTGATCAAACCACTCCAATCACCTTCATGCGAGAATATCGACTCCAGGTATTTTATGGAGGTGGAGTTTTCTGGATCCAACTCCATGACCTTCAAGTAGGAAGCCGCCGCTTCACCGGGCTGCGCAAGATATTGCAACTGCATCTGGCCTCGCCTTGCATACAAATCGGACAACCGATACGCACGCTCCCCCTGCTTCTCTACAAAATCTATGGCTTTATCGTAAAGCTCCAGGGCTTCCTTCCAACGTTTCAGTTTGTAGCACAAACGTTCTACCGCAGTAAACGCCTTGCGATTGGCTGCATCCAGATCGAAACACATTCCGAAAAACATCAGCGCCTGCTCATCCATTCCTTCCTTTTCCTGAATGCGCCCGGCCTGAAGCAGCGTTTGGACTTTTTCTGTCACCGTAAAAGCGTTTGCCGCCCTTGCTTCCAGCAATTTCAACAACTTCTCGCTTTCACCGGTCCGCTCGTAGACACTTACAAGCCTGTTGGCCGTATCCCAATCATCTGGAGCTTCCAGCCGAGCTTCTTCGAGAACTCTCGCAGCGCCTGATACATCATGCAATTTCTCATCAAGAAGGTCAGCCAGCCGCTTACGAACCAGCAATCTCCGTCCCTTGTCATCCTCGCACAGGAGAAGTTCTTCTCTTAAAGCCCTTTCCAACTTTTCATAAGCGCCTGCCTCCTCCAACGTATTCTGATAAGCCCTCAAGGATTTCAAATCCTCCGGATCAGCCTCAAACGCGCGGCGGTACCACTTCATTGCTGTTTCAAGATCGCCACGCTTGTCTTCATAAAGATTTGCAAGCTTTCTCGCATACTCGGCTGCTTTCCGCGGATCAATATTTCTTTCCACCTCGTTCTTCAGACATTGGATCAAGTCTTCCCAGCGGCCCAATCTCTCAAGCGCTTCCATCAACGAATCCACCCGCCGATTCTCCCTGGGAATGTAATTCATTCTATCAACCAGTTCCTCCCACATACCATCCCGTCGGCAGAGTTGTTCCAGCTTATCCATCGCGGATTCATTATCCGGCTGCAAATCCAGCAACGCGCTCAGATGGCCAAGTGCTTTTTTACCGTCAAACCCCCTATCCATAATGATCTGAGCCGATTCCATATGCACCTCGGCTGCATCCCCCGGTTCCATCTCAAGCCTGAGCCTCAACGACTCCAGAAGTTCAGCCCAGCGTTCGAGCCTGCGGTAAATCCCTGAAAGCTCTTTCAGAGCGTTCACCTGTCCTTCGTCCATATCCAAAGCCGTCAAGAAAGCTTTTTCCGCCTCTTCATCATCATGAATGTGCTGACTCAATATCCGTCCGATTTCAACCCACAAAACAGCAGAACGATAACCGCTCCCAAACATCTCTGCTGCTTTCCGGCGGAACTCCATCGCCTTGGGATAATCCTTTTCATGGTCGGCCACCTTGGCCAAATCATGATATAGAGAAGGATCCTCCGGGGCGAGTTCCAGTGCCCGCTCCAAGCATTTCCGGGCCTGATCAGGCCTACTCAGATGAGCGCTGCTCACGGTTGCCAATTCTCTCAATGCGTTAATTTTCACCCCTTTGGAGCACAAGATATCGACAAGGGACTCCAGGTGTTCGAACTGTTGTTTTTTTCGCCCCATCGCGGAGTAAAGATTCGACAACGCCATCAAAGCCATTGGATCTTTGGGCGCCAGTTCCCTCGCTCTCAATAGATATTTCTCGGCATCAACAAGTTTTGCCCCTCTTTGCGCCCACAGACCCGCCATTAAATAATACAAAGCTGCGCTTCTCTTTGCCTGGGGATCCTCTTCCTCTTCGAGAAGTCTTTGCTCTGCCAGTGAAACATAATCCTTCAGCAACCCCCGCCCATCACGTTCTTTCCTACGAAGCCTTGTCAGTTCAAGGAAATCCTGAATGTGACAACCCTCAGAGCAGGCATTAAGCCTGAACTTCACAGCGCTGCGCAAATCTCCCAATTTCGACTCGCATATCAAGGAAGCCCAGACCAAATACTCATCGCAGTTGTGAAGCGACGCAGCACTCTCGTAAATGGAGACAAGTTGCTCATACCGCCCGCGGATCATGAAATATCTTTGCAAGAATCCCAGGGCGGCTTTATCTTCGAGAGAAGAATCCGCTATTCTTTCCGCCCATTGACGGAGTCTTTCATCATCTTTCCCGTTAGCTTCCGGCTTATTACCTTCCAGGCACTCCGCAGCAAGTAAAAGATAGGCAAAAGACCAGGGGCCGGAAACCGAACTTGCAAGCTTTTCATAAACTCCGGCAAGTTCTTCCAATAGGCCGTTTTCAACTGCGATCATTCTCAAAGTATGCAGAGCAAGTATCCGCCCCCATCCTGGGTTCGAGTCGGAAAGACTATGGAGAATCCGTGTAGCTTTCTCTCCATCTCCTTCTACCTTCAAACTCAAACCAAGCAAATACATAGCCGCATCCAACTCCTCTTCGTAGCCCTCCACGTCTTCCAATGCTCTTGTTTTGCATTCCAAAACTGTTGAAAGTCGGCTTTTTCCCAAAGATTTCCCGAATGGGGTTTTGCGAAATGCAAGTTCCAAAAAGCGCTCTATGACAAAAGGAGGCAACTCCTTAAGATCTTCACAAGATTCCAAAATATCGGCCCAGTCACCTACCCTGCCTTCTTTTGTCAACGAGAAAAAAATGGACCTTGCAAAAAGATTCGGATCATCCAAATCGATCTGCCCAAGATGCTGGATCAGTTTCTTCCGATTGCCTGAAACCTCCAGCGCGAGCAAAGCCAAGCCGGCCGCTGTTTTATCCTCAGGATTTCTCTGACAGGCTTCTTGGGCTATTTCTGCAGCCTTTTCAAAATCATCCAGACAAAACAAATGGATCCCGGCCAGATCCACCAATCGCCAGACCCAGAGTTCTCCGTTATCACGAGGAATATCCTCCAGCAGTTTTCGAAACCCTTCCCTGTCAAGCCCTTCCAGATAAAGCCCTTTTCTGAAGTCAAACGCATCCGGGTGTTCCAGACTGCATTCCGACAAGTATCTGGCAGCCGCCTCGTGATCATCAAGAAAATCCATGAAGAAAACAGCCAACCTCAAATAGAGATCATCGCGTCGCTCGTCGTCGGAAAGTTCCACGACTTCTCTTCCAAGAAGTTCGACCAATTCTATGAAGCTTGAATCCAGATCCACGGGTAATTCCTGGAGTTAAAATTCTAGGTTAACACTCCCCCTGCCGAAATAATCCGAGGCATCATAACATTTAGAATGGCAGGTAAAAGAAGTTTTTTAGGCCAATCCTGCAAAAATCGCAAAAAAGTTTGATCCGGTTCAATTTTTCAAGTAGACTTAAAACTGGAGGTATGTTCGATAACATGAAAGCAGTTTGTCTCACAAAGGACCGCTTCCTTCGGAGGGTTCTCAAGCGAACTTTGAAAGCTGCGGGAATTATTTGCGTCTGTGTGGATTCGGCAGCCGAAGTAACCGACCTGGCATTACAGAAACCTGAGCTTATCATTGTGGACCATGGAACAGTCGCCTTACTGCAACTGGACAACCTCATCGATACCATAGACTGGGAGACAAAAGTCCTGGTAATGAGTGACTGGGAAAACAGGGCCGAATCTTTTGACATCCTTAAGAGTAATCGTTGCAACAACATTTTGAGCAGAGAACATCCTGTAGAAGAAGACGATATCGTAATCACAACCGGAAAAATTCTCCGAGGCGACATCTTCGGGCTGGAAAAATACGTAACCTGGGGAACCATAATAAAGGAAAAGCAGATTTCCACCTATGATGAAAAACGTATAGCAATAAGGGACGTTGCCAGGTTTGCAAAATGCGTCGGATGTCGAAGACAAATGATCGACCGAGTTGAAATCGTTGTCGATGAATTGCTTATGAACGCTCTTTACGATGCACCCGCGACGCGCTTTGGAAAAAACCGGAAAGAACTTGTCGCCCGTGCAACACCGGGTTCCGGACCTATATGCGACCAACCTGCAACTTTGAGATACGCGTGCGACGGACGTTACCTGGTGGTCTCGGTGATGGACGGGTTCGGCGAACTCAGAAAAAACAGCATATTGGAAAACATGAGCAATGATGAATACGACGAGAAAAGCGGTCTCAGAAAACCCGGACCGGAAGGCGGGTTGGGACTGTTTTACATCATGAGCTATGTTTCGCGATTCATTGCCAATATTCAACCCAAGAAGGCTACCGAGGTCATCTGCCTCTTCGATCTACGTCGCTCCAGGAAAGAAACCCCCCGTCATGCCACTTCTTTTAACATTTTTTTGGCTAATTCAAGGGAACAAGATGATGAATTAAAAACCCGTTCGGTGTAAAAGCATGAACTTCACACCGCTTGTCCGCCGACCTCAGCACCCCTTTCAATCCGGAACGATTAAAAAGTCACAGCCCCTCCGATGTGAGCTGTAATGCTGCCGCCGGCGTAATGTTTGCCTGGGGCCCGGTAGTCATCCGGGTAGTCTACTACTTTGAAACCATTAGCCAAATCACCAAATAAAAAATCTATTGCTCCATCCAACCGCCAACGTCCGAAGTGCAGAGAGGCTCCTATGTCAAACGCCATCTTGTAACCGTCCTGAAATTCACGAACCCGATTTCTCTCCGGAATCGCCGGAGTCTCCATCGCCAAACCTCCACGCAGCACAAGGGATTTCAAAGCGCGTCCTTCGACCCCCACGTGCACGCTATGCGAGCTTTTCCATTCATACGGGGTATTTAAATAATCTTCAGACAAAGGCATCCCTTCTATATCAATCAACAGGTTTTGAACCCTGGAAAAATCCACCCATTTGTACTGCGCCGAAATGAGGAGATCTTTGGTAATCCGGTAGGCGAGACCGATTGAAAAACTCTGCGGAAACGGCACCTCAATGGATGCATCAAAGTTCTCACCGCCCGTCTCCACAACATCGTTTCCTTTCATGTTCACTTTAATTCCGGACTGGTATGACGCTCCCAGAAAAAACCCATCAATTGGTTCCACTCGAATCCCTAGAGAATAACCAAACCCCACTCCTAACATGGGTTCCACCCGGGTGAACTCCACCGCCTCCCTACGTTGATTGCAGCTCAACAGATCTCCACAACCCTGGAGAGACGTAAAGAACCCCATCCCTATTCTAAAACTTGCACCAATGTAGATCCTCGGATCCATTTGGTACGCCAAGACCGGAGCGAACTCGTAGAGCCCTAAACGCGACATCACCGTACCTTCACTGATCGGCCTTGTTTTGTAGTTCACCGCTCTCCCATAGGATGGATATCCTCCAAACCCGAACGCAAAATAATCCTTCCGCCCGGCCTTTATGCGCGCTCCTCCGAACAAGGACGGCAAAACGAACGGAGCAGCGGATGCACGTTCTTTCGCACCATACACCCCATCAGGATCTCGAGGCTTGTAACTTCTCAACATAAACAAGGATTCAACGCTCAGCATGATCTCCGCGTCCCTGAGCGTCATTAGACCCGCCGGATTATGGTATACAGCGGAACTATCGTCGGCCACCGCAACAAAAGCGCCGCCCATGCCTACGGCACGGACACCGTTTAAAACCGGTCTTCCGAAACCGGCTGCTTGCACGGCGACGGGAAACAACAACAAAGCGCAAAGCGTACAGATACTCCATGCCTTCATGGTTTCAGCTTGTTTTGATGACAAACTTCTCATGGAAAATTCACCTCCCCTGAATAAGACACTCCCACACCGCCCCCCATGGGACTCACGCCTACGGAACCGGTTCGAAGAGGAAGTGATTCCACTCTGCGTTTCATTATAAACAACACGGCAGAAGATATGAGCGCAGCTGCTCCCATACCGTATGCCGTCCATGAAAGCGCTCCGTACGTCTTCCTTTTGTCTTCCAAGTCAAGCAGCGCGGAATCCGAAAGCGCGCCGCCATCTCTGATTTGCCTATGTGCCCTGTTTTGCAATAACCCGAACATCATTCCCGCGCCTCCGAGCACCGTAGCAGTTCCAAACCAAATCCACGCCCGTCTGTTATAGCGTCTAGCTTCTACTTCGGCCTTCAAATCGAGATGAGGAACTTCCAAAATTCGCTGCCGGCCCTTTTGAATTTCCACAACTTTTCGCCAAGAAACTCTTCCCGGAGCGATCACGTCTACAACCCAACGCCCCGGCTTCAACACATAGACTCCTTTTTCGTTCTTTTGCAATTCAGCCCCATTTAATAAAACCCGGTGCTGGTCCAGGGCAACATTCACTTTCAATCCACCCTTCGTCATTTCAAGTCTGGGATCACGCTTCACATCTTTAACTTTAGGTTCCGGCACATAGTTCGGGTCTTTGACTAGATCGGTCTCCACCACGACTCGTTCCCCAGGATAAACCATGAGCGTAGTGCTCCAAGGAAGGTAACCCCGCTTCGTCAATGTGAGAGTGTGCGAACCCGGCCTCAAGCGAAGCGGCTTGACGGGAGTCCGTCCCCTCCTGACATTGTTTATCCTCACCATCGCGCGTTTAGTGGAAGTTTTTATCTCGACTTCTCCCGGCGGCCCTTGCAAAAGCCCCTCGAATTGTCTGGGCGGCAATCCCAGGGCTTCACGACACACGTTTATTCGCTTCATCACTTGAACAGAAAACTTGCCTGTGCCGCCCGCAATCGACAAGTATCGATCATAAGCCTTGATCGCTTCCTCATAATCTCTATGACCCTCATAAGCCAGGCCGAGCTGACGCCAGGCACCCGGCAAATCAGGAGCGATCTTAATGGCCGAAAGAAAATGCGCTATGGCAGGAACATATTCGGCCCTGTACAAAAACGCGTTGCCCTGCGTAAACAATTTCATATAACGCTTCTGTTCGGCGGGAGTCGGCTTCCTTGTCGGAACGACACCGTCGGTCTCTGTTTCACCTGAATCGGCTCTGGCCTCGAAACCACCACCCCCGACGACAATACACCCGAAAACCAAAACCGATATCTTCAGCAACAATCGCGCACCAAACGGTGCCGATCCCTTAAAACGGGAGCTTTTATGCATCATCATTGTGTCGGATCATCCCAAATGTTTACAGGAGGCGGACGGTAACCCGGAGCTGTCGGTTTGCCGCGGCGATGTCCGGTACCCACCGGAGCCCTGGGTTTTTCGATTTCATATCCCACCGGCCGGTCCACGCTTCCGGCCAAAGTTCTGCATTCCAATCTGCCTCCGGTTTTTCCCAGCAACGCGTGCAATTCTTCAATTGTTTCCACAAAATCTTTGCCGCCGCTGACTTGCCTTCGCCTGCACTCCACGATCATGTTGCCACCGTCCAGGCCGGCCATCCTCCAAGGACTCTCCGCTCCCACATCCAAAACCACCGCTCCGGAAGTCACCCTCGGGTAAACCCATGCCAGCCCCGGAAAAAAATTCGCAACGGTCACATCCTGGACTTTGTATGTCCTGGTGTAATGTTCCCTGTACTCCTCTAACTTTTTCTCATCAAAAGTGTAGAGAACCCAAAAATTCCAACGTGTTCCATCTCTTGTTTCCAACTTCCGCCAAAAATCATCCCCCACTCTAGGAGTATCGTACGCGGTCTCCAGAAATGCCTTGGCCACCCGTTCACGAGCATCCCATATCCGACTTCTCTCTCTTCTTACGGCGTCCCCGTCCCTGGCCGCCATGGCCCTTTCAAGGGCTTCCATGGCTTCATCCCTGCGCGCTCCGTACTGACCCAAGATTGAACGTTTCCAGACCTCTTCTTCGACACCGGCTGCTATTTCCGTGGCTAAAATATCCAAAGCTGCATGAACGGCTTTTTCACGAGCCTCTTCGTTTTCCCTGGCGGAATGTGAATATCCCACGATGAAAACCCGGCCGTTTTCCCTCCATACGTAGGCGGTTTCAGCCTTCTCCATCCACTCGGGAACCTTTTCGCTTTTCTGCCCGACAACCCTTCCTCCCTCATCGAATTCAGCTTCCTTGTCAACCATGACATATTTCCATACAATCAGGCCTGCAATTCCCACGATCAAAAGAGTAACGGTAACCCCGATAATCGTAGCCAAACCGAGCAGTCCGGCAGACGCGGTCGCTGTGCCGACTGTTTCCACCGAAGGAAGCTCGGCTTGTTTCGCAGCCGCTTCCTTGGCAACGGGACGATTTACAACCTCTTCGGCTTCCTCGATGAAAGACGCCAAATCATCCTCTAATTGAGGAAGCGGCAATTCCGCGACATGTGCCAGATAGCCGTCCGAAGCAACGCTCCCGGCCTTTTCACCGCAATCCGAACAATTCACCTCCGGAGGAGTTGCAAATTTCAAAACATCGTGATGCTTAACCACATCCACCAGTTGAGCAGCCGTTGTACCGCAGTTTTTGCATTCGAAAGGCATGTAAATATCGAGCAACTGCACCTTGCCGGCGAGAGCCTCTCTGTTTGTCAGCTTTTCGACAAAACCAGGTGTCGCCCTCTTCACAAATACTCTGTCTGCTGCAGCGGCAACCTCCTCCATTGTCTGAGTCCACAATGCCGCTCCGCCGTCGTCAATCCGCCCGAGAGCGCCCACATCAAAGACAACGTCGCCCTCCAACCCTTCGGTTATTTTTGCCGAGGGAAAGTTGCCATCCATGTCGCCGGACAATTTAATATAGGTTGCTCTCCCGATATGCTTGTCGATGCGAAGCCGGCGAGCAGCATCGGACATCCTGTAATTCAGCTTCACGGCCAAAAAGCTGGCCACCATGGGATCCGGCTCAATCTCAGGCTGAGCGTGTAGATGGTTCAAATACGACTGGGGATCCTCGTCGAAATATTCCGGATTCCCGCATGAATCACACGGATAGTCAGGAAGCTGCATGTTCTTGATATTTTCCCAACCCTCTTCTACCTGGATGAGTCGAGTACGGTCGTCGTCACAATAATCGCAGCGGTACGGAGCATAAAAAGACAAAATCTTTCCCATACCCCCGAAATTGGCAACCATGTTAAACTGATCCACCACTTTCGGCGCCACCTCGATGAAATATATGGCTTTGCATTTTTCCGACGAATGATTTATAAAATCCACCCACTCGCGGATTCCAAACGAACTGATCCGTTTTACTCCTCCCAGATCAAGAATCAACACTCCCTTGACGGTCTCGGAAAGAGTTTTTCCGTGAAAATCCTCATCAATTGTGCCTGCAAAGCGGAGGCACATGATGTCACCTTCGACGATCTTGGATATCTTGAGCTTCCCTGTTCCGCCGCTTTCCAAATTCTGTGCTGCAACCGTCATAATGGATTTTTTCTCCTGCTTTCGTTTCGCTTCTCCACCGCCGCGAAAATTTCCAACCTATTCACTCTACTTCCGTCGGCGAATTCAATACCATCCTTAGTGAACCAACACGGACTCGATCAGGCGCCGTTCCCTTCAAAAACATGCACTGAACGCGGCAAGTTCCTGAAATCCCGCCGGTTCAGATCCAGTTCATACAGACCTACAACTTCCGTCCTCTTTCCAGGTACAATAGTGAAGGAAGAAAGAGACGTGGACTTATATATATATAACATCCCAAGACCGGCTCCGCCACCACTGGTGTCCATCTTCCCCCCTGACAACCCCCGGTGCATTCCTTCAAAAACCTGGCCCCTGCCAAGACGACCGAAAGTATCGGTAACCGACACAGCGATTCTTTCGCCGTCGGATCCGCACTTGATGACCGCTGCTTCATTTTCTTCCAGTGTTATCTCGGCCCTTCGATCGCCTGCGTATTTGGCTTTTCCGTCTTCACCAACCGGGGCATCATACATTGCGTTCATCAACAACTCGTGAGTCAATTCCCCCAACATCTCCCTAATGTGTCCAGGCGTATTCAAACGGTCACAAAAACGCGACACTCCCTCTACACAAGCGTCTCTCTCTTTCGAAGTCCTTACAATCTCCTTGAATCCGATATAACCCCAGGAAAGAAGGCTGGAAAAACCAGGGTCCTTGCCGGTGAGCAAACGTCTCAACGCCCAGAGAAGTTCCCATGACCTCGGGGGATCATCGGGCGCCGGGCGACCTACCAAGTTGCAAAACCTCGGATTTTCGGCCGCTTTCCGCAACAGGTTGTAGTTCGGCTTTGAACTCCACAAAAGCGCCCTTACTTTCGGATATTTATCCAACGCCCTCAGTACCGCTGACAGATCCACAGCATCCGCGCACAATACGCAGCCTTGTTGGGCCAACTCTTCGTCAGGATAAGCATTCAATTCTGAAGCACTATCCATGGAAACCACTTTCGCTCCCGTACAAGCGAGCACCCGGGTGACCTTTCGCTGACTCAGCTTATTTCTCTCCAGTACCAGGATTCGTTCTTGCTTCATGGGCATTTCGTTTTTTAACTTACAAGACTATATCAAAAATAGACTCATTAATCAAAACCACCGGGTTAGTATTTATGCGGAATTATGGGAAAAAACACAACAAAGAATTTGCTTTTCAGGAACCGGCAAACTGACTAAAATAAAACTTCATTGCCGGAAACGGACTATCGGCATATCTCTCTTGACACAAAGCTCGTAGAAACAATAGACTTTTTGAAAACGGCAAATGTTAATAATGTGATCATCAAAACGGAGGTTTCATGCACAATAAGCAATTAGATTTCTGCAAGGCGCATGCAAAAATATCCTCAGCGGCAAATTCAAGACCTTTTTGTTTGCATTTTTGCTCACTTTCAACATTTTTGCTCCTGTTTTTTGTCTTTGTTGGGTACTCGCACGGCAAAAAGCCCTCCGATACAGAAGAGGGCAAGGCACAGAGAGCCTCGGACCGGAAAAACTCCGGGAAGGATCAAAAACAATCAAAAAAACCGGAACTTCCGAGTGCAGACTGGCTGATAAAAGACGCGGAGACCGCCATAAATCTGGGTCAAACCGGAAAGGCGATCGCTATATACAGGGGAGCCGTCGTATTGAGAGACGAAGATCCTGAACTCGTTTTTCGCCTGGCGGACGCGTACCGTATGGCTGGAGAGTTGGCTGAAGCATCCCAGGAATTCAGACGTTTCCTGGAGATTTCTAAAGATCCGAAAAGACGAAAGGAAGCAAGGGAAGCCATCGCAGTCATGGCGAAGATGCCGGCGCTGTTCGTGGACAGAGATCTGAAAAGAGAAGTTTACTCGCGGGAACACGGTGTCGAAGCCTTCAAACGTGGAAGAGCCATGTCACGAAAGAAAAGAAACGACATGGCCGTGAGATACTTCGAAGCAGCCTTGATGCTCGACCCAACACTTGTCGGTGTACTGCGCTGGCTCGGCCAGATATACGCCGCAACCGACGACAAGACAAAGGCAGCGGAATACTATGCGCGGTATCTCCGCACAATGCCAGCCGGCAAAAACGCTGACATTGTGCGTAAACGCTTAATGGAAGTGGATGAAAAATTCATGGGGTCTCTGTCCCTTACAAGCTCTTATCCATGCGAAGTATGGATCAACGGGGTTCCCGTCACGGGCAGATCAACGCCGATTAAGAACTTCCGGCTTCCCGATGGCGAATATTCAATAGTTTTCTATAATCGCGAATATCATATCGGTCACAAGCAGCGGGTTTTCGTAAAAAGAACCGAGCAAGAAACGATTCATTTCCCATTCGGGATCCTTGAAACAAAACTTGAACCCTGGGCAAGAGTCAGAGTAGACGGCCTTGACGTCGGACTCTGGAACACGGTGGGCATTCCGGCCAGAGACAAGCCTTACACAGTGAGGTTCGTTAGTCACGACGGTAAAAAGAGGATGGAAAAGCAGATCACCATAGAGGCTGAAAAGACCGTAACTGTCGATAAATGGAAATGATATCCATGCGCCCCATCAAAATCCGCCCTTTGTGAGTCAAACCCGGTTTCAAAATTCACGGATTGTCGAAACACCCTGGAACGAAATTGTTTACAAAATAGTATATTTCGGAATCTTCGGACCCGGCTCCCACGCAGACACCATCCCTCTGTATCAACGCATTTGGGGATCCGGTCATTAAAACCCCCTCACGCCGAA
>SLPX01000187.1 GCA_007131745.1 Myxococcales bacterium
ACGCGGCCGGTATCGGGATCGTCATCGTCATTTATCTTGCCGATTTGGGTTTGAGTTATGTGATAGGTTCTTTTGATCTTGTATGGGCGAACCGGTATGCTCTGGCGGGCAGGCCGTTGCTTGGGGTTGTCGGATGTGGGCTTGCAGCGGCCGCGGCCGTGGTGGGAGAGCGTTTTGGAAGAAAAAAATCCGGAATCCGCGATGAAAGCGGAGAGTCCAAGGCGTTAGAAAAAACGGAATCTTCTGAGGATCAGGAAGAAGTTGCCGAACCCCCGAAGGTGTAAGGATCGGGGGGGGCGGAGCGTTTATTCGGAGTGGAACGTTGTTGCTTGAGAAAAAAAATAGTGATTCCGCCGGCCGAAAGGAGATTGAGACCCAGCGGGATCTCCTTTGCCGGGCGCAGAAAGGAGACGACAAGGCCCTTTGGGAGCTTTTTGCGGGTTACGCTGATGTTTTGTACGGAAGAGTATTGTTGCCCAGGATCGGAGATGAGGATGCAGCAAGAGATGTATTGAAAGAGACGTACCTGCAGGCATTGAAGAAGATAGATACTTTTGAATGGAAAGGTGTGAGCATTTACGGGTGGATAAGAAGGATAGCGATTAACAAGGCGATGGATCATCATCGCAAGTCGGGAAGGTTTCAAAGGATGGTGGAAAGATTGGCGGTGGAGACGCGCACGGCTTCCGCAACAGATGAGATGGCGGATGTTCAACTCATAGCCGCGGAGGAACGACGGTTGAACAAGAAAAGGGTATACGAAGCTCTTGAATCCTTGAATCCCCGTTACCGACGGGTTTTGACCATACGTCTCCTGGAAGAGCGTTCACGCAAGGAATGCGCTGAATTGCTGGATGTGTCGATTGAAACCTTTGATGTTCTTTTTTTCAGGTCGGTAAAGGCGTTTAAAAAAGTTTTTGGTGAACAGTGAAAGATGAAAAAGGCAAAATAGGCACTGAAAAGGATTTCCGTGGAAATGAATCCGTTGATGTTGAAGAGAACGGAGACGGCGGCGGGTTTGAGGAAAAAGCCTTTGCGGAAATGATCAAGTGGTCGCTTCAGGAAAAATGCCCTGAAGTTCCGGACAGGGAAGGTTTGCTCGAGGAGGTTTTCGAGTCGCATAAGAGTATTGTTCTTGATTACGATGAAGAAGAAACAAATTCAGCCGGCTTGCTCGGCGATTCATGCGACTCAATGATTTGCGGACAAGGAGCCGCTCCGACCACCGGGCGGGGCGAACAGGACGAACTCCTTTCGGTATGCCGGATGATCCACTCATCTTTCGCGGAATCAAGCCTCGGTGAAGTGAGGAGACGTGTTCTATTAAAACCTCTTTTCGACGCGTACGCGGACCGGAAAAACCGGAGAGAGGAGTGCGAGGCGGACGTCCCGTCCGGATCGTCCATCCCGTCCGGATCGTCCGTACGGTCTGCTGTGGAAGAGGGAGGAAGAACAGGTCGAAAGTCTTTTCATAACAGGGCCTGGGCGGTCGGCGCGGTTGCTTTGGCCGCTGGGTTTGCCGCTTTGTTATGGACATGGAACGTGAGGCGTTTTGATGATCCGGCGCGGGCCGGGGATGTTTTGGAAGAGCGGATAGAGACGCCTCGTTTGCGTGTTGCGCGGATGATTCCCGGACCGTTTCCGTCCGACCAGACCTCCACGGATCGAATAGATCTTTTGTACAGTGAGAGGCTTTCGACCTACAGACATGGTCTTGTCGGAAAGTTCGGCGGAAAAAGAGTCGCTCCGGCCGCAGTTGCGGCCTTGGAGTTTTCCGGAGGTTCATCCATCCCCGCGACGGGGGCGGGATCGGTTGCGATCCTGTGGAAACGTTGAGGAGATGATCGTGATGACGGAATGGAGGGAAAAGAGATATTGGGTTGATGCGGGAGGGTCATTGTCGGTTTTTGTGTTTTTGGTGTTTTCGATGTTTTCGATCCTTTGGATGGGCGCGGTGGCTTGCAGCAGGGCTGAACAAGTGGAAAAAACCCGGGAAACCCTTTCCGCTTCCGAGGAATTGATGACATGTTTGGCATTGGTAAGGGCGCATCACAGGCAGGCCGACATGTACCTCAAGATGGGAGATGTTGAAAGCGCGGCCCAGGCGGTTGCAAGAATTCCGGATGTTTCATGCCCTGAAGATGCTTCCGAGGCATCGGGCGCTATGCTGGATGCACACGCGCGGCTTTCCGAACTCTACGTTAGGTTGGGAAAAATCGATGAGGCTCTCCGGACGGCCCGTGTTGGATTGGAAGACTACAAGGAAGAGAGTTTTTTCAGGGCGCATCTGTTGATGACTTATGGTGATGTTTTGGACGTCAAGGCAAAGGATTTGGAAGCTCAAGGCGACAAGAAAGGCGCGGATGAATTGAGACGATTGGCTATAGAAAAGTTTTCGGAGAGTATAGAAATAAACAGGCGGCTGCAAAAAGAGTTGTTGGAGCAATTGTAATGAGGTTCGAAAATCCAGGCCATGAATCATCAGTGCATGGACCGTTTGCGTCCGTTTTGTTTTTCCTGTTTTTCCTGTGTTTTCCTGCAACGGCCCTTGTGTCAGGATGTGCTTCGTCGCCCCGGTATTATTCACCGGCCGCCGAAGGAGCGGACTTCCCGCAGCGTCCGCCCGCGTATGCAGCCGAACCCGCTGATCAGGATCTTTTGCAAACCGATGAAGACAGGATGAATGCTATGGATCAATGGAGCCGGAACCTGCAATGGCACGGAAGGATGTTGGGTGTTGATGTCGGGTCGCAGCCGTCCATTTTGATGGAGCCGAGCGAAGAAGGAGTCGAAGCCGAACTCGAGGAACCACCCGAACCCGTGGAACGAGTTTATCAACCCGCGCCGCATCGAGCGGAAGATCGACGGGTTCGCAGGAGGTCGAAACAGGAACACTGCAGGCAGGCTTTTCATCACAAGGAAGCCGTATGCCGGGCCGCGGAAAGAATATGCAGTATAGCGGATGATCTGAAAGAATCAGGGGCTTATGAACGGTGCGAATGGGCAAGGAATGAATGCAGAAAGGCCCGGGATGCGTACCGGGATAAGTGTTGATCCGGTCCCAAGCACCCGAACTGAATAGAGCTTGATTAATTCGACTCAACAACAAAAGAGCAACGGGTGAAACCGACGAAAGACTTGAGCGGGTTCATAGGATTGTTGAACTATCACGGAGTTGAGTGTGTTTAAGCCGCGCTCGGGCGGGAACCAGGCTGAGGACTCTTAAAACGTTTTCACCCAGAATTTTGCGGATGATTCGTTCGGGCACCCGCCTTTCGAGCAGTTCATGGGTGATTCGCGGAAGAGCGCTGACATCAGGCAGTTCCCTGGGCGGGACGATGAGGCCGTCAAAATCCGAACCCAGGGCCGGGCAGTCTTCTCCACCTATGTTTACGCAGTGGATAATGTGATCCGCGAGCCGGGATATGGAAGGGCCTCCCAGGTAATACCGGCTGAAGATGATTCCTATGCAGCCTCCGGTTTCCGCGATGGCTCGTACCTGTTCATCGTCTATGTTCCGCCAAAGTTTTCGAACTCCGGCAAGCCCGGTGTGGCTCACGATTATGGGATCGGCGGAAAGATCCACGGCTTCCATGAAGCTTTTCCTGTTTGCATGGGCAAGATCCACCAAGACACCCAGTTCATTGCATTTCTGTACCAAGTTTCGGCCGAACCCGGTGAGGCCCCGTACTTTGGATGCGCCGGGTCCCATGGCCGGGGACGCGGCCTGGTTTTTAGTGAAATGGGTCAAGCCGAAATAACGAAGACCTTCACGGGCGAGGTTTTCCAGGTTTTCCAGTTTGCCCTCGAGAGCGTGTGCGCCTTCGAGTCCGAATAGTGCCGCCGTTTGCCCCGCTCTTTTAGCTGACTTGATTTCATTTGCTTCGGTGACCGCTCTTATGGTTTCGGGCCTTTTCGCTGCGCATTGTTTTACCAGGGACATTTGTTCCAGCGCGGATTCGAACAAACCGACCTTGGTCAGTGGGAAGGTTACCAGGCCGAAAAACTGGGCGGTCAGACCGCCGGCTTGCATCCGGGGGATATCAAGGTGGTAACCGAAGGCAGCCATCGGGAGGGGAGGACGATGAATTTGAAAAATGTCGTAACCGAATTTCATCATGGCCGCGGTGTCGGCATGAAGATCGATTACGATAGTGTCATTGTGCAGTTGGAGAGCTTCTGGGGAAACCTGATGGGCTATCGATTTGCGCATTTGTGTTCAGGTTCGAGGACGGAACATGGTTTTTCACATTCCGGGGAGAGCTTTTCTGCAAGTAGTCTGCGGGTCCATACCCGCAGTAGTACCGATGCAATAGGGTGAAAAACTGTCTTGATGTTTATGCCGGATGTTTCTTCCCCGTATATGGTGCGCACCGGTACGTCCTCCACGGAAACTCCGGCCAGCTTCAAATGGCCGAGCAGGTCGTTGCAATACCCATAGCCCTCGTGAACGGTTTTAAGGTCCAGCCTCAAAAGAGCGTCTCTTCGGATCACCGTGTAGCCGCACTGAGAGTCGAATATGTGATGGTATCCGGTTGCAAGTTTTGTCAGCCAGGAAAGGACGATATTTCCCAAGAGGCGGTCTTTCGGCATGAGTTTCCAGACTTCTCTCTTTAGAAACCGATTGCCCTTCGCATAGTCAATATCTTGTTGGATGCATGCATCCAACAGAGCGGATAGATCTTCCGGATCCATCTGGTTGTCGCCGGCCATTACGGCTACCAGTTGGACGTTCAGGCAGAGCGCACGACGGTAGCCCGTAAGAATGGCTCCGCCCACGCCTCCGTTCGCCCGGTGTCGAATCACTTCCAGCCCTTTTCTTTTTACGAATCGGAGTTTGTTCGACGTGGCGTCCGTGGAAGCGTCGTCGACCACCAGGATCCGGTCGACATATCCGGGAACGGAACAAACCGTTTCAAAGATATGCGATTCTTCATTGAAAGCCGGGATTACCACGGCGACACTGTTATTGCGATACATGGCGAGTCGTCAGATTGTGCCTTGCCATTTCTCTCCCACCCAGCCTCCCACATAGGCCAGGCCTATGCAGACAGGAAGCATGAGAACAATGGAACTTAGTTGAAGGTCGAAAACGAGTACCTGTTCGGGACCCGCTGGTTCGATGGAAACTTGTATGGCGGTTTTCGAAACAGCAAAAACTATCGCGCATGCGACTGCTCCCGCCGCCGCTGGTTCTTTCAGGGTTACACCCGCCGACATCCTCCCCACCACGATGCCGCCGACGAAAAAAGAAGACGCTACGATTGTAAGCAGGAGAAAGAGTCTTCTTCCGATCGGCCATTCCAGGAGGTGAGATCCCATGGCCCATTTGATTCCGAACACAAAGAGCAGAGCGGTTGCGCTGATGATGACGATCCCTCCGGCCATCCATTTCCAATCAAACGAAGGTTCGGTCGAGGTTTGCGCATAGATGCCCCCGGGTCGAAGAATGGTGCCGCATTTTTTACAGAACTTCGACCCTCGCGGGTTGCGTTTCTTGCATGATCGGCATTTCTCTCCCAGTATCCGCATATCTGCTTACCGTGAGCTTTGGACCGGAAATTTTTTCAGATTGTGCCCTGCCACTTCTCTCCTACCCAGCCTCCGATATATGCGGCCCCGGCGAATGCAGCAATTCCTATTGCCGCACTGAAGATAATGACGGAGAAATCCGCGCCGATGACCATCAGGAAAAGGAAATAGACCAATCCGGAAAAAACGCCGGCGGTGGCCGGCTCCTTCATCGTGATACCGGGAGACAGCCGGCCGGTGAACATTCCGCCCAGGAAATAGATCACAATTGAAATCGCCAGCATGATCCAGAAGCCGGCGTGGCGGGTGGGGTTGTCCCTGGTGGCCTTTCTGTCCACCTGAGGTCTGCCGGAGGACGCGTCTTTGAGATAGAAATATCCTGGTGACCTGACGATGTCATAACCGGAGGCGAACAGGACCCTGACTGGAACCGACATGGGTTTTTCCGCCGGAGGATTATAAACATACGCCACCCGTTGTTCTGCCGCGAAAATATCTCTTTCGATACGCCCGATACTGTTTTCCCATTCTTCGACGCGCTGTCTGAAATCAGGACCTTTTTCATCCTTTTGTCTTTCGGGTTTTTGTTTTCTCAACAACGCCAACTCTTCTCTCTTGTCGTAGTCGGTTCGGGAGAAACAACCTTCACCGGACGGCTTGCATTTTTCCGCGTCCTTTTTGAGATTGGCCAGTGTTCTGTCGCAGTCGGAACACCTGCGGGCCTGGTATTGCAGGTATTCCACTCTTCTTTCACACCGGTTGCATTCCTCGGCTTGTTTCCGGGCTTCGCTCAATTTTTCAGGGCATGATTCGCAAAAGACTTTGTCTTCGGGACTCAATGTCAGCAGCTTTTCCGGTGTGCATTCGCCATCGCATTTCTCTCTGCACTGTTTTTCACACTGTTGTCCATCTCTAAGCAGTCTGGAAGCGTTTCCGCAGGTCTTATCGCATGCAGCGTCCGCTGCGGCCGCTTCTTTTCCTTCCTTGCAATACTCCGCGCACTCCTCTTGAGTTCGCTTCAGTTTTTCATGGATGTACGGTTCGGCTTTCTTGTCTCCGAAATGAATTTCCGTGACTTTGGATGCAGTATTTTCACGGTTTCTGTCCACTTTTATGTTGATCCTGATCTCGTTGCTTTGCTCGTGATGACCATAATCATCGTTTATGGATTCAATGCTTGCTTCCAAGAGACTTCGTCTGGGCTCTCCAACCAGAAACTCTTTTCCCGCCAGCGCCCATATCATTGCAATCGAGCCGAACTGAAGCACCAAGATGATAATCGCCCCTACAACAACCCATTTGAAATCATAAGAGGCACCCATTGTCTGACGCATCAACTCTGCTTCATCGACCGGAGGCAACGGTGATCCGCATTTTGTGCAGACGGGCATCTCCTGCTTGTTGATGTAGTTGCATTTCGGGCATTTGCGTTGCGAACTCATGGTTTTCCCCGTAGATCCTTAGGTTGGATCTCTTGTTGCATGATTTTGTACGCCGGAATGTAATATCCCTGTTTCCGGCGGGTGAATTTTAAAATCTTTCAAGGCCGGATTATCAGAGCAAAACAAATCTCGATTGCAACGGCCTCACCGGACGGCATCTTACTCCATTCTTTCCGGTTTTTCCATATATCTAATCTCTGATTTCAATTTTTTCATTTCAAGCGCAAACTTCAGCAATTCTGTGGTTGAACCTTACAAATTGAATGGTCACCCCGGAATCGAAAGAATTAAAAAAGGATCGTGGTGTGGTTGTCAAGATAGTCTTGGACGGGAATAAGACCGTGGATAGTCCGCTAAGCGATTATCAGAGAATGAGCAAATCAGCCTTCGTCGTCGAACAACCAATTGTCGCCGTTGCCTGCCTGTCTGTAGACAGGCTTTGCATCCAGACCCTGCAGAAAAATCTCATCCACGATATCATCAATGGAAGAGTAGAAACTGTCTATCTTCAAGAGTTCCTGGTGCTCGAATTCGTGGAAAGAACGGTAGGATTTCAATCTTTTCATGGCTTCTCTCCTTACAGTATACCGCGTATCCGGTTTTCAGCAGCCTTCAAATCCATATGACGACGGACCCCGCAACAGGGAGCGAAGCACGCTCATTGCGCGCTCGCCCGTGCCGGTTTTTTCGTTCGCCGAATCCTGTGAAAAGTCTCCGTGGAGGCCGGATCGGATTTCTCCGAGTTCAAACCACCTAAGAGCCAGCTTTCCTTCACGGCCCCATTTTTTTGATTCCTCTTTTTCTCCGAATCGTCTGACTTCTTCGATCTGTGAGGCTTCTATCGGCTCCCATGTAGCTCTACGTTCGCCTCTTAGTACCCAACAGCCGTTTACCTTGGTGATTCTCATGGCTATCTCCTCTTTTCATTCGGCGCGGTTTTCGTCATACACCGCTCAATTTCTTTCGATTCCGATGTCTGTGGCAGGTGCACTACATTTCGATGTAGGATTTATCCTACATCTAACTACTGGATACTACATAGGTGTAAATGTGTCAAATTTGCTTCCTTCATTTGCTTTTCCGGGAGATTCAGCCGGAGCAAACCTTTTCCCTTGGCACCGGCAGGCGCTTTGTGATACACCGCTCAAATCCGCTGGTTTCGGTGATCCGCGGTTGAATGTTTTATGAAATCGGATGATTTGTTTGAAACGTTTCAAGCAGGGTCAAGTAAGGATCGAATGGGACGTGTAGTTGCCATAGCAAATCAAAAAGGCGGTGTGGGAAAGACTACCACCGCTGTCAATCTCGGTGCAAGCCTGGCCGCTGCGGAGCGATCTGTTCTGGTGATAGACATGGATCCCCAGGCCAATGCAAGTTCCGGTTTGGGCTATCCCCGAGGTGAGGTGGATATCGGAGTCTACCAGGCGCTTACAGGCGAAGTCGAAATGCAGGAGGCTGTAAGAAGCACGGATCTGGAACGGCTGCACGTGGTTCCTTCCACCGAGGATCTGGCGGGTGCCGGGATAGAACTGGTGGATGTGGAAGACAGGGAGAATCGACTTCGGCGTTCCATGGTTTCCATCAGGAACAGGTATGACCACATATTGGTGGATTGTCCGCCTTCGCTCGGCTTATTGACGGTAAACAGCCTGGTCGCGGCTGATTCGGTTTTAGTGCCTCTTCAGTGCGAATACTACGCAATGGAAGGGCTTGGAAGGCTGATGGGCACAATCGAAAGAGTCCGGGCAGCGTTCAATCCGGATCTTTGTCTCGAGGGAATTCTTTTGTGCATGTATGACCAGAGGATGAACCTCACGAAACAGGTCGCCGACGAGGTAAGACAACATTTTTCATCGTATATTTATGAAACCGTGATTCCGAGAAACGTAAGACTCGGGGAGTCGCCTTCCTTTGGTAAACCCGTGATACTTTACGACATAAACTCGAAGGGAAGCCAAAGTTATTTGAAGCTTGCCCGGGAGTATCTTGAGAGGTCGTCGTCGGGGATGCAGCGGACAGGGACCTTGGAATCAAGGGTTGATTGACCCATCGCGGGAGCGCGTTGACCATGAATACGAAAAAAACCGCCGTCCAAGGCGAGAAAAAGAACACCGGGCCGGGCAAAAGGAAAGTCCTGGGCCGCGGTCTTTCAGTCTTGCTGCCCGAGACCGGCGAACATGCAGACGGGATGAACAGCGGTCGAATGATAGAGGTTCCTGTTGAAAAGATCAGGCCGGTTGTGCAGCCCAGGAAGGCTTTTCCCGAGAAAAATATATTGGAATTGGCTGATTCCATAAAGAAACAAGGTGTTCTCCAGCCACTTCTGGTTCGCAAGGAAGGGGACGGCTATTTCTTGATTGCGGGAGAAAGGCGTTGGCGCGCTGCCAAAACCGCGGGGTTGAAAACCGTGCCGGTGGTTATAAAAGATGCGGAAGAAAGCCGGGCTTTTGAATTGGCCCTGGTGGAAAACGTTCAAAGGCAGGATCTGAACCCGATCGAGGAGGCGGAGGCGTACAGAAGGTTGATTCAAGAATACGGGTACACCCAGGAGACTGTCGCCGCAAGCGTGGGCAAGGACCGGTCCACCGTAACCAACGAACTGCGTTTGCTGAAACTTCCTGAAAGTGTAAAAAACATGGTGGCCCGCGAGGAATTGTCTTCAGGACATGCACGCGCATTGCTGACCCTGAAAGATTCAGCCATGATGCTGGCGCTTGCCAAAAAAATAGTTGAAGAGGGTCTATCGGTCCGCGGTATCGAAAGCCTGGTGAGAAATATTATTGGAAAGAGCGAAGGCAAGAAAGCCGGTGAATCTTCCAAGGTTCGAAGCGCCGCGGTGCGCGACCTTGAGGAGCGCCTTCAAAGATCCCTGGGTACGCGTGTCGTGCTGAAAGACAGGGGACAAGGAAAAGGTCGCATCGAGATTTCTTACGGCAGCCTTGACGAACTGGATCGGCTGCTGGATCTGCTTTTCAAATAATGGGGATCATTATCCCTGTTACGCTGCTGCTTGTGGTCGTTTGGTCGTTTGCAGGCGACCCATAGTGTTTTAACCTGATTTGTGGTCCGGCGCGGCGAGCCGGAGAAAACAGGTTTTTTGTGGATAGGAAATTCACCGAAACAGAACGAAGAAGAATACATAAGAGGTCGCCGGTGTTTCTCGAAGTATCGTACAGAACGGCCGGAAGCTTTCTGGTCAGCTTTTCCCTTAATCTTTCCAGGGGAGGTGTTTTCGTGGAAACGGATTCCCCCCTTCCTGTCGGCACGGAGTTGACGCTCAGGTTGCAAATTCCTGGTTCCGGAGAGGTCATGGACGAGGTGGAAGCGCGGGTCGTATGGGTTCGCGATGGTGAAAACGCGGAGGGTAGGCCGGGAATGGGTCTTGTGTTTGAAGGGCTTTCCGAAAAAACAGGAATGGTGATCGACAAGCTGGTTTCATCGTTCGAGGGGGTGCACATCGTTTTCGTGGGAGGAAAGGGTGGAAAGAACCGCTCACATCTGGCTGGAAGGCTTCGCAGCCTGCTCAAGAGCAAGGTCACTGAAGTGGGCGGAAAGATTAGCGCTATCGACCAGCTTACGGAAAAAGTGGATCTTGTGGTTGCGGACCTGGACAGGGCGGGGCAAGACGGACTCGCGTTTCTGAGCTGGGCCGCGGAACGCATGGACAAGCGTCCGGCCATGGTAGCGCTTGCTTCCTGCGACGAAATGCAGGAAAACGCTAGAAAGCTGGGCGCCGATGAGGTCATCACCGGCGGTGGTTCGCCGAAAGAGTTCCGCACAGCGGTGCTCCGGGCGCTGTCCCGGCCGATCATAAAGTCCATCGAACGAGGAGAATAGATTGGCCGTAGAGGAGACTGTATGAAAATATTGTTTGTAAGCCCTGTTATTCATCCGTTTTTCAAGGGCAAAAACCCGGTATCCAATGAGACCGATGCAGCCGTTATGACCGCAGATCTGAGCCAGGCGCTTGCACGCAGGGGTGATTCGGTTACCGTTATTTCCGTTTTGCCCGAAGGATGTCAACCCGGCGACAGGATGGCGCGAAGGGTCACGGATTTGAAGATCGAATTCAACGGCCGGAATGAAACCGTCCCGGTATACGAGGGTCGGCTCGATGACTCGAGCGCGAGAGCCCTGCTCTTGGAAATGAAGCCTGAACCGGATGTAGTACTGGACGAGGATTTGATCGCGGATCCTTCTTTGTCCGAGGAGAGGGCTGAATGGTGCAAGTTTTTCGGAAAAGCGGTTCTGGCGATCGGGGAAGAATTGGGCCTTACTGCGAACGTGGTTCATTTTCACGGAGACGCCGTGTCTCTGGCGCTCGTTTGGCCTCAGCAAGGCGAAAATTCGCCTGATGCTCTGGTGGTTTCCTTCTACGATCCACAAAAAGAAGGAGTTTTTCCTGCATCCGCAATTGCAGGCTCCGAGGATTCTTCCAAGACAGCGGCTCAAACAGCGGTAATGCTTTCTTCAGCTGTTTTGCTCCCGGGACCCGGATGTTTGGGACAGATTGCCTTCAGCAAACGCAGACTCGCTCTCAAATCAGCCCTCGTGGCCCATCCCAGGGTCTATGGGATTATGGGAGGCGTTGATTCGGGGAAATACAATCCGTGGAAAAACCCCAACATTAAAGCCGGATATGATGCCGAAAACCTTGAAGGCAAGAAGGTTTGCAAAAGATTTCTGCAGAGCGAAACCGGGTTGTCTCCAAGACAAGATGTACCCCTGGTGGTTGTGTTTCTCGGTACGGATAGGGAGGACGGCACAAACTTGATCGCTGAAACCGTCTCCGACCTGGTCAAGGAGGACATGCAGTTTGTATTCGTGGGAGATGCTTTGCCGGGCGCCAAGCGGAGAATCAAGGCCGCCGTCGAGGCCAACAGTTCCCGGGTAGTGTCAATTCCGCACAATGAAAAGGGGATAACTCATCTGTTGGCCGCGGCTGACATTGTTTTGGCTGCAGACGAATGGGCGCCCTGGGGTCGGGTGGCTTTGCTTGGAATGGCAATGGGGTGTGTACCGGTGGTGCATTCCACCGGCGGGTATTCGGATGTGGTTGTAGATTGGGATCCTGAAACAAGAACGGGTGGGGGTTTCAAGTATCGCCCCTCTTCATCCGAGGAGCTTCTTTCCGCAATCAAGAGGGCGGGGGAGGTTTTTCGACATCCGGAAGACTGGGACTTGATGGTCGCGAAAAACATGAAAGCCGCGCCTTATTGGCCGGATGTTATCGAGCGGTTCAGGAATCTTTATGAAAGCCTGGTGGAAGAAAATTAGCCTCGGTAATCTCTCCTCGTGGGATAGAGCGGTGCCGAGGCAATGTTTTCGCAGGCTCCGGAACCGCCGGACGTCTTGTTAGAACCTCCCTGCGGGAGGTTCGTCTGCGCCTCGTCGAAGCCGCTTCATCCTTCACCCGTTCCTGCCTCCACCTGCACCCGGAAGCGCGACTTCGAACGCCGGCTTATTCCGGAGACCTGCTTCAACTTATTGCCTCGGCGGACCATGCTTTATGGGGCTCTTTCTATTGAGAGCGAATGGGTGAACGAGCCTGAATTTGCAAGGGTGGACAAATCGTGGGATAGAGCGATGCCGAGGCAGTGTTTTCGCAGGCTCCGGAACCGCCGGACCATGCTTTATAGGGCGCTTTCTATTGAGCGCGAATGGGTGAACGAGCTTGGAGTTTCAACTTAGGCGGTTAGAGAACTTCAAGGATCCTGAATCCGAGTTCGCTTTCAATGTCCACGAGTTCACCGCGCGCTATGAGCTTGCCGCCGGCACGGAGATCCATGGGACCGGATATCGGGCGGTCAAATCGAACCACGCTGCCGCGTGTCAACGAAACTACTTCTTCGGCTGAAACTGCTGTTCGAGCCACTTCGACTACTATTTCTACTTCCATTTCCTGCAAGATCGTTGCGCCCGACGCTGACACTGCGTCCGGCCCGTTCTGCCCGGTGGTATGATCGGCCATGATAAAATCTCCAAGAATCTCTATGTTGTTGTCGGGTGTAAGACGACATGGGAATCCGCCCCTGCCGGCACGCAGGCGAAACGGTGAGTCGTCAGGGTGTATCGACGAAAAAAGAACTATATCATCCTTTTCCATGCTCTTGATCGTCGACAGCTCCAACATGCAGACCACTGTTTCAACCTGGAGTACACAAGCCACGCCGCGCAGGCGTTTTGCAACGCGAGCCGCGGATACATGGGGCGAAGAGACGGGGTATTTCATTGTCGCCGGAAAGACAGCGGCCAACCGGCCCCACAATGTGTCCATGTGTAAAGCGTATTCAACCCACAATCCGCCGGGCCCCATGGATTTTTCTGGGATAGATGCCGGGGAATCCGGGATTCCCGAAACTCGCAACATTCCTGAGGTGCATTCCTGAAGAATCGAAGTTGTCACCGCAGCGAAGATCCCAAGCTCGGGCATGGTGGCTTTTCTTGGCAGGATGACACTGGGAAGTGGTTGTTCAGCGATCAATCCACAGATTCCCGCCACGCACGCGGAGTCTGCTGTTATGAAAAATTTTTCACCGGATGCATTGCCGGCTTCAATTACCGCTGCTGTTTCCGATGTCCGCTGAACCAACTCTTCGGATCGGAGCAAAGCGGTGTCGACATGCTTCAAAGCGACCTTTATTCCCAGCATCCGGCCGAGTATGTCTGGAAGTTGTTTTTCAGGATTTGCGGCTTCGATAAAACGTGCGGCCCTTTTGAGAATGCGTTCATGCCTTCGTGTGAGCTTTGGATAATCCATCCCTTCCAGAGCCCGTGCTCGAGGATGGCCATGTGGAAAAATAACCTGTCTCATGAAGCGGGATAATAGCGGGTTTGTCTGAATACGGAAAATAGTTTTCCTTTAATTCCCGCGCCATGTTGATTAATCCTCTTGATAATTTTGGAACGGTTTTTGTGTCTGCTAAACCCATCGGTGATGGTGGCAGGGGGTTGTGGAATCGTTGTTGATTTCCTCCCGGATTCCCTTCCCGTTCTCCTTTCGACCCGCTTTCTCCTTTGTTCCCACCAGGTGCCTCTTGTCCCTCTGAGCTTTCCACCTCCATTCCGGCTTGTCTCAGAGCTTTTATCAAGACGTTTCCGAGATCTCCGCAGTGGTCGCTTTTCGTGGAGGTCACGGTTAGCGCCATGTTTCCCCCGGGTGTAAGATCCAAACGGATGATCGTCTTTACAGCGTCCCGGTTTTCCAGTTCCATCATAACCGATGGAAGTCCCTTGTCGGTGTTTCCGCAACGCAGGGCCGTCAGTCCTGGAATTTCCTGTAGACGCGTTTCTCCAATTCCTGCTGGAGGAAGTGTTTTTTGTAACCCGGAGATAGAGGTGGAAAGAGGTCCAGGGTGAATAGGGGTGGAAGCAACAGAAAGACCGGCCGCTTCTTTGCATTCCATCCGGACGAGGGTTTCTTCTTTGGAAGAAACTTTTTTGCTCTTTCGTATTCCGCGATTTTCGGGTGTCTTGTCCCCTTCCCCTTGCTTGTCCGAGTTTTTTCGATCCAAGGGATTGTCTTCATTATTGCGGTTTGATGAAGAGCCATGATCCTGATCGCTGTTGGATCCTCCGTTCCGGTTTTCTTTGTTTTGAAGGTAACAAGAGAATTCTTGCCCGGTGTTGTTAGATGAATTCAAACCGGGCGAGGAATACTGCTGCTCGTCGGACCGGAAGTTTGCAGCAAAACCGGAAAACGATGAATTCGATGGATCGCAGAGTACTGTGGATGAAAAGGCCATTTTGCAATTCTCCGTGGGTAAACACTTACCTGCATGATTCGTTACTGTTATCGGATGTATGACGCGGAATGTGCCGGGTTTTTTGAACAAAACTGCAAGTCTCTGAAATGACGAAAAAAAGCTTGGGTTTGTTCGGTAGGGGAAACGAGAAATTGGCCAAATGTATGCTTTTATACTACACTTGTATACCTCAGGGTCGACGATGCTGAGGTTTTTCGGCCGGCCTCTTTCACAGGACACCGAGGAGATATTGATGCGCCGTCTTTATGAAATGAAAACATGGGATCCGAAGGCAGCGGAAATTTATGAAGAGTTCAGGAAGGGGTTTTTGGATTTGGTCGACATGGATAAATCCTGCGAACAACCGCCCGGTTCATGTGTTGTCACACAGGAACAAAAAATGCAGGAAGTGCTTTTGCGCTACAGCGTAGGGCAAAGGGCGCAGGCCATAAGAATGTTGCTCAAAAGACGAATGTCTCCTCCCCACTGATGTCTTCCGGCCCACTGATGTCTTCCGGTCACTGAAGTCTTCCGGTCACTGAAGTCTTCTCGCCACCGACCGTTTTGGATTGGACGCTTTTCCTAGATTTCAAGCAGGTCTTTTTCTTTCTTGGAGATGCGGTCTTCAATTTTTTTGATGAATTCATCGGTGGCATTTTGAACTTTGTCCATCCCCCGGTGAAGATCATCTTCGGAAATTTCCTTGTCTTTTTCGAGTTGCTTGAGCATGTCGTTGGAATCACGGCGGCATCGCCGAACCTGGACCTTGTAGTCTTCGCCGGTGCTTTTTACCACCTTGACAAGATCTCTTCTCGTTTCTTCTGTAAGCGGGGGAATGGGAATACGCACGATCTCCCCGTCATTGTTTGGATTAAGTCCAAGGTCCGCGCTCTGGATCGCCTTTTCAATCAACGGCACCATGTTCTTTTCCCAGGGTTTGATCACAATCAACCTGGGCTCAGGAGTGGACATGGATGCAACCTGGTTCAGTGGAGTAGCGGAACCGTAGTAGTCGACCTTGATTCCATCCAGCATAGCTGTGTTAGCTCTTCCCGTGCGCATTCTGGCCAAATCTTTTTCCATGGCCTGCAGCGCGGTTTCCATTTCTGATTTCATACTGGTTAATACTTCATCGACCATCGTGGTTTCCCCTCTTTCCTGGTGTTTTAGTTCTCCTCCGGCGTCGGCTGTTCTTGCACGAGACTTCCGACTTGTTCGCCCAATACCGCCCTCTTTATGTTGCCCCTTTTTTTCAGGTTGAAGACCAGAATGGGAAGTGCGTTCGTTCTACAAAGAGATATGGCGGTGAGATCCATCACCCTCAGATCCCGGGTAAGCACTTCAAGATAGCTGATATTCCTTTCCAACCGAGCGTCTTCATGTTTTTCGGGGTCCTTGTCGTATACTCCGTCGACTTTTGTCGCCTTTAGCAAAACATCGGCTCCGATTTCAACGGCGCGAAGCGCGGCCGCGGTGTCGGTCGTAAAAAAAGGGTTTCCGGTTCCACACCCGAAGATAACGATTCTTCGTTTTTCCAGGTGTCTCACGGCTCTTCGTCTTATGTATGGTTCTGCAATTTGGCTTATTTCAAGTGCACTCTGGACTCTTGTCGGTACACCCTCTTTTTCGACGGCGTTTTGCAGGGCAAGACAATTCATCAAAGTGGCCAGCATGCCCATATAATCAGCGGAGGCTCGATCATAACCATCCGCGAGACGATCCAACCCTCTGAAGATGTTTCCTCCCCCGACCACTACTGCGACCTGGACACCGAGTTCATGTACTTCAACGATTTGTTTTGCTACATCGCCGAGAATTTCGGGCGAGATGCCGTAGGGTTGTTCGCCCATGAGAGCTTCGCCGGACAGCTTGACGAGCACTCGTTGAAAAGCCGTTTTGGAGTCTTGTTCTTTTTCCATTACGCTTTGTCGTCGCCCGAACTCTCGGCATGACACCGGGCCGGATGGTGATCCGCAGCTTACTGGGTTTCACCCAGTTCGTACCTGGTGAATCGGCTGACAACAATGTTTTCGCCGGTCTTACCGCTGAGTTCCTTTATGAGTTCGTCAATTGTGATCTCCCGGTTTCGATTGTATGTTTGTTCCAGGAGGCAGATGTCAGCGTACCATTTATTGATCTGGCCATCCACGATCTTCGGAATGATTTTTTCAGGTTTTCCCTCTTCCTTCAATGCAGCGGATCTGATTTCCTTTTCTTTTTCGATGAGGGATTCAGGCACTTCTTCTCTTTTCACGAACATCGGACTGGAAGCAGCGATCTGCATACAGACTTCGTTTACGAGTTTTTTGAATTCATCCGTCCGTGCAAGAAAATCGGTTTCACAGTTTATTTCGATGAGCACGCCGATGCGTCCTTCTCCGTGGATATACGATGCAACCAAGCCTTCAGAAGCTGATCGGCCTGATTTTTTCTGAGCCCGTGCAAGTCCCTTTTTGCGCAGAAACTCAATCGCTTTTTCCATGTCGCCGTTGCATTCTACAAGCGCTTTCTTGCAATCAACCATTCCCGCCTGAGTGCGGTCTCTTAACTCTTTGACCTCGGAGGCCTTGATCGTTGTCATTTGAATAACTCCTTTATTCTTTTCGCGTACGACGCGAACCGATCACGTTCGCGTCTGAATATGCGTTCAAATTATTCCTCGGGTGAACCCGTGGCTTCGGGATCCACCGCGACCGGGCGAACCCGCCTTGATATTACTTCAACCTTGGGACCGTCTCCACCTGATGCCACGCGAATTGTATCCGGGTCCGGCGATTCCTTGTCGGTGACTGCACGGCCTACAGCGCGCTCTCTTCCGAGTCTTGCTCCTTCGATGCAAGCATCCGCTATCTTGGAAGCAAAGAGTCTTACCGATCTTATGGCGTCGTCGTTGCCGGGAATCACGTAATCCAGGGATTCCGGGTCCGCGTTCGTGTCAGCTATCGCTATCACGCTCATTTTCAGCTTTTTCGCTTCGTTGACCGCTATGCGTTCTTTTAAAGGATCTACTGTGAAAAGAACCGATGGAAGACCTTTCATATCGCGGATACCGCCCAAATTCCGAAGAAGCTTATCCCGCTCACGTTCTTTCTTGATGACTTCCTTCTTTGTGAGTTTTTCAAAGGTTCCGTCTTCGGCCATTTTTTCAATGGCTTTAAGCCGTTCGATGGATGCTTTTATGGTTTGAAAGTTCGTCAGGGTGCCGCCCAGCCAGCGGTGAGTCACGTAATACATACCGCAGCGCTCGGCTTCTTCCTTGATGACATCCTGGGCTTGTTTTTTAGTGCCGACAAAGAGAACTGTTCCGCCGTTTGCCACTGCATTCATCGTGACCCGGTAAGCTTCCCTGAAGAGCTTGAGAGTGATCCTGAGATCTATGATGTGAATGCCGTTGCGAACCCCGAAGATGTAAGGGCGCATTTTCGGATTCCATCTGTTTTTCCTGTGGCCGAAGTGAACGCCCGCTTCCAGCATTTCTCGAAGCGTTACGACATCCGCGGGTACATCGTCGAGGCTGACGACGTTTTTTATCGCTTTTTCAGGTTTTTTGTAAGCAGGCTTTTCATCCGCTGCTTCTTTGGTATCAGCGGCTTCCGGTTTTGTCGCCGCTGTTTCCGCGGGCTTTGCAGCCGGTTTTTCAGCCGCCTTTGGTGGAGCTGCCTCCGCGGGCTTTGCAGCCGGTTTCTCGGCCGCCTTTGGTGGAGCTGTTTCCGCGGGCTTTGCAGCCGGTTTCTCGGCCGCCTTTGGTGGAGCTGCCTCCGCTGGTTTTGCAGCCGGTTTCTCGGCCGTCTTTTCCTGCTTTCCTTCCGGTTGTTTTTCTTCAGCCATCTCTTTTCCTCCTGGCGTTTTTTTCCTCCGACATCCCGGTGCGTTTCGGCACGACGCTTTCGACCCTTTGGGGGCACGCCCGGCGTCCCGGTTGCCGTGTGTTGTTATTTCGGGGATGAACCCCGGAATTTTCTTTTTGCAGCCCTATGGGCTGCATTTCAGGCTACGGCTTTTAGCACAGATCCCAACCCGGGGACAAGACTTTGATCAATCCGTTTCAAAGAGCATTCTTTGGGTGGCGGGGGAGTGATTGTTCAGGAGAACATCGAGTTCTTTTTCGGTCAGCAATGGAATGGACAGACCGCTCGCTTTTTGCATCTTGCTTTTACCCGGGTTTTCTCCGGCCACAAGGTATGAAGTGTTTGTGGACACAGCGCCGGTGCAATGTCCCCCGGCCGCCTTTATGCGCGCCTCAATTTCTTTTCGGGGCGCGGAAAGTGTCCCCGTGATCACGAAAACCCTCCCGGCAAGGGGTTTGTTGTCAGACGTTTCGGATGTGTCCCGGGGTTCCAGGGGATCTACTCCCGCGGCCGACAGTTTTTTCATGACATCCATGTTGTATTCATTGGCCAAAAAATTTCGCACCGAAGCGGAGATCTTGGGTCCTACGCCGTCGATACCAGAGAGATCCTCTTCAATCGTTTCCGGTTCCTGGACGAGAAACGACGAAAATCTTTCGTACTTTTTCGCAATCGCTGCGGATGCCGCCTGGCCAACCAGTGGAATGCCCAGGCCGGTCAATAGCCTGGAAAAAGGTGCTTTGCGGCTCTCCTGTATTGCAGCCCACAAGTTTTCCGCGGATTTTTTCCCCATTCTTTCCAGTTTTGCGAGCGAATCAACGTCAAGGTTGTACAGATCCGCGACATCCCGGACAAGCCCCTTGTCCACGAGTTGATCCACAACTTTTTCTCCCAGGTGGTCAATGTCCATCGCCTGCCTGGAACCGAAAAAAAGAATGGCTCCCTTGATCAATGCAGGGCAGGATAAGGAGTTCGTGCATCTAAGAGCGACTTCTCCGCCTTTCCACACGGGAGCTCCGCACGCAGGGCAGTTTTCCGGAGGTACGACCTTCACCGCGTTTTCAGGCCGGTCGTCCAAAAACACGCTTAAAACCTGGGGTATGATCTCACCCGCCTTTTCAACAAGCACATCATCGCCGATGTGCAGATCTTTTCTTTCCACTTCTTCCCAGTTGTGGAGGGAAGCTTTTGAAACCGTTGTTCCGGATATTTCCACGGGTTCCAGGTCCGCCACAGGGGTTATGACCCCCGTTCGCCCCACTTGAGCGCCGACCCCGATAAGGCGGGTTCGGACCTGCTGGGCAGCGAACTTGTATGCAATCGCCCACCTGGGATACTTGGACGTGGCTCCCAGTATGCGACGTTGTGAAAAATCATCCACTTTCACTACGAGCCCGTCGATTTCAAAAGGCAGCTCGGCCCGTCTTTTTTCCCAAGCCGAACAAAGGGACATCACCTCTTCAAATGTTTCGACTCTGCGTCCATGCGGGCTCGTGGGCACCCCCAATGATTTCAAAAACTCGAGAGTTGCATATTGCCCGGCCTCCGGCGAATCTATCACCTCGTAAAAGACTGCATCGAGCCGGTTTCTGCCGAATCGCTTAAGATCTTTCCTGGATTTTGAAACCCCTTTGCCGTCAGGTTTCAAAAGGCCGCCTGTTCCGTTTCTTGGATTCTTGAAAAGGGGTTCCATGGCCTCAGCCCGCTTTTCGTTTATCAGTTCCAGGTCGGCTCGATTCATGAAAACCTCGCCCCTTACGACCAGGTCGATTTCTTTTCCGATTCGTCGGGGCAGGTTGGGTATGTCCAGAGCATTGGATGTTATATCTTCTCCCACCTTGCCGTCTCCGCGGGTGGAAGCAAGCGCAAGACCCCCTTTTTCAAAAATCAGTTCAATTCCTATGCCGTCTACTTTCAGTTCGACCACATAGGCCGGAACCCGGCCTTCGAGTCCTTTCAACACCCTTTCGTGGAATTCCCGGAGTTCGTTTTCGTCATAGGTGTTGTCCAGACTCAGCATGGGATGAGCGCGAACGATCCGGGGAGCGTCTTCTTCCGGCGCTGCTCCGACCGTGCGGGTAGGGGAATCCGGCCTTACTATTTCCGGGTGCAGAACTTCAATGTCCCGGAGTCGCTTCAGGAGTTCGTCGTATTCCCGATCCGTTATGAGAGGAGCGTTTTCCCGGTAATAAAGCCGATTGTGTTCGTTGATTTCATGAACAAGTCGGTCGTATTCGTTTCTAATGCTTCTATCCATAAGATCCATAGTCCCAACAAAGCCGATGATGCCTATAATGCCGATAATGCCGACATACGACAATGCCAAAAATACCCATCAGGCCGACAACACGCATACGGCCCAATATACCCATCAGATTCCGGTTGTGTTTTTTGAAACTTTTTGTCTACGAATTCGCAATGCCGTCGATTTTTGATTTGCCTGGGGGGCGACACCCGGATCACGGATCCAGGAACGCTATGATCGTGTTCTCCTCACCGATCCACGTTTCATTTCTTCCGCCGGGACGAACCCGGTGGGCTTGAATCTTTCGTGGGAATATCGTCGGGATCGATCTCTTCTTCGGTCGGACGCTGTTTCCTGTATCCATTGTGATCAATGTTTTCTATTGTCGGCCTTTCATCCCTGTCCTTGTATTCTTCGGCTTTGCCTTTCTTTCCCCTGAAGTTCTCCATCGTGGGCAGTTCTTCATCATCCAGTTCTATTCCAAACTGTTCACAGAGTGAAAAGTCTCCGGGTGTGGAAATTCCACTTTCGTCTCCAGCCGGACCGGATTCTTGAATGTCCTTGATATCACTGATTTCCTCGATTTCATCAATCTCTTCGATGTCATGGATTTCCTGGATGTCATGGATTTCCTGGATGTCATCGATTTCCTGGATGTCATCGATTTCCTCGACATTATCTATCTGTCGAACATCCTTCCGAACATCCTCCCGAACATCTCCCCCTTTGTCCAAAGATTTGCTTTCCGGACCAACCAAGGATTCTTCATCAAGGATTATTTCATCGGTCCGCACTCTTATTTCAGCGAACGGATCGTTCTCCAAATCCCCATTGGTGTACGAATCAGAGCCGTCGATTGCATCAAAGGCGGCTTCCAACTCAGCCAGGCTGGGTCTTTGTCCTTCCGAAGCCCGGCTGCCGCTCACGGCTTCCTCTTCACCACCACCACCACCACCAACACTATGACTATCAACATCACGCTCATCGTAATCCGGCCGATCATGGGTGGTCGCTACTTCCGAATCTCCCCCGAAGATGCCATGAGAATTTTTCGGCATTGTTTTTTTCGGAAGTGGAACGCTCTTGGGATCCGTAATAGCTGCTTCAAATTCAGTGTCTTCATCTTCCATATCCGGAGAAATATCTTCGAGGTCGTCTGGATCGAGTTCTTCTTCCTTCCCCAACACACCCAGATGATAAGAACCCACCGCTGGTGTTCGCTCTTCAAAGATTTCAGCGTCCGGAACTTCCTCCTCCGGAATCTTCGAAACAGGACTTTCTACGGATCCGGGTTCCGAAAAGGCGTCTTCCGAAAAGCCGTCTTTTTCGGGAGACCACTCCTGATCTGCGCTTGACGATTTCTCGTCTTGTGCTTCTCTTGCTTCTCCTTCAACATCTTCATCATCGGCTCCAAGCAGTGTGGCCTCGAGATCAATTTGCTTGGAGGGATCCTTCAACTCTCCCGCGGGTAGCCGTTCATCTTCAAGAAGCTCTTCTTCGGTGGGTTTGAATCCGTATACACATCCCGCGACCACCGAAACCGAGAAAGCCGTACTGGAAAAATACGCGTCAATGGCTTCTTTTATAAACCAGAAAATATCCTGCATTTCCTGGCCTTTGCCCGCCAGCGCTTTCCAAGTTTTGAGTGGGCCTTATTCTAAAAAAAAAAAAAAAAAGAATTCACGCGCACTCTTGAACAGAAGGGAAAACACCTCCTGATCAACCTGCACGTCTTTCAACCCTGCGTCGTGCATCCATTGCACCGCGGTTTCGTGATCCGGAAAGCTCTCGATATACTCTTCAAGCGAGTTCAGAACCTCGTTGTTATCCCCTTTGACAAGCACTTCCCGGTAAATGTCGAAAAATTCTTCCCAGGAACCTCTCATGGGCATCGTGACGAGCACCTGGCCGCCCGGCTGGGTCACCCTGGCGAAATCCTTGATAACTTCACTGGGGGGTACATCAAAGTCTTCCATGCCCAGGTTTGTGAAAGTCACGTCGTAAACATCGTCCGCGAACGAGAGTCTTTCAGAAATGTTTTCGGTGCGGAAAAAGATTTGCTTGCCCGAAAGATCTCCGGCTTTGCTTCTGGCAATGTCCAGCAACGGGCCCGATGATTCAATCGCGATAATCCGGCTGTCAGGGTCCATCTTATGCAGGAGTTCCATGGCGGGATAGCCTGTGGCGCAAGCCACGTTCAAGACCATTGCCCTTGGAGGCACTTGGATGGACCTCAAAAGAAGGCGCCCGAATTTCTTCGCCCAGATGGGTAATATCTCGTTATCGTAGACCCTGGCGATCTTATCCTGCTTGAAGCTGCGTCTTTTCATCTGTTTTCCGGCAAGATATTTTTTACCTCGTAGTTGATAGAATGATTAGCAAATAAAATCAACGACAAAACCGCAGAAACCACAAAACCGGCAAAGCCGGTCGGATTTTCAATCCGTTGCACCGGTCCGAATCCCTTCAGCCCTGCGGGGACCTGCTTTTTTTTTCTGCGCCCGCATCTGTTGTCCAGATGTTGATTGACAATTGACAAGAGTTAGCGGATAGGATGATCATGGAATGCGGAGCAGTGATCGAGGAAATATGCGTTGTTTCGGCTGCAATGGAATGCATGAGATTTGTTTACGGATTGTCGGCGAATTGGGGGGCAGAGGGGTAACAATATGATTTTATTGCATTGTTTTAGGTTTTAGGAGAGTTTTTGATGAGTTTTTATTTTTACCGGTTCAAAAAAAAGGATTTCTTTCGTTCATCCACCTCTTCCGCTTTGTTCCCGTCCTTTTTCGCGTTTTTCTTTATGTTGGTTTTTCTTTCCCCGTTTTTTGGTTGCAAGGATCCCGCTCCCGTGTGCGGAAACGGGAAGGTGGAAAGTGGCCAACAATGTGATTGTGGTTTGGATCCCCACAGACTTCCCGCCGGATGCAGGGATATAAACGGAGGGCCTCGAAGCAACTGTTCCGCGCACTGCACATGGGTAAACATTGATTATACGACATTGGTCGTAAAATGGACCCTCAACGGCGCGGATCAGCACGGCGGCACTTTTGACACCTGTTCCGATATCGGTGTATCGGAAGTCCATCTGGGCGTGGTTGGCCCCGGCGGATTCACGTCCGAAAAAAACCCCGGTTGCACTTCCTACCAGGAAACCTGGACGGAAACCCTTCAAACCTTCATGCCCACCGGTGAATACACCGTTTCCGCGACTCCGCTCAGAAACCGCCAGGTGGTAGGCGAGATGCGTGATGCTACGGGCATTGTTCACATGGACCGGAAAACCGAGATAACGATAGATTTTCCATTGGAAGGTTTTTTCGGCTGGGAAGAAATGACCGGCGACCTCCTTCTCTCCTACGACTTCGAAGGCCAGGGATGCACCGATGCATCGCCCATCGTGGAAGTCGAGGTGATCCACTTGTACCAGGATGAAATCCTGTTGGAAGATTTCCCCAAGACCCGCGCTTGCTCCAACTCTTTATGGATTCACAACCGGTTGCCGGTGGGCGAGACTTTGCTCAGGCTGGAAGGGCGGGACAGCGAGGACGCTTCGGCATTCTGTTTGGAGGAGTTGATCAGGATCGGGGTGGGCGGAAACCTGCCGATTAACTTGACCATCCCTCATGTCTCTGAGGGTTTTTGCATCGACCCGTAACCCCATTACCCCGCTTACCCTGCATACCGGCTTACAGATCGAACGAGCC